>JADJLX010000001.1:300000-432764 GCA_016709865.1 Bacteroidales bacterium
CAGCACCACTTACAACTTCAAGTATCTGGTTTGTTATTGTCGCCTGTCTTGCTTTGTTGTACTGCAGGGTAAGATCCCTAATCATGCTTGTTGCATTGTCAGTTGCCTTGTGCATTGATGTCATTCTGGCTCCATGTTCCGCTACAAAAGAATTAAGTATCGCTTTATAGAACTGAATTTTAAGGGATTTCGGAATAAGTTCCTTAACTATTTCCTCCTGGGTTGGTTCATATATGTAATCTGTCGGAGCCAGAGCTGTTTTTCCTTCCGTAATTGTACTTACCGGGAGAAATTGTTCATTTGTAAGGATCTGAACTGCTGCATTTTTAAACTGGTTATACACGAGTTCTATTCTGTCAAATTCCTTCAGGGTAAAACTCTTCATTACCTGTTCTGCAACACCGGCAACGTTATCAAATGTAAGATCGTGAAGTAGATTATTCTGATCCTGAAGCATGTTAATTTTAAGCTTTCTGAAGAAGTCGTATCCCTTCTTACCGATTGGCAGAAGCCATACATTATTGTTCTTGTATTGTTCTGAGTATTTTTCGGTAATGATTCTTCGTGTCTCTTTTATAACATTCGTATTAAATGCTCCGCAAAGACCGCGGTTTGAGGTGATTACAACAATTAGCACTTTTTCAGGACTGGATTGTCTCCCATATACGTTTTCAATCTCAGAGTCTGCCAGACTCTGATTGAGTCCTACAAGAATCTCGTATAATTTGTTTGCATATGGACGAAGCCGTACTATTTTATCCTGTGCTTTTCTCAACTTTGCAGCAGAAACCATTTTCATGGCTGAAGTAATCTGTCGCGTTGATTTGACAGAGGTTATCCTAATCCTTATTGCTTTTAAATTCGCCATTTAAAGTTCATTTATTCAACCCCGAAGTCTTAATCTGCCTGATATTTCATTGCTAATTCTGTTGCAACTTTCTCGAGGGTTTTTGTGATATCATTGTTAAGGATCCCATCCCGAAGACTGTCAAGCACATCGCGGTGTTTAAGTTCCATAAACTCGAGAAATTCACTTTCAAAGTTTTTAACCTTACTTGTGGGAACATTCTTTAACAAACCCATTGTTCCGCAATAAATTATTGCAACCTGATTTTCAACAGTCATTGGTGCATACTGTGGCTGTTTAAGAATCTGAACGTTTTTGGCACCTTTATTAAGAATAGCCAGTGTTGTTGCATCCAGATCGGAACCAAATTTGGAAAATGCTTCAAGTTCACGATACTGGGCCTGGTCAACCTTAAGTGTACCGGCTATTTTCTTCATCGATTTGATCTGAGCGTTACCACCCACCCTCGACACTGAAATACCAACGTTGATAGCCGGTCTTACACCAGAGTTAAAGAGGCTTGATTCGAGAAAGATCTGACCGTCTGTTATAGAAATAACATTGGTAGGAATATAGGCAGAAACGTCACCGGCCTGTGTTTCAATTATAGGAAGTGCTGTTAATGATCCTCCTCCTTTAACCATATGTCTTATAGATTCAGGAAGGTCATTCATTTTTTGTGCAACCTCGTCTGATTCAATGATTTTAGCAGCTCTTTCCAGAAGTCTGGAGTGCAAATAGAATACGTCGCCGGGATATGCTTCACGTCCAGGTGGACGACGAAGCAGGAGGGAGACCTCCCTGTATGAAACAGCCTGTTTTGAAAGGTCATCGTAAATGATCAAAGCATCGCGGCCTGTATCGCGGAAAAATTCACCAATAGCGGCTCCTGCGAAAGGTGCATAGAACTGCGATGCGGCAGGATCAGAAGCCGTAGCAAGTACAATAACAGTATACTGAAGAGCTCCGTGTTCCTCTAGAGTTGCAGCAATATTTGCAACTGTTGAACCCTTCTGACCGATAGCTACATAAATGCAATATACAGGCTTTCCTTTTTCGAAATTACTTTTCTGATTGATAATAGTATCTATGGCAATAGCTGTCTTTCCGGTCTGCCTGTCGCCGATAATCAATTCACGCTGTCCGCGTCCGATCGGTATCATTGCATCGATTGCCTTGATTCCGGTCTGCAGAGGCTGCCTGACCGGCTGACGGAAAATAACCCCGGGGGCTTTTCTTTCAAACGGAAGATTATATAATTCTCCGGTTATCGGACCTTTTCCATCGAGAGGCTGGCCTGTAGGACTGATAACCCTTCCAAGCAATCCTTCACCTACACCCAGTGATGCAATTCTACCCGTTCTTTTTACTATATCGCCTTCATTTACCTCTTCGGTCGGTCCGAGCAATACAGCTCCTATATTGTCTTCCTCCAGGTTCAGAACAATAGCTTCAATTCCATTTTCAAATACAATCAGCTCATTCGACTGAACATTTGAAAGTCCGTAAATACGGGCTATCCCGTCACCAACCTGAAGCACGGTTCCTACTTCCTCAAGTTCAACACCGGTCTGTATCCCTTCGAGTTGCTGTTTGAGAATCTTTGAAACTTCTGCTGGTTTAATATTTGCCATATTATGTTATCTTAAAATACTTTAATACTACTATGCAATTATGAGACTACAAGGCCTCCTAATAACTCTTTTCTAATTTTTCTTAATTTATTCTGAATGCTGGCATCAATGTAATTATCATCGACACGCAGAATGAATCCCCCAACTATAGAAGGATCCACGATTTCCTGAAGATCTACCTTTGTGGAAAATATACTGGAAATAAGATCGGTAATTTGTTTTTTTACCTTGGGATCCACCTTAACTGCTGTTGTAAGAACTGATTCAGTTATTCCCCTGTATTTCCTGGTCTCATTAATAAATTCTCTGGCAATTGCAGGCAGGTTACTCTCTCTGCCGTTTTTAACTACAAGATCGATAAGAGAAAGGGTAACTTTCTCGACATTGCCTTCCAGCATCTTGTGTAAAATTGCTGTCTTTTTAGAAGGTATAATTATTGGACTATGCAGAAATTCCTTTGTTTCGGGTAATTTGCATACCTCAGCAATAAAGATCATATCCTCATTTACTTTATCGATGATCTTTTTTTCGAGTGCTGACTGAAACAGAGCCCTTGAATACCTTACAGATATTTTGCCGTCGTTCATTACAGATTATTCTTCCTAGTTCTTATTGAAATCAATCTCTTTCAGGTAATTATCAATCAGCTTTTCCTGTTCACCTGTTTGCTTCAGTTTTTCGCCAAGCAGGCGCGATGCGATCTCCACGGAGATACTGGCAACCTGTTCGTGAATTTCAGAGAGTGCTTTGCGCTTTTCGCTTTCGATTCCTGCTCTTGCTTTTTCAACAAGTTTTTCAGCCTCTTCAGATGCCTTTCCTTTAGCTTCAGAGATTAGTTTATCGCGCACTTCCCTTGCTTCCTTCAGAATAACTTCGCGTTCTTCTCTAGCTTTACGAAGGATAGCTTCATTGTCGCTTTTCAGCTTGAGCATTTCTTCTCTTGCTTTTTCAGCTGACTCGAGTGAGCTTCTGATCATTTCATCCCTGGCCTTAACAGCAGCAAGAATAGGTTTCCAGGCAAATTTTGTAAGAATCAGAAAGAAGAGCCCGAAAATCAGTGCAGACCAGACAAGCGTCCCGATTGCAGGAGTGGTCAGACTGTTTGCTAATAATATCATAATATTGTTTTTTTACAATTAGTTAAAAATGAAGCACTGCAACCAACCGTTGCAGGCTTCAGTTTCTTAAGTTACTACATAAGAGCAACTACAATTGCGAACAAAGCAGCTCCCTCAATAAGGGCCGCTGAAATGATCATTGCAAGCTGTATCTTTGAATAAGCTTCCGGCTGGCGTGCGATTGCATCCATGGCCGATCCGCCGATTCTACCAATACCGAGGCCGGCTCCGATTACCGCCAGACCTGCTCCAACTGCTGCTAATGTACCTGTCATAATTTCAAATATTTAGTTAAACAAAAATTCTAATGATGTTCCTGAACTGCCATACTGATGAACAGAGCAGAAAGTAAAGTAAAAATATATGCCTGAAGGAATGCCACCAGAAGTTCGAGGCAATCCATAAAAATCACAAAGAATATTGAAACAGGAGCTAATGCAAGTGAGTCGAAGATAAAAATCAGACAAATAAGACTAAGCACAATAATATGTCCTGCCGTGATATTTGCAAAGAGACGAATCATCAGAGCAAAGGGTTTTGAGAACAGACCGATAATTTCAACTGGTATCATTACCGGCAGAAGCCAGAATGGAACACCTGGTGTGGCAAAGACATGTTTCCAGTATGCTTTATTTCCGCTGAACTGTGTCACAAGGAATGTGCAGGTAGCGAGAAGAAAGGTAATTGCTATGTTCCCTGTAACGTTTGCTCCAAATGGCGGCGGAAATGGAATAAGTCCCATCAGGTTATTTATAAGTATGAAAAAGAATACCGTAAGAAGGTAAGGCATGTATTTTTCATATTTATGACCGAGATTGGGAATTGCCACATCGTCGCGGACAAATAAAACAACAGGCTCAAGAAAACTCTGAATCCCTTTAGGGTGGCTAATGCCTGTTTTTTTGTAGGAGCGTGCAAGAGAAAGAAACAGGAAGAGTCCTATTAATGCGGCCGATAACATTCCAATAACTGTTTTTGTCATAGAAAGGTCAAGCGGAAGATTTTCTTCGTCAATAACGCCTGCCTCGCTTATGTTGACAATTTTTCCTTTAAGATCGCCTTCTTCTTCAATTTTGAATCCCTTGTATTCGTGTCCATGTGCAAGATGCTTTGAGGAAAAAACATTCACCCCTTTTTCTTTACTGTAGACGATTACCGGCAGATAAATGGCTACACTGCTGCCATCTTTCTTTGTCCAGAGATGCCACTCGTGCGAATCAGCAATGTGTTCAAGTATATACGTGCTGGCTTTGAATTTTTCTTTACCTTCCTCTTTTTCCTCACCATGTTGCCCAAAGGCAGGTCCAGTGGTAACGGCAAAGAGAAGAAACAGGAAAAAGCCGATCAATTTATTTGTTTTCAAATCAGTATTGGTTTTATAACGATCTGTTTTTCAGTGTTTTCAATATAATTGATACTGAAAACAAAGTGAGTGTTAAATATAAAACAAAAAATATTAAAACAGATGGTAAAGAAGTTTTTTTAGCAACAATAAACCAAACAAGTGCAAGAAACATCTCGAGAAGGAACTTCAGGCCAATGGCAACAAAGCTGTGAAGTGTCTGACTTTCCGGATCTTTAGTCTGGCCCCTTAAAAAAATGATAATTGTAATTACAGCTATAATTGAGAACAGAAGAGTAAGTAATAAAATATTGCTTAAGGAGAGAGCTGTGTCGCTGTAGGAGACATACAGATATCCTGCGCTGCCAATCAGAATATTGATACACAGAAGTATCAGGGAATATTTATAGATCGGTTTCAAAAAGATGTCACTTAATAAAGCCTTTTATGGCTGTATAGATTGCTGCAAAAACTCCCAGGAGCGAGAGTACAATTGTGAAAACAGGTGTTTCAAATCCTGTCAGTTTATCAAGTTTTGTTCCACCCCAGGTAGTTATAAGTATGATTCCAATCATCTGGAATGCAATGCCTGAGTATTTTGCAAAGTTGTTGAGTCCCTTATTTTCCTGACTTATCAGGTTCTTTTTCTTTTGTGGTTGAGTTTCCTCCATTATTGTCGTTGTCACTCATTTTGCAGTTTCCTGAGAACTTGGCACCAGGCTCGATTGAAAGTTTTGAAGTAGCAATATCTCCTAGAATTTTTGAAGAAGCTTTTAAATTAAGCAATTGCCCCACTGTAATTCTGCCTTCAACGATTCCTGAAACTTCCGAGTTTTTACATATAACCTCACCGCTAATTTTTCCTGTTGGTCCAATAACAACTTTCCCCTTGGTATTCAGACTCCCCTTTAGTGTTCCATCGATCCGTATATCGCCATTGGAAATAATATCGCCTGTTATATCTGTTCCGTTACTGATAAGATTAATAGTAGTGTTATCTACCTCGTTGTATTTTGCCATAATATTAAAAGGTTTATTATAGGTTTAAACTTATTAACTCACAAATATAAAAACTATTGCAGATTAAAAGAAAAGAGGCTGAACTCTTTTGAGTCAGCCTCCGATAATATTTTAATTACAATTCCGGTTATTTAGGATCATATGCCCACTTAAGATATATCGAACCCCATGTAAAGCCGCCACCAAATGCTGCCAGGATCAGAATATCTCCTTTTTTAAGCTTATCCTCATATTCCCACATGCATAAAGGAATTGTTGCAGTGGTTGTATTACCATAATTCTGAATATTAATCATAACCTTTTCCGGGGCAAGTCCCATTCTTCTCCCGGTAGCGTCAATAATACGAAGATTGGCCTGATGGGGAACCAGCCAAGATATATCTTCTGACTTAAGGTTATTTTTTTCCATGATCTCGGCAGCAACGTCTGCCATATTGGAAACTGCAAATTTGAAAACGCTCTGTCCTTCCTGATATATAAAATGTTCTTTCGCATCAATAGTCTCGTATGAAGCAGGCTTTACAGATCCACCGGCTTTCATGTGAAGATATTTGCGGCCTGAACCGTCAGTTTTGAAAATATGGTCCATTATCCCATATTCTTCTGTTGTCGGCTCAAGTAACACGGCACCGGCTGCATCGCCGAAAAGAGGACATGTTGTACGGTCGGTATAATCAGTTATTGAGGACATCTTATCAGCACCGACAACGACAACTTTCTTGTATCTCCCGGATTCAACATAAACAGCGCCTGTCTGTAATGCGAAAAGAAATCCGGAGCATGCAGCATTTAAGTCGAAACTGAATGCATTTTTTATACCGCATTTATCAGAGATGATATTCGCAGTTGCGGGAAAAGCCATGTCGGGAGTTACTGAACAGCAGATAAGCAGGTCAACTTCTTCAGGAGCAGTATTTGTTTTCAGTAATAAGCCTTTAACAGCCTGCTCTCCAAGATCTGAACTTCCCAGTCCCTCTCCTTTTAGTATCCTTCTTTCTTTTATTCCGACCCTCTGCATTATCCATTCGTCGGAAGTATCGACCATCTTTGAAAGTTCCTGATTTGTCAGCTTGTATTCCGGCACCCAGGCGTTAATTCCTGTAATAGCTGCCCGTAACTTTTCCATAATTATATTGCTTCTTTAATCATTTGAGCCAGGTTAGCGTGCACAACTGCCCTGGTCTGCCGGACCATATTCATAATAGCCCTTCTTTTCGATATTCCGTGACCGATAACAACATTGGCATTGATACCGACAATAGGAGTACCTCCGATATTTTCCCAATCGAGGCGATCAAAAAATTCGTCTTTAAGATTTCTGTTTTTATAGATATGATGAAATGATTCTCCCTGTTTCAGAATAACATTTCCGACAAAGCCATCACAGACAATTACATCTGTCATCTTTTCCCTGAAAAGGTCATTTCCTTCAATATTTCCAACAAAATTTATTCCGGGATGCTCTTTCATCAGTTCATATGCAGCCTTTACCGCAGGAGTTCCTTTGGTCTCTTCCTCACCAATATTGATTAAAGCTACGGTAGGATTTTCTGCACCAAGAACATATTTGGCATAAATACTTCCGAGAACACCATACTGGAGAAGTACATCAGGTTTGCAATCAGGATTTAAACCCACATCAAGTATTACAGAATCGCGGTTATCGATACATGGAAGTACTGTTGCCAGGGCCGGACGTAATACACCGGGGATAACATTTACTGTGTAGCTTGCGCCAACCAGCATTGCACCTGTATTCCCGGCACTGCAAAATCCATCCAGACTGCCGTTTTTCAGCATCCCGTAACCGACTGCGATACTTGAATTTTTTTTCTGAGAAAAGGCTTTGGCTGGATGATCGCCCATCTCAATTACCTGTGTTGTATGAACAATCTCAAAAAGCGAAGGCTCTACCTTCATCTCATTTAACTTACTGCGAATGGCTACCTCATCCCCAATAAGAATAAGGTTCTCATCTGCTTTTAAATGCTGAAGGGAATCTACTGCGCCCTCAATGATTGCATCAGGTGCATAATCGCCACCCATGACATCAAGGCCAATTCTCATAGTACTTATTTTAAGTTAAAGAAGTTAAGCTGTAGCTTTCTTCTCAATAGCAAGTTTGCCTCTGTAAAATCCGCACTCAGGGCATACCCTGTGATACAGAACTGAAGAACCGCAGTTTGAGCAGCTACCTACCTGAGGAGCTGTTGCTTTATAATGTGTTCTGCGCTTATCTCTTCTGGTTTTCGAATGTTTGTGTTTAGGATTTGGCATTTTCTTCTGTATTTAATTGTTATTCATTAATTTCTTCAACTCATTCCATCGCGGATCTTCTTCCTGATCCTCCTCTATTATAAACTCATCAAGCTTCTTCAACATCTCCGGATCACATGTGCTATCGCCATCAGGATCGTTTGGGTGAACCCTTTTGATCGGCAGCGCAAGAAGAATAAATTCATAAATATGCTGCTGCAGATCAAGTTCATTTTCCCCAACCGGCAAAGATAGAATGTCAGGATCAGTATCTTCTATGGCCTTTCCAAATTTAACCAGAAGTCTGTTTTCACAGACTACCGGGTGAAAAAACATCTCAAGACACCTGTCACAGCAGATTCTAACGTTGCCGGAAATCCTTATTGCAAGATCCAGATGCGAGGATCTTTTATCCATTACAACATTTGCAACAAGGCTACCTTCCTTAACTTCCGACTCTTCAATATGTTCAAAAAACTTATTATCAATCTCAAAATCAATAGTGTGCCGTCCTTCCTTTAATCCGCTTAGCGGTATAGTATATCTTCGGGACATCTCTTTAAATTTTGGTTTGCAAAAATATGAATCCTTCTTCAATTAAAAAAATTATCAACAAAAAAGTAACATTAAATGCCTTAAAAGACCAATCACCGATATAAAAACGCCATTCACCGATTTCTTCTCTGTAATCTTTTTAGTGTGCCTTACTTTTGACATAAATAAATAATCTGAGTTATGGGACACAAAAATTTTTATCACGAACATGAGAGAGAACACCACCCCAGAGTTGGTGTTGGACTGTTCTTCATTCTTCTCGGAGCAGCACTTCTGATAGCTACAAATGATCTTCTTAACCTGGGAAGCGTCAGTGAATATTTCACATGGCAGACAGTTTTAATATTTATCGGAGCACTCCTTTTACTTAATCTTCAGTTCGTAGGAGGACTAATAATGATTGCCCTGGGAGTCTGGTTTCTGCAGGATAAGATCTTCATGATCCCTAACGATGTCTTTCATACCTATTACTGGCCGGCTGTAGTAGGACTTGTTGGACTCTCATTTATATTATCATCGTTTTTTAAACGCAGAAAATAAAGAATCTTATTCAAAAACAAATAAATTTACAGTTATGGAAACAAATGAAAATTTCAAAGATGAACGTCGTAGTCACAGACACGAGAATCATCCGCTTCAAAATAACAGGGCAATTATCGGAGTTGTTCTGGTACTCCTTGGCTTATTTCTTGTAATGAGGAACACTGGCGTCTTCCCGGAATTTATTGAAGATATCATTTTCAGCTGGCCTATGCTTCTGGTAACAATTGGTCTTGTAATAACAATAGGATCTTCCGGAAGTAAGACTTCAGGGATCATTGTTATGGCTGTCGGTGCATTTTTCCTGATACCTCATATCTTCAGAGAAACCTTTGATGTTAACATGTTCTGGCCTTCAATTTTTATAATTATCGGAGTAGTTTTCATATTCTCAAAGCGGCGGGGATGGAATTCAGTTACTACCACAGCCCAGGTTGGAGATGACTATATAGATTATGTTCATGTTTTCAGCGGAGGGGAGAGACAGATTGTTTCTGAAAATTTCAGGGGCGGAAAAGTAAGCGCAGTATTTGGAGGAAGCGAAATAGACCTTACAAAAGCAAAACTTGCTCCCGGTGTTTCAGAACTTGAAATAGCATGCGTTTTTGGCGGCACAACAATTATTGTACCCGACGACTGGAATGTAAAAATTGAAGTTGTTCCTGTTCTCGGCGGATTCGGCGACTCACGTAAATTACACCCCGGAAGAACAATTGACTTAAGCCGTCAGCTGATTATAAAAGGAGCTGTTGTGTTTGGCGGAGGCGAAGTAAAAAGTTACTAAAATACTGTAATGAAACATCCTGTATTTCAGAACAGAGTACGTTTGATAGTATGGTGGCTGATCTGGCTCTTCCTTGCGGCGGGCCAGTCGCTGCTTTTCTATTTCGCCTTCGGAAGTTTCAGCAATATTGGAGTAATTGACAGCCTTTTGTCACTATTGATCTATTCCGGACTGGCACTTTCATTATGGTATCCTTTCAGTTTCTTTAATTCATCAAAACCGTCAGTTCCTGTTCTTGTCGGGAACCTGGTTGCAAGCGGTGCAGTTTCAGTTATTATTTGGGTCCTGGTCACAAAGCTTATTATGCAATCCATTTTACCTGAGGGAAACAACTACCAGGCCTATTATGACGCCACTTTCTCATACAGGGTTGGAACCGGAGTATTCATTTACGGACTGATAATTCTTACTTATTATCTCTTTATTAGTCTTACAAATCTCTCAGAAAAAAATGCAAAAGAGGCCCGTCTTGAAAGCCTGGTAAAAGAGACCGAACTTAAAATGCTGAGGTCGCAGATAAATCCCCATTTTCTGTTCAACAGCCTGAACTCAATCAGTTCACTCACTGTAACCGACCCTGAAAAGGCGAGGACTATGGTTGTTAAACTTTCTGATTTTATGAGATATGCGCTTTCCAGAAAAGATGAACAGCCTGTCTCGCTTCAGAGTGAACTGGATAATCTTCGCTTATATCTCGAAATAGAAAAGGTAAGGTTTGGAGATAAGCTGACAACGGAGGAAAACATAGAAACCAACTGTCTTGATTTCAAACTACCGGTCATGCTTCTGCAACCACTCTACGAAAATGCTGTCAAGCATGGCGTTTATGAAAGTACTGAAACAGTCAGGATTATTACAGAAGCCAGAATGATCGACGGATTTATTGAAATAATAATTAAAAACAATTACGACACAGTACCTTCTTTAAGGAAGGGAACCGGTACAGGATTATTAAATGTGACCAGAAGGCTTGAATTGTTTTACGGGAATAAAGCATCAATAAAAACAACAAAAGAGAACAACATATATACTGTAACACTCTATATACCAGCTGGTGTTTCATAAATTTCAGGGTTCTTTTTTTACCGCTGAGCATCGCTGAGAAAAAGCAGAGAGCCGCTGAGATGAATTTGTAAAGAACGCACCTCTGCGGCTCTCAATTATATTCTCTGTGGCCCTCTGCGGTAAACAAACCTCAAAACATCAGAATTTTCAAACAACATCCGGTTTACTGATCTTTCGAACTCAATTATTTCATAAATTTAGGGTGCAGAAAATATAGGTTTTTCAAATACAAGGAATCTGGAAAAAATGGAAAAGATAAAGATCATCATAATAGACGACGAAACACCGGCAAGAGAGTTAGTCAAGCACTATTTAAAGGAAGTTGACGACATTGAAGTTATTGCCGAATGTGCAGATGGTTTTTCCGGACTTAAATCTATCTCAACGCTGAAACCCGACCTGGTATTCCTGGATATCCAGATGCCAAGACTTACCGGTATTGAGTTGGTTGAAGTCCTTACAGAGAAACCTGAAATTATTTTTGCTACTGCTTATGATCAATTTGCCTTAAGGGCTTTTGAACTTAATGCAGTTGACTATATTATGAAACCTTATGAAAAAAGAAGGTTCCTTGAAGCTGTAAAAAAAGCAATTGATAAGATAAGATCCGGGGCAGGAAATAATGTCCCGGCAAATCAACTCCTTGCACAAAAGCCTGAACTACCTGCCCCGGTAAACAGGATAGTCGTGAGAAAAGCCAATTCTATAAATATCATCCCTGTTGATCAGGTAAGATATGTTGAGGCACAGGATGATTATGTTATGATATATCATGCTACAGGAAAGGCTCTGAAGCAACAGACAATGAAATACTACGAGGAAAACCTCCCGAAATCGGATTTTGTCAGAATTCACCGCACTTACATTGTTAATGTTGCAGAGATAAAACAAATCGAACCCTACGGGAAAGATAACCATGTGGCAGTCCTGAACTCAGGAGATAAATTGCCGGTTAGCCGGTCGGGGTATAAGCAGCTAAGAGAAGATTTGGGATTCTGAAATCCATTAACCGCAAAGAACACAAAGACATTACGCAAAGGGCACAAAGAGCTTAATAACAACGCTTTTACTTTGTGTACTTCGTGATTACTTTGTGTCCTTTGTGGTTAAAAAATCTATCTTTTAAGACGGTTTGATTTTTTCCAGTTACTTAATGGTTTATACCTGCGAAAATGAATGAGAGGGACCGGGTCATAGCCGTGAGTGCCCCCAGGCCTGCATCTTAAAATCCTGCCTGTTCCCATAATCAATCCAAGAAGAGGTCCGTGTAACTTAAGTGCATCAAGCATATATTGAGAGCAGGAAGGCTCATGCCTGCAGCCGGGTCTGATAAATGGAGATATTGAGTACCTGTAAAAATGAACAGGAAGGGCTAAAAGAAAAGATAAGACAGAATTAATCCTTTTTATCATTCAGCAAAGATAATAACTGTTTGACTAGTTACAATGACAGTGAAGCCGGGGCTGAACCGGTTTTGCCATTGTGCCTTTGCGCCAATGTGCCTTTACGCCATTTATTTATGACAAAATGTCAATACCTGCTAAAAGTTAAAGGTTTGGCAGTACTTTTGCAGTGGTATTTCAAAATAAATTAAAGGAGGAAATGACTATGAATATATGGATAATTTTTATTGCTTTTATGATACTCAGCTGGGTAGTAAGCTGGGTTTTAAAATCGAAGTTTAAGAAGTATTCCAAAATACTTGTGGATAATGGCATGTCGGGACGAGATGTTGCTGAGAGGATGCTCCGGGATCACGGAATTACCGATGTAAGAATTGAAAGTGTACAGGGACATCTGTCTGACCACTATAATCCTGTAAACAAAACCATAAATCTCAGTCCTGAAGTATATAACGGACGTTCAATTTCAGCAGTTGCAGTTGCAGCTCATGAATGCGGTCATGCAGTTCAGCATGCCACTGCCTATTCGTGGCTCACGATGAGGTCAAAACTGGTTCCTGCAGTTAGCTTTTCTTCAAAGTGGGTTCAGTGGATTCTTCTTGCAGGCATACTGCTGATACAAACTTTCCCTGCTCTGCTGCTTGCCGGTATTGCACTTTTCGCACTGACCACACTATTCAGCTTTATAACATTACCAGTTGAAATAAATGCAAGTCAGAGGGCACTGGCATGGTTAACAAATGCAGGTGTCACTTCGTATCAGAATCATGATAAAGCACAGGATGCACTTAAGTGGGCCGCTTATACTTACGTAGTTGCCGCACTTGGTTCGCTGGCCACACTGATGTATTATATTATGATCTTTCTGGGATCGAGGGATTAATCATCAAACCACCATATTTTCAGCCGCAAAGTTCGCAAGAGTTTTGCGGCTTTTTATCTCCCTTCTACTTCAAGCCATTTGGTACGTTTGTGTATTGTCCGTACTGTTATCCAGATAACAAAAGCAGCAGCAAAAAGCCAGATCCACATTTCAGTAAGGTAGATCCTTGATGCAAGAAAATAATTTCTGAAAAGATCCAGGAGAATGAATATAACGAAGATGTTAACAAAACTGTTATATTCCCTTTTTAAAACATTCCGGAATGAAAAAGGTAGTTTTGGTGCAATATAATTGAAAGTTAAGGGAATAAAGGAACTTACCGTTTCTGACCATTTGTCATATACTTCCCCGAACTTTCTTCTTAAATACTGTTCTTCCGCAAACATTATACGCTCATAATAAAGCCAGTAGAACAATCCGAATACCACAACAAACCAGCCGGAACGCAGAAAAAGAACAGGTCCCAGCCACATGAAGAAGTTACCCAGATACAAAGGATGACGGAGAAGTGAATAGATCCCTGTCACATTTAGCTCATCAGCGATCTGGCCGTTAACAGTATTTCTGCCTGATGTGTTTTTAGGGGTAAACCCTACTGTAAGAATTCTAATTATTTGTCCGAAGAGACTAATGCCAAGAAAGAGTAATTCATCTCTCAGGTCAAACAGGATTGCCTGGCGATTACCAAGATACATCATTACAATTCCTGCGGTGATCATAAAAACGGGCAGCCAGCTTCTTCTTTTGAACAACCAGTTTCCGCTATTTTCAAATTCATGTACCAGGGCCATCTTAAAGTTTATTAGTTGTGTGGCAAAAGTATGAAAATTCTAGAAACTGTACTTTATCCTGAGAAATCCTAAATTAATTCTTGTTTTTGTGCCATCCATAATGCTTGTGAAGTGCTGCCAGATCAGTGAGAAATCAACGTTTTCTGCAAGTGACAAATCAAGTGAGGGGCCTGCAAAATATCCCTTCAGATCGGGAAACCACATTGCAGAAATACTTGTATTAAGCAACGGGGTAGCTGCCCAGGTAAACTGTCCGAATGCTGAAAACCTGGAGAAAGCAAGATCTTTTGATGACAGGTTTCCTGTATAGAAACTATTGAAGTCGGTGAGAGAAAGCGGATTATTACAATACATAATCTGTGCCTGAGCCATCGAATTGTTTTTGAATATTTTATCCACCCCGGCGGTGAGAAGCAGAGTACCCTCTGTTACGGGAAAATCCTCAACCGGTTCAAACCACGATCCCTCGCCCCTGAATGAAACGCTGCCGATGGAACCAGACCATCCGGCTCCTAATACAATATCTTCGCTATTAACCCAGCCTGCGAGGAACTGAATATCATAACCCCACTTGTTAAAACGATACAGACCAGCAGCTGTTATCGCGTTATCGTAGTTAACTTTAACAGCAAGCTCAACAGCTGAAGAGTATGTAGGAAAATACTGAAATCTGACTGCATCGCTGCCAGGTCGTTCGGCATAATCAAAATCGAAAAATGAATATGCATTGAAAACATCATTAGGGTTCCAAACCAGTGTCTGCCCCCAGTTTATCCTCTGGCGCCCTATGCGCAGCTGGGCCTTACCGGCATTAATATCAAACCAGAGGCGGTCAACTGTAGTATTAAGAAGAAAAGAGTTTTCATTTATCACATTCCACGACATGTCTGTAAAACCCTGATCCATACCGATCATTTCAGAGTATGAACTATTTGTTCTGACCATATCGCCGGTGAAGAGCCGGTTCCGGAATTCAGCGGCAAACGTCAAATGACTGTTGATATATCCTTTGAAATTGAGTCTGTTATGAATGAGATTATCGTAAACAACCGGTCCGGAGAGAGAATCAAACATTGCGCTTTGCATTGTTGTTACATAACCGTTTAACACAATTACCTGTTGTTTCTCCTGAGAAAAAAGAGGCATTACCGATATTAAGATTATTCCTGTTATTACTAATACTGATCTCATCCCCTTATTTAAAACTATTCCCTCACATCATCTGAAACTACTTTACCATCTTCAAGTGTAATAACCCTGTGAGCCATTTTAACTACCCTGGCATCGTGAGTTGAAAATATGAAAGTAATTTTCTCCTCATGATTCAGTTTTTCCATAATTTCAAGTAATGTCGCTGCTGATTTTGAATCCAGGTTGGCAGTTGGTTCGTCTGCAAGAACAAATTTTGGTCGGGAAGCCAGTGCCCGTGCAACAGCTACCCTTTGTTGCTGACCGCCTGACATCTGCGCTGGCCTGCTATCAATCTTGTCATTCAGTCCGATAGCTGCCAGTAGTTCCATCGTTCTTAGATCTCTCTCTGCCTTTGGCCATTTCTGAAGACTCATAATGAATTCCACATTCTCTTTTGCAGACAGTACCGGGATAAGGTTATAAGACTGAAATACAAAACCAATGTTATTTAATCTGAAATCGATCAGTTCTGAAGACTTAAGTGTGCTCAGATTGGTTCCGTCGATAAGAATTTCGCCTGAGGTTGGAATATCCAGACCCCCGATAAGATTAAGCAACGTTGTCTTACCTGAACCTGAGGGACCTACGATCGCCGCAAATTCAGCTTCTGAGAAACTCAATGTAACTCCGTCTACAGCCCTGACAGCAATTTTGGTCTCATCATATATTTTATGAACATTCTTTATATCAATTACTTTCATAGCATTATTTATTACTTTTTATTCTGTTCTGAGTGCTTCAACCGGAATTAGTTTAAGAGCCTTTCTGGCAGGCCAGACTGATGATATTATTGCAGTAAAGACTACCATAACCGTTATTATTATGAAAAATGATGGTGAAATAACAGGATATACTCTTGCTGCAAATCCTATCGCTTCAAAACCTTCACCCCATGATGAAAAATGTATCCCGGTTTTCCCAAGAGATCCTACTATTGCCCATCCTGAAATCATTCCGGCAACTGCGCCAACCATTGTCAGAAATATTGTCTCAAGCATGATCATACTGAAGACGCGTCTCCGGTTCATACCTATAGCCATTAGCATACCGAGCTCCTTGGTTCTCTCCAGTATTGTCATCATCATGGTGTTTATTATTCCAAAAGCAAGGGCGAACATAACGATCCCGATAAACAGGAAATAATACATTATCATATAATCGTTCATCATTGCTGCATCAGGGGCAAGTTCTTTCCATGTACTAACAGTATTCCCCGGAGAGATTCCTGCAAGTTTTTCCTTCACGGAATCAGCATTCTCTATATCATTCAGCAGCAAGGCAATCTCGTGAACAAGAGGCGTTGTTCCTCCATATAATACTGCCAGCTCTTTTGAATCAACAAAAACCGCAGCCTGATCAAAAGCTCCGTTTGTTGTTTTATAAATACCGCCAACCCTGAATGTTCCCTGAACCGGATTGCCGGTTTCATCCGACATCGTAATCTGGACTTTATTACGGATCCGGTAATCGAGTGATCTCTCTGTTATTTTAAGACCATATTTATCAAGCTGTTTCTTGGTAAATTCCATTTTCATAGCCTCGCGGAACTCTTTTGGAGATCTGTATCTTTTATCCTTTAAACTGCCCAGAATTAAAAGTACATCATCGGGAAGATTCTCATTTCTCAGGTTGTCAATAACTTCCTGTGTTACTATATATTGCTTAAGCTTCAGTATCTCGGCAGTTTTGTCGCTGATTAGAATGTTTCCGGTATTTTGACTGTCGAGATATTCTCCTCCCTGAGGGACAATCTTTTTATAGATCTCCGACAATTTCTTTTCCTTTTCCGGATTAATCCCATAAATAATTACACCTGCATTGGCCCACGGAGTATTCGCCATAGCAATAAGCCTGGTTCTGATTACCCCTGTTGATATTTCAGGGATCTTGTTTATTGCCTTAATCAACTCAGCTGTGTCGCTGACAGTAAGAAGAATCTCTTCATTCTTAAGATAATCAGAGTTATGTATCTGAATATGAGAAACTTCA
The DNA here is from genome assembly GCA_016709865.1 of Bacteroidales bacterium. Taxonomy (NCBI): domain Bacteria; kingdom Pseudomonadati; phylum Bacteroidota; class Bacteroidia; order Bacteroidales; species Bacteroidales bacterium. The sequence continues at coordinate 317,419 of JADJLX010000001.1, forward strand.
TTAAATATTGCATCATGCAGGCGTTGTTTGGTCCACCCCTCCATTATACCTACAACCATTACTCCGGATATTATCCCAAGGGTGGTGGCAATAATAACAACAAGGCTTCGGATCTTATTGCGCCAGACATTCTTCCATGAAATTGACCATATCATAATTTCCCTGTTTAATCAACTCCGCAGAGCTTCTATTTCTTTTAGCTTACCAATTTTTCTTAAAGGGTATATTGTTGCCAGAAATACCATAATACATACAACAAGACCCTGCCAGTAATAATACGGGCCAAACCATGCGGTCGGCATTATTGCCTCCCAACCGTAATCTTCCATCATTTTAGCGAGATCTCCTTTCAGCAGGATGGGATGAAGGTTAAAATAGACAATGAACGGAGCACTTAAAAGCAGGCCGCCTGCCAATCCCAGGATTCCGAGAAAAATCATTTCAATTGTGATTATTCTTTTCAATTTTCCTCTCTGCATTCCTATTGAGATAAGAACACCAAATTCTTTTGTCCTCTCAGCTATCATCATTAGCACAGTTCCAAATATTCCAAAGAAGATTATGAAGTAAAGCATTGCAAGAGTAGCTATACCTGTCTGGCTGTCTCCCTGGATTTGTTGTACAAGAACAGGATTTAGTTCTTCCCAGGTTTTGGCAATAGTATTCTCGTCTGTAAGTAGTGAATTTATTTTATTTCTTGCAGCGTCCATTATTCTGGATGATTTACTTGTCAGATTTACTGAAAGAGAGGTTATTTTTCCCTCCGCATCATAGAACTTTTGTGCGGTGGGAATAGTCATAATTATAAGTCTGTTATCTATGTCAGGCGATGGCATTTTAATCAAGCCCCGTACCGGGAATATTGCCGCTGCGGTGGCACCATGATATCCCTGTCCCATAAGAATAACTGTATCTCCGATGGTGAGATTCAGGTAGCTGGCAAGTCTGTCTGAAACAAGCACCCCTATGTCATCATTTGTCAGAAATCCGTTTTTTACCTCGCAATATTTAAGAATCTCCTGAAGGTATTTCTGACTCTCTTCTTCTGAAAATTCCTGTTCAAGTTCAAATCTTGAAACAGATGAATAGGATCTGTCAATACTCTTTTCCAGCCTGTCAGTAATCTCTTCAGGAACTGAGCCTGATTTCTTCAGACCATTAATGGATTCTCCGGTTATCCTGTATCTTACAAGTTTATTTTCCGGATTTGAAAATTCTCTCTCCATCTCAGGATCGATTGCCAGAACAGCAACACCTTTTGTCTGGGTTCCGCTTGATGCCAGAGCAAATGATTCAATGTGGGGGGAGACTGCAACAACGTTTTCGACTTGTTTTATCGCAGATGCAAGAGAGTCGCTGTAGTCAAAGGAATAGTCTACCATTGGACTGTCCTGGTATTTTTTATGCTGAACCTGCAAATAGCCTGAATATGACTCAATAAAGTTAAGTATCATACTGTCATAGCTACCAAGTTGATATGATCGCATGACAACAGCAAAAAACACAGCAAAGAGTATAGAGGAGGAAGTAATTATGGTCCTCCTTCTGTTTCTCCACAGGTTTCTCCATGCTATTTTAATATCATCTTTCATTCCTGCATATAATCTGTTAATAATCCTCTACAATCTTTTTATGTCATTTGCTTCGCGTCACTTACTTCGTGTCATTAGGCTTTGCCGTCATTTGTTGTCATTTATACTCTTACAATTGAATGACTTTTGAATGACAATTAAATGACAATTTTTTATCTTACCCTTTTCATGTTCTGCTGCGAAAAAAAACTGTCTTCAATTGGAACATTAAATTTAATATCCTTTATTTCAACAACGGTCTTGTTACCAAGCTCTTCAGCAGGTGTTAGTTCAAGTAATGACGGAATAGTTCTTCCCTCAAAGGTCTTTAAGTCAGATCCGACTTCAGTTCTGACCAATATCCCATCCTCATCATATAGTTCTGCACGCAGTACGAGCAGATCTTTTTTATCAATCCATCTTATCTGGTGTCCCCATACAATTGAAGCATCTTCTTTTGCAGTCATTTTTATTTTATAACAGAGCCTCCCACCGATCATTTCATCACCAACAATTTCGTGAGAATAGTCTGTCACTACTGAGGACTCTTTCAGTATGTCATCATTTGTATAATCTGATCCCATCCACCCTTGTGACATCATTGACGAAGGAAGCTTTATAAGCCTGTTAATTGCCGGATTCCAGCTCCACATTTCTGAACCTCTTTTTAAAAACGTCTGACCAACATCCTTTGCGGGAGCAGTTATGAGGGTGAGTGCATTTTCGCGTCCCAGTGACCAATTCTTAAACTCAACAGTTCTTTTCCATGTCGGTCTGATTATCGTCATCGACATAACCATTATGCTTGATTTCTCCCCGTTGAACTTCTCGTCAGCTTTTTTTACTATTTCCGTTGCAGACAGATTCTGGCCTGAAGCATTAAAAACATTAATAGCAGAGATAATCAGAAACAGACTTTTGTACAGAATTTTTTTCATCACAGCACTATTTATACTTCTCAATAATATCATTAATTGTTTTTTCATAATATCCGTCGTCTTTATCCTCCATATAAACAAAGGAGAGTGCAAAACCTTTCAGGGTAAGAATAAAAAGATTTAGTTCACTTAAAGGATTGTAATCTGCTCTCTCACGCTCCTTTTTCCTTACAAAATAATCTGTTAATATATTAACAATAGAGTTCAAAAAAGTTATGTCGTTACTGATTTTGTTTTCTTCAACAGCAATGCCGAATGATGGAAAAGAATTAAGAATTTTCTCTCTCACTTCATTCTGCATAATCAACTGAAAAAGCAGCCGCCAGAATGTTTTCTTTTCTTTCAGCAGGTTGAATAATCTTCTGATAAAAAACTCAAACTCATCACGTGAAAGGTATCCGTCTTTGTCCCGGTCAAAATCAGCATACATTTCATTTACCGAACGCATAATTATTTCAAAAAGGAGCGACTCCTTGCTTGTAAAATAATTATACATCAGGCCTTTGGATATCCTGGCATGTCTGGCAATGTGATTTATTGTAGTTTTATGATACCCCTCCCTGGCAAAATGCTCAAGGGCGACATCCATAATGAGAGTCTTTCTTTCTTCTCTCATCTCTTCAAATTGCTCTGGTGTCCTGGGTGACATATTCTGAAATTTTACGAAACAAATATCAAAATGTTTTTGACTGAACGTCCGGTCAAAGTTAAAATGGTATTTTTATTTTTCCAAACTTTTTCAGAAAATTTTCACTTTTTTTTGAGTTAATAAGCATGAATACAAGCAGAAAAGCAAATAATTGGAGTCCAGAAGTCGTTTATTTAGAAAGAATTTCTATCTTTAACAGGTTGTACCAAAAACATTATTACAATGGCAAGTCTCAAGCTTTTACTGGGAATGATCCCATCAACTTCGAAAATTGAGCAGGCTGAAAAGGCTTTGATTTCGGAATTTGAGAAACTGAACACCTTTTCAAAATCTGAACAGCTGGCGAAATTTTCGGAACTGGATAAACTGGTAACATCATCTGATTTTATTCAGAAAAAGAAGGAAATTGAATCTCTTCAGTATAAAACCTCTGAGGAGTATTCAAAAGAGAAAGAATTTCTTTCGCTTCAGAAAGCTAAGGATATTGTTTTATATTTCAGGACAGTTGCCGGAACTGATCTCAAGAAATTCAAGGATCTTGATGGTTCAGAAAAGATAGGCAGTTTTGAAACTCTAGAAAAACTGGTTCAGTCTCCTGAATTCAAAGGTAAGATGAAAACCAAGGAATTTAAGGATTCAGCTGATGACAAAAAACTTCAGGAGTATAACAGGCTTAAGGGAAGCACTGAAATAAAAGATTATTATAAATTCAAGTCTTCAAAAGAGTTAGCGAACTTCCAGAGTATTGACGGTTCAACCCGCCTTGCCAGATACAATGAACTTAAAGAGTTTGTAGCGTCTCCGGAATTCAAAAAACAAAAAGAGTATCTTCTTGACAAGAAAAGGTTTGAAAAAACCGAAATGTTCAAAGAACATCAGGAACATGATAAGTTAAAGAAAAGTGAGGATATCATCTGGTACTTTAAAGTTAAAGACTCCAATAAATTTGATATTCTCAAACACAGAGAGCTCACATTTAGCGATGAATTTGATACTGATAAGCTTGATACTAAAAAGTGGCTAACCAACTATTATTGGGGAGAAAAACTTCTCAAAGACAGATATTCTGTTGAATCTGATCTGCAGGCTTATACTGAAAAGGACAATTTTGAAATCAGGAACAGCATACTTAAAATTAATACAAAACCACAGAAAGTTACCGGGAAAGTATGGTCTGCTGCAAAAGGATTCTCGACCAAAGAATTCAGCTATACGTCAGGCCTTATTAATTCGGGCAACAGCTTCAGGCAGAAGTACGGTACCTTCACTGCAAAAATCAAGCTCGGTGATCCCAATGCAAAGAGCGCATTCTGGATGCTGGCTGATAAAATAACACCACATCTAGATGTTTGCCGCACATCAAAAGGGAAAGTATGGTTCGATTATTTCACAGCAAAAGGGAATTATGTCAAAACATCGCTTGGATCACGATATGCTAATGATTTCTTCATTTTTTCCCTCGAATGGACTTCTGATAAACTTGTCTGGAAAATAAACGACACAGAGGTATTCACCCAGACATCTGATATTCCCCAGGAACCAATGTATGTTCTTCTTGCCGGAGGAACCGACAAACCTTTAAACGGAATGACATCAATGGAAATCGATTGGGTCAGGGTATACCAACCGAAATAATAGCCGCAAAACATTTCAATATTTATTATGTTGTGGTAGGGACGCAAAATTTTGCGTCCCTACTTTTTTCCCCCATCCGAACCATATTAATTTTTTTTTGTTAATGCTTTATTATGAATCTGAATCGTCACTTTAAAACAAATCCTGCCATTATGAAGAATGTATTATTCGTTTTACTGGCCTTTAGTACTATGCTTGCTTCGGCCCAGACAGATAAACCCGGGTGTAAAGAAATTGAGCCAGTATATATGAACAGGATGCAAGGATTTTATCTGAACAATTGTGAATTCAGTGAATATAAAGATATTGAGTTCTTTTATGTCGGCCTCGACAATAAAAGCGTCAGGGTAAGAAAAGCTGGAGAGTATCGAAGGCTTTCATATTCAAAGGACAAGAATGAAACCCGAAAAGTCAGCGGAGATCAGATCAGACTGAATTATGCCAATGCAGTTGTAAAAATAAAAGGGAAATCACTGGCCAACAATAATTCATTCTTTTCTTTCAGCAATAACGGGAATGAAGTTTTTATGAAAATTGATGATGCGGTTGACTCTGATGACAAAGGATTTCTGATAACAATTATAGAAGTGAAGAATATGCAACAGGATATTGTTATGACAATCCAGGAATCTATTGAAAAAGAAGGCAAAGCAACTTTATACGGAATCCTGTTTGATGTTGCAAAATCAACAATTAAACCTAAGTCTGCTGAAGCCCTGAAACAAATTACAGATTATCTGAATGCCAATCCCTCTGTAAAAATAATTATTGTCGGACATACTGATATTACAGGTGATTTTCTAAGCAACATGACACTTTCTAAAGAAAGAGCTGAAAGCATTAAAACATATCTTATAACGAATGGTAAAATTGACAAATCCAGATTACAGTCTGACGGTGTAGGGCCACTTTGCCCTGTTTCAACAAACTCAACAGAAGAAGGGAAAAAACTTAACCGAAGAGTAGAAATTGTAAAACTATAATCTATGAAAAATGCAATCCTGTTTCTTTTTATGACATTCAGTCTGATTTCTTCAGGCCAGAATCTTCCGGCTGGTGCTACTAAAACAGCTTATCCCTGTACTCTGGCAAAAGGTCTCTCTTCATACAGTTTCATTAAAAACAATGAAGTAATTGCTATGGTTGAACCATCGGGTTGCAATTACAGCAATAGTGACGACTCTAAGCCAAAAACAACATATCAGGCAGACTTCTTCCCTTCTTCAGCAAAGAAAAGCTTCGCGACAAACGATGAAGCAACTGCCTGGATTTTGGCAGAAATTGAAAAATATTATAAGCCTATTCAAGTCTCGAAGTGGCAAAAGCTCGACAATACAACACCTAAAGTAAGCCTGTCCTACCCTGACGGATGGAGTTTCAAAACTAAAAAACAGGATTGGATAACGAAGAACAACACTACATCCAACGACCGGCTGGTATTAACTCTGAAGGACTCTGAAATCATTCAGATAATAAGAACACCAAATTCTGATAAGCTTACCCTTAAGCAATTTATGGATAATACTTCTCGATGGAACCCTGCCATAGATTTTAAGGCAAATCCGGCAACCGATCAGGTAATCGGAGGCAAAACATTCAAAACGATGGAACACACTTTTGCAATGATGATGCTTCAACGTCACTACTGGTATGCTGATGATAAGGAAATTATATATATTGGTTACGGCCTCTTAAAAGATGACAGAATAAGATACCCTGGGGTTGTATCTGAAATAATAAAAGGTATCAAATGGTGATGCCTTCACAGATATTACATTTTAAAATTCAGGGTAGGGATGCAAAATTTTGCGTCCCTACGTGTTTATTGAAACCTGATCACAAATTAATTGATGGAATTGTAAAATAAAACACCGATCCTTTCCCTTCTTCGCTTTCTACACGTATTTTGCCTGACTGCTTTTCGACAAATTCCTTGCAAAGAATTAAACCCAAACCGGTACTCTGTTCTCCGGCTGTCCCTCTTCTGTTAGTTTTTTCCTCGATCAGGAATATCTTATTAATGAAGGCCTGACTCATTCCTATACCAGTATCGCTTACAGATATTTCAATATAATTATCCGGGGTTGGGATGGCTGAAATTGAAATCTTCCCGTTTTCATGAGTGAACTTTACAGAATTTGATACAAGATTGCGTATTATTACCTGCAACATATTTATGTCTGCCACGCCATATATATCATCATTAATCTTTACTGATATTTCAATTTTCTTAATTCTTGCCGGATCCCTCAGAGATGTAATGCATTCATTTACAATTGAAGATAACTGAATTCTCTCAGGGTTGAATGGGAGCCTTCCCTGCTTCATCTTTGCCCAGTCCAGAAGATTTTCAAGCAAACCATAGATATTAGTTGCCGATACTTTCAGGCTCTCAGCGATTTTCTGAATTTCTGCTGTTGTAAAGCCCGATAAATCATCTGCAAGTTGTTCTGTCAATCCAATAAAGCCACTAAACGGACTTCGCAGGTCATGGGCTATTATTGATAAAAACTTATCCTTTTCAGCATTCGTTTTTTGGAGTTCATTGTTTGTTTGGGTTATTTCAAGTGTCTGTTCTTTTACCTTCAATTCAAGTATTTGTTTATCCCGCTTCAGTTTCCTTAAACGATACCTGAAAATAGTGTATATCAAAATAATCAGGAGAAGAACAACCAGAGAGTAAAACCAGAGTGTCTCCCACCACGGAGCCCTGACCGAAAAAGGATATCTGATTTCTTGGCCCCATACTCCACTGCCGTTATTTGACCTTACAACGAATGCGTATTCACCCTGATTAAGGTTCCCGTATGTGACCTCAGTCCGGGTTGTTGGAGTATTCCAGTCATCATCCAAACCTTCGAGTTTATACTGATACTGAATTTTGTTGTTCTCAGTAATAGATATGCCTATATAACTAATAGTAAGATAGTTGTTATTATATCTGAGACTAAGGTTCTCCGGAATGCCATACCATTTTAAAAGACCAGCAAACCTAAGCTTCCCCACTTTCACTCCATTTGGTAATAACAGGGTACTATCTTTCCTCCCTAAAAGTGCAGTCCAGGGAATAGTCTCATTAAATAACTGAACCCCTGTAATTTGGATCTGTGTATTAACAGTGTTGGTAGTATCTCCTGCACTATTGAATAAGGTTAATCTGTCATTAGTCCCTATCCAGATTATTCCATCCCCTGTCTCTTCAATCGCACCAATATTACACCCGATTCCTGTGAATCCGTCTTCATAATCATAATATCTGAAACTGGGATTTTGTACATCCTCAAGAACCATTACCCCGAAACGGCTTCCCATCCATATATTACCGTGTGAATCCTGCAACAGGCTCAGAATATAGTTATTATATGGTACTTTTTGATTAGTGTATGCAGTAAATTGCTCCCCGTCAAACTTCACAATTCCGCTTCCTCCAGTTCCAAACCAAATTATCCCTGACTTATCCTGAATAATACTATATACTACATTGCTGAAGAATCCTTCTGCCTTTGAATAGTGAATAAAATTCTTGCCGTCAAAAAAAGTAACCCCGCCTGCATCAGTCCCAAACCAGAAATTTCCATCTGAATCCTGAAGAATACTTAAAACATTATTTCCGCTAAGGCCCTGTTCTACTCCGTAGTTTGTAAAATTTACACCATCAAATTTTGATATACCTGAACCGTATGTAGCAAACCACAGGTTACCGTCCCTGTCCTCATAGATTTTTCTGATTACACTTCCCCCCAGACCTTGTTTAATTGTATAAGTTGTCATTTCTTTCCCATCATACTTTGATACCCCTCCTCCGTCAGTCCCGATCCAGATATTCCCTGACCTATCCTGCATTATACAATAAACGCGGTTATTTAAGAGTCCGTCCTTTTCATTAAAATATGTATAGTATTTTTGCTTAATGCCATTCTCAATCCTGAATGAACATTTAGTAAGATAGCCACCAAAAGTTCCAAGCCACAGGTTCTCTGAATTATCTTCAAGAATCGCCATAACCCGGCTGTTGCTGATTCCTTCATTTGAAGTAATGTGGGTAAACAGGTTCCCGTTGTACCTGACAATTCCGCTTCCCCTTGTGCCAAACCATAAAACCCCATTTTTATCTTTTAGCGAGCATCTTACAAAGTCAGCACCAAGACCTTCTGTTTCAGAGTAATAAGTAAAGTACTTACCATCAAATCTCGACAATCCGGAATCCATCGATCCGAACCACATATTTCCAGAATTGTCCTCAATTATTGTGGTAACTGAATTATCTCCCAATCCTTCACTCTTTGAATATTGAAAATAATTCGTCCCATCATACTTCATTAGTCCTCTATTTGAAAACCCTACCCAGATATTGCCTTCAGAATCTTTATAAAGAGCGTTAATCTTATTATGAACAAATCCTTGATTTACCGAATAATTTGAAAATGTTCCGTTGTCATAAACAGAGACTCCGCCGCCGCTTGAGCCAATCCAGATTTTTCCTGATCCATCTTCAGCAATTGATCTGATATCGTTATGACATAAACCTTCAGCTGTTGTATAGTTTGTAAAGCTAACCCCATCATATTTTGTAACACCGCCACCTGTACCAATCCAGATATTTCCATCAGTATCCTCATAAATGCAATTAACTATATTATTTGCAAGTCCCTCATTGGTAGTATAATTAAAGAGATATCTTCCATCATATCTTGAGACACCGCCTCCATAGGTGCCAAACCACATGTTATCATTCCGGTCCTGATGCACTGAAAGAATCAGATCATTTGTCAATCCCTGTTCAGTTGAATATCTGGAAAAATACTTTCCGTCATATCTAATCGCTCCGTCATCAGTAGCAAGCCACAGATTTCCTGATCTGTCCTGCATGAGTCCCCTGACCTGATCGTGTCGCAATCCCTGAAGTTTACTGTATGAGCTGAAATTACCGGGATTTGCTATTCTGCTGAACGCATCCTTTACAAGAACTACTTCAGGAGCCTGACAGATTACCGGTTTTACATATGCTATAACAGGCACAGGTAAAGAAAGTCCGTTTTTCCCCGGGTTCCTAACATCAGGAGACAAGACTTTTATATTTTGCGGGGTCCCGGCAAGTTTAATATTAAGTGTGCCGCGAAATTCTTTTTTTTGACTGATCTTTACCTTAATTGGTTTCCCTGCAGCTACAACTTCAGGAGGTGCGACGATACCTTTGTAATGACCAAACTTCTGAGCAGAAATAACTTTGTATTTCTGTAAATCAGTCTCACTTTTTTCATTAGCTGATTTACATCCCCAAAAAATCAGGAAAAGAATAAGAAAAGCTAATTTTACTGCATAAAAAGAAAGAAATCTGGTTGACAGACAAGCAGAAATCGTCTTTATTAATGATTTAATGCAGAAATTCATATCTCAAACTTGACGAATATTTGGAAAAAAACCTAAAAATTTTGTAACTATTTTAATTTTCATACGTCTTTGCTCTGTAATTGAATTTATGACAGTTAAGGAATATAACAGATCTGTAGAGGAGTATGCTGATTCGGTCTATCGGTTCATCCGGGGGAACCTTAAGGATGAAGACCGGGCGAATGATGTAGTGCAGGACAGCTATGAGAAACTTTGGCGTCATGTTGCAGAAATTGAATATTTGGTGGTTAAGTCATGGTTGTTTTCTACAGCCTATCATACCATGATTGACATTATAAGGAAGGAAAAGAGAATGACCAGCATGGAACCTGTACATGAAACAGAAATGGTTTATGATTCTCACTACAGCGATCTGAATGAAATACTTCACGAGGCTCTTGAAAGACTTCCTGAACAGCAGAAAACAGCAGTAATGCTTAGGGATTATGAAGGTTACAGTTATAAAGAGATAGGTGATATTACCGGATTGAGTGAAGCACAGGTTAAGATAAACATATACAGAGGACGACTAGCTCTAAAGAGCTATATCGGGAAAATTGAAACAGTAATTTAAGATGAAACCAGACAGGTCAAATTATGAAATATGGTTTATCGACTGGCTCGATGGAAATCTCGATTCTAATCAGATTGAGGAGTTAAACATTTTTCTCGATAAAAACCCCGATCTGAGAGAAGAATTCAGGGAGCTTTCACCTGTCGTCATCGAACATTCTGACAGTCAGTACAAAAACAAAAAATCTCTTATGAGGTCACCGGCAGATATTTCAGAATCCCAATTTGAATATCTGTCTGTTGCGTTCCTTGAAAACGACCTCACGACTGAACAAAAAACAGAATTGATTGAAATTACAGAACTAGATGCAGATAAGAAAAGATCGTTTGAGTTAATACAGAAAACCAGGATCTCTCCTGTTTCCTTAACATATGCTCATAAATCAAAACTTCTCAGGAGAACTCCTTCTCAGATAGTCATCAGGCTATCTATAATCGGATTAAGTGCTGCAGCAGTATCGACCTTCATAATTACAACATTCCTGAATTCTCCCCGTGAGATCTCTGATTCTATAAATAACACTGCAAGTATTATAATTCCTGAAAAGATTATACAAATACCTGTTGAAAGGGAAAAAGAGGTCAGGTTAATTCCGGTCATAAAGAAGCAGGCAGATATCATCAAAACTGAATTGGCTGTCGGTATCCCGAATGACTCTGTTGAGAACAGTATAATAGTTAAAGACAACGGGATAAATAAAATCAATTTTTCTTCGGATCTGGTTTTAAGTGAAAGTATTGCATCAAATACCCTGATGGCTTCAGGGATTACTTTTTCTGTTCCGGAGGAAGATGATGGAAGAAGTAATGTAAGCCGTTTTATTTCTAAAACATTCAGGGAAAAAATACTCAGGGAGAAAGCCGCTCCTGACAGCCCTTTAAAAGGATATGAGATAGCTGAAGCCGGGGTCACCGGTTTAAATAAACTTCTTGGATGGGAGATGGCGCTTGACAAGAATAATGACGAGAACGGAGAGCTAAGTTCTGTATATTTCAGCTCAAAACTTCTTAAGTTTAATACTCCCGTGAAAAAAAGTGAACCCCTGCCGTAACTTTTTTGGATACTTCTCCGTCCCATCACTGAAAACAATAACAATTTTAATTTTAAGCCATGAAAAAGTTAGGAATTATCATATTGCTCACAGCAATAATACTACAGGGATTCAGCCAGAATGTGGCTGCAGAAAACCAGAATGAAAAGAAGCAATCCAATGCCGGAACATCAGATGAAAAAACCAGTGTGAGTGTCGGCAGGAATCTTGTTAACATCGAGGAGAATGATTCCTCAGTTAATATAAGGGTCGGAAGCAAGGGATTAAGAATACTTGAATCTCTCGAAGGGAATAAATACAAATTTGAGAAATTCACAGATGATGACTGGGATTGGAACGGTGATGAAGATGAGAATGCCCGCAACAGGAGAAGGAACCGTTTCAAAGGTCACTGGTCTGGCGTGGAATTCGGATTCAATAATTACCTTACTTCCGACAAGAGTAATGTAATGCCTGATGATATTGATTATATGTCGCTTCACTCCAGCAAATCAAATAATTTCAATATCAACTTTTCACAGTTAAGCCTTGGAATTACAAGACGTATCGGTTTTGTTACAGGACTGGGATTTAACTGGAACAATTACCGGTTTGACGGACAGAATAATATTACCAAAGGCACTAATGGTGTCATTACGGGAACTGGGGTCTATACACCACTTAAGAAATCGAAATTCACTACTGCTTACCTTACTCTTCCTTTCATGCTTGAGGTTCAGTTGCCGGTCGACAATAACAGTATTAATTTAGCAGCTGGTCCAATTGGAGCTTTAAAGCTGGGGTCTCATTCAAAAATGGTTGCTGAAGACGGCCAGAAAATAAAATCTAACAGCGATTTCAGTCTGAATATGCTGAGATACGGAGCAACAGCCAGGGTTGGTTATGGTAATTTTCAGCTCTATGGAACCTATTATATGACACCTTTATTCAAGTCGGCAAAAGGTCCTGGCGGATATGATCTTTATCCTTTTGAACTCGGCGTTGCTTTTACTTTTAACGATTAAAATATATTTTATTCCGTATTAATATATATTTCATTCCATGTTTTTGATAGGGACGATTCACGAATCGTCCCTACATGTTTTTTTGATACCTGTCCATTACAATGTATATTTGCATCTTACAGACAGAAATGTTGAATGGCAGAAAATCTATTAACTCCCAGAGAGGTCCGCAGATACAGCAAGCAGATTATGCTGCCTGAGATTGGGGTCGAAGGGCAGGAAAAAATTAAAAAAGCCAAAGTTCTGGTTGTCGGTGCCGGAGGACTTGGTTGTCCTGTTCTTCAGTACCTTACATCTGCCGGTGCAGGTAAGATCACTATTATAGAATTTGACAAGGTTGATGAAACAAACCTTCAGAGACAGGTACTTTATGGCTCGGATGATGTTGGGAAACTTAAATCCATTATTGCAAAAAACCGCCTTGAGCACCTTAACTCACTAACAGAAATCGGAATTATAAATCTTCGTTTGGATAAATCAAATGCGTTAAACATTATCAGAGAATTTGATGTGATAGTAGATGCAACTGACAACATTGAGGCAAGATATGTAATAAATGATTCCTGTGTAATTCTGAATAAACCCATGGTGCATGGATCAATTTATAAATATGAAGGAATGGTTTCTGTTTTCAACTATAAGGGGGGAGCCACATACAGATGTTTCAATCCGTCTCCTGCAAAAAAGGAATCAAGAAATCCGTTGCCAGCTCAGGTGGGTCTTTTTGGAGTACTTCCCGGAATAGCCGGGACATATATGGCTAACGAGGTATTAAAGATAATTACTGAAACCGGAGAAGTCCTGAGCGGAAAGGTGCTTTTATTCAGCATTTTAAATAATACCTTTAAGATTATCAGTGTAAAAAACAATCCCCTGAACCACGAAATTAAAGATCTAAATACAAAACTATGAGGTTACTACTTATCAGCAATTCAACAAACCCCGGAGAACCATATCTTGATTATCCAAAGAATAATATAAAAACATTTTTGGGGAACAAACCTGTTAAAGCTCTGTTTATTCCATATGCAGCAGTAACATTTTCATTTGACACATATGAGGAGAAAGTCTCAGAACGGTTTAAGGAAATTGGACATGAAGTTGTTTCAATTCACCGGTTTTCTGATCCTGTTGCAGCAGTAAAAGAGGCTTCTGCTATCGTAGTGGGTGGCGGCAACACCTGGAAGCTACTTAAAATGGTACAGGACAATAAGTTAATTGATGTAGTGAGGCAAAAAGTTATTTCCGGAATACCCTATATCGGATGGAGTGCAGGTTCCAATATGGCTTGTCCGACAATCCGTACAACAAATGACATGCCTGTGGTTGAACCTGATTCTTTTTCTGCCTTCAATCTGATTCCTTTTCAGATTAATCCGCATTATCTCGATGCAAATCCTGTTGGACATGCGGGGGAAACAAGAGAACAGAGAATTGAAGAATTCATTGAAGCAAATCCTGACATTTATGTTGCAGGGCTGCGTGAAGGGTGTATGCTTCTCAGGGAAAATACAAAACTTACTCTTATCGGTTCAAGAACATTGAGATTATTCAAAAAAGGGAACCTTCCTGCAGAGCTTTCATCAGATAATGACTTATCCTTCCTTCTGAAATAAGATGAAAATCCTTCTGAAAATATTTAAAATTATTGCAATACTGATTTTAACGGTATCAGTTTTACTATTTTCCGCATCACTCCTTCTTCAGGATAAAGTTGCTGGCATAATACTGAATTCCATTAATAAAAATCTTTCCACAAAACTTGAGTTCGGGAACATCAGATTATCATTCCTTCGAAAATTTCCGAAAGCCTCGCTGGAGCTAAAGGACGTCGTAGTCTGGTCCTCATCTGATTTCATTAAATCAGGCTTCAAAGGGATTAATACAGATACTCTGCTTGCGGCAAAAAACGTATCTGTAGAATTCAAAATTACAGACATAATAAATGGCAACTACAACATTGAAAGTGTAGGAGCAAGGAATGGGAAGATGAATCTGTTTACTGATAAGGCAGGCTTTGTAAATTACAACATATCAGCAAGTAAGGATAGTTCAGAGGGTGAAGAGTTCACAATAAATCTTGAAAAAATAAATCTCAGTGAGATAAAGATATATTATAATAATCTGGCTACTAAGCTTATAATAAATGGTAAAACAAAAGAGGGGAAACTAAAAAGCAGGATATCAGGAGACAATATCGATCTGACCGCTGAGGCAGAGCTGGAGATTAATAGTTTTCAGTTGTTTAATACCTTTATTTCAAGGAGTGTCAATGCCGCACTGGATCTTTCCCTGCAGAGTTCAAAAGAGGGTATAAGGTTTAAAAAGGGAACCATGGCTGTTGAAAGCTTAATTTTCAGTCTCCATGGTTTTGTTTCTTCAGACGACTTACTCGATCTTAATATTAAAGGTGAAGAAATTGACCTTGAACAAATCAGGAAATACCTTCCCGAAAAATATCTGCAACTGGCGTCAGATTATAATCCGTCAGGGCAGCTGGCTGTAGCATGTAAGATAAATGGGCCCTTGACGAGAACAAAAAATCCGCATATTGAGATAAACACAACCTTATCAAATGGACATGTAACTTTTGGAAAATCAGACATAACCCTGAGTAATCTTGCCTTTTCAGGATTCTATTCCAATGGAGCTGAAAATAATATGAAAACCAGTTCAGTATCATTGAAAAACTTTAAGGCAAGGCTTGGTTCTTCAGAGTATACCGGATCTATTCTTGTTTCCGGTTTGTTACAGCCCATTACTGAACTTAATATAATGGGAAGAGTCTTTCCCGCTGAAATAAAGGAGTTTTTCAATATTAGCTCCATCTCTTCAGCTGGAGGTTCGGTGGATGTTGATCTTAAACTCACGACTAATTACTGGCCGAAAGATTCTGTAACAATAGGAGATCTTCTTTTGCTGAAGCCTGATGCCAAATTAGGTTTCAATTCACTTACTTTAGGCATAAAAGGTAACAAGCTGGTTATAAATGATGTAACCGGGATGGTTTCTGTAGCTGATTATATAACAGCAGAGAAACTGAATTTTTCTTACAAAGGTCAGAAAATTAAAGTTAATGGTGAATTCAGAAACCTGCCCGAATGGTTAGCAGGAAAGCCTGTCAGGATGGCTGCTGAGGCAGCTGTATCCTTCAACAGGCTTAACCCGGAAGCATTCATGAATAGCTTATCATCGTCAGAAGAATCATCCTCTGAAAAAACTGGTTATAATCTTCCCGGAGATCTCCTTCTCGACATTGATTTTAAAATCGATTCTCTCTTTTATAAGACTTTTACTTCATCCGGAATAGAAGGAACACTTAACTATAAACCAAGAATTCTGACCTTTAAGTCCCTAAAAATGGATGCATTAAGCGGGTCTGTGTCAGGAACCGGCTTCATTGTCCAGAATATTAGCAAGTCTATTATCGCCAGAGGCAGTTTTAATTTATCAGATATTGATGTAAATCAGACGTTTAAAACGTTTAATAATTTCGGACAGACATTTCTTAAGGCTGAAAACCTCAAAGGATCTCTCTCGGGAGCGCTTTCAATACTTCTTCCCATGGATTCCCTGCTTAAGCCTGAGATAAAGTCAATTACAGCAGAGGGTAAGTATATTCTTTCCAATGGAGCTCTAATAAACTTTGATCCGGTTAAAGAGTTATCAAATTTCATCGAACTTTCTGAACTTGAAAATATCAATTTCGAGAAGCTCGAGAATGATTTTTTCATAAGAAATAATTATTTGTATGTCCCCCAGATGGATATAAAATCATCTGCTGCAGATCTTTCTATTAACGGGAAACACAGTTTTGATAATGAATATGAATATCATATTAAAATGCTGTTATCTGAGATTCTGAGTAAAAAGAGAAAAAAGAATAAAAGCAATGTAACTGAATTCGGAGTTGTACAGGATGACGGTCTCGGGCGAACCTCTATTCTTCTTAAAGTTCTCGGAAAAGGAGAAGAGGTGAAAGTAAGTTATGATGTTAAGGCTGCAGGCAATGAAGTAAAAAACAACATCAAATCTGAAAGGCAGACCCTTAAATCTATACTTAACCAGGAATATGGCTGGTACAAAAGTGATACCACTGTAAAACAGAAACCCGCCGAAAAGAAACCACGGTTCAAAATATCGTGGGATGAAACAGACAGCACAACAAATTCTGCAAAACCTCCTGTTGTGAAAAAAGAGAGTACAATAAAAGGATTACTTAAAAAGAAATGATTCTTTTCCGAAATAAGAACCTCTGGAAGCTTTTCCTGCTTCTTTTTGCCATTTTCATCGGAATGGGATCGCTGTTTTATACAGAAGCCCTTGTGAAGAAGCTCAAAGTAGAGGAGAGGGAAAATATTGAAATGTGGGCTGAGGCTCAAAGACTTATCTCTCTTTCCGATACCAGTCAGAATGTTGAATTTCTTTTCTCAATAATAGAAAATAATAATACCGTTCCGGTCATTTTGACTGATGAGAATGATAGTATTATTTCATCACGAAATTTCGACGAATCAAGGATATCAGATCCTGCATATCTAAGGAAAAGTCTTGATAAGATTAAAGAAAAGAATAAACCTATAATAAACTATCTCGAAGAAGGTCACTTCAACCAGATCTACTATAAAGACAGCATTATTCTAACAATGCTAATCTATTACCCATACGTTCAGCTATCAATAATCATACTTTTTATACTGGTATCCTATCTGGCTTTCAGTTCATCGCGTAAGGCAGAACAGAACCAGGTCTGGGTTGGGATGTCGAAAGAGACTGCCCATCAGCTTGGTACTCCCACATCGTCTCTTGCCGGATGGATAGAAATACTTCAGCATAAACACCCCGATATCTCAATAACTAAAGAGCTTGCCATTGATGTGCAGCGGCTTGAAAAGGTTACTGAAAGGTTTTCAAGAATAGGCTCCAGGCCTGCACTAATAGAAGAGAATATTGTTTTCATTATTGTCCGCACTATCGATTATCTTAAATCGAGAAGTTCGTCAAAGGTGAAATTCATACTTGATTTCGATATTAATAAAGAGCTTCGAATACCTGTGAACTCTGCACTTTTTGAATGGGTTATTGAAAATGTGTCAAAAAATGCGATCGATGCCATGGAGGGAAACGGAGAAATTACATTACGGATAACTGAAACTGATAAATCGGCATTGATTGACATTTCGGATACCGGTAAAGGAATGCCGAAATCGGCATATAACAAGATATTCTCCCCCGGATTTACCACTAAGCAAAGAGGTTGGGGATTAGGACTTTCCCTGGCAAAAAGGATTATTGAGGAGTATCATAGCGGGAAAATATTTGTCAGGTATTCTGAAGTGGGAAAAGGATCTTGCATAAGGATCGTTATGAACAGGAAGAAAAAATGAAAAGAAAAGATATAGAAATCATGGCACCGGCGGGATCGTATGACTCCCTTATGGCTGCGATTCAGGGAGGTGCCGATTCAGTCTACTTTGGAGTGGAACAACTCAACATGAGGGCTGCATCATCTAATAACTTCACCCTGGAAGACCTCAGGGAAATTGTTACGATCTGCCGAAAAAACGGACTGAAGAGTTATCTGACAGTAAATGTTGTAATCTATGACCATGAGATTGAGCAGATGCACAGGATCGTAGATGCTGCAGTGGAAAATGGTATCACAGCCATAATCGCTTCAGATCTTTCTGTTATCAACTATGCTTTCTCAAGAGGAATTGAGATCCATTTATCAACTCAGCTAAACATAACAAATATTGAATCGCTGAAATTCTATTCCCAATGGGCCGATGTTGCAGTACTTGCCCGCGAGCTTAATATAGACCAGGTCAGGCATATTTATGACAGTATCAGGGAGCAGGATATAAGAGGACCAAAAGGAGATCTCATAAAGATTGAGATGTTTGTACACGGCGCGCTGTGCATGGCAATATCAGGGAAATGTTATCTGAGTCTCCACGAAAATAATAAGTCTGCCAATAGGGGAGAATGTTATCAGACATGCCGGAAATCATATATTGCTACCGGGAAAGAATCGGGCTATGAACTTGAGATAGACAATGAATATATAATGTCGCCAAAAGATCTCTGCACAATAGGATTTCTTGATAAGCTAATATACGCTGGTGTAAGGGTTCTTAAAATAGAGGGAAGGGCACGCTCAGCCGAATATGTAAAAGAAGTATCAAAATGCTATGATGAGGCAGTAAATGCTATTGCAGAAGGGACTTTCACCACGGAGAAAACTGAGGAGTGGAAAGAACGGCTTGCAACAGTCTTTAACAGGGGCTTCTGGGATGGTTACTACTTAGGACAAAAGATGGGGGAATGGAATACTAATTACGGATCGAGTGCCACAAAACGAAAACTGTACATAGGAAAAATCACCAACTACTTTACAAAACTAAATGTTGCTGAGATTAAACTGGAAAACGGAGATCTGAAGAAAGGGGACACAATACTTATTACAGGCCCCACAACCGGCGTTGTTGAATACACAGCAGACGAGATAAGGGTAGACCTGAAAGTTACTGAAATCGCTTTAAAAGGGGAATTGTGCTCAATAAAAACAGAAGAGTATCTGAGAAGGTCCGACAAAGTCTATAAATGGGTTGATGCAAGTGAAGTAAGAAATCAGTAGAAATATAAAATTACCAGGATATTTTGCGGGCTGCTTCAAGTATTTTCCTGCTGTTTGTCTCAATATCATCTGTATCTGTTTCAACATACATCAGGTTTTCGGCCTTCTTCTTTGTCAGGCCGTATCTATATGCTTTATCATAGTAAAACAGTGATATTTCTATTGCCTTCGAAATATCTCCGGCATCAACTGCTGCTAGTGCGTCCCGTGTATTATCTCCGCCTAATCGTTTGCTTATTTTATGTATTGAGCCTTTCAGGATTTCAGGAGGATAAACCGAATACTCCTTCATGAGTCTTGGCAGCCTCGTCTTTACATCCATAAGGAGTATAATTGTTCTGGTATTCTGCATATTCCCATATAAACCATCCGGAATAAATACTGTCCCGATATTCCTGCTCTCATCTTCAACCCAGAAGGGTTTTTCTGTATCAAGCTTCTTCCATTCCGCAAAAAGATTGTTTGCGAACTGTTCTGTTGTTGGCTGTGGTGGTTGTCCAAGGGATCCGAATGCAGAACCTTTATGGTTGGCAAGTCCCTCAAGATCAATAACCTGTTCACCCTGGCTGCCAAGGTATCTCAGTATGTGAGTTTTACTGCTTCCGGTCATTCCCCCAAGAACAATCATCTTTCGCTTCCCGGAAAAGGAATCAAGAATATAGTTACGGTAAGCCTTATATCCGCCTTCAAGAACCTGTGAATAAATATCTCCCTGTGAAAAGAGCCACGCCATAGCTTCAGACCTCATCCCACCTCTCCAGCAATGCACAAGCAGCTTTCCTTCTTTTGATAGTTTCAGGCTATGTTCCAGTTTCTTGGACATCGAGGGACCAGTGAGCTTTAATCCTTCAATAATAGCAGGAATGCGACCCTCTTTCTTATATTTGGTTCCTACAATTGCTCTTTCGTTATCATCAAAAAGCGGAATGTTAACAGCACCCGGTATATGTCCTGATGAAAACTCCGCAGGAGACCTGACATCAATAACAGGTATACTTTCAGCAAGTTCGAGAAAAGCTGATACATCAATTTTCTTCAAAGTAATTACTTTTTGAAATATTTGGCGAAAAGCTTTTTGAGTTCATCCATCCTGACTGGTTTTGAGATGAAATCCTTTATTCCAGACAATTCTGCTTTCCTTTTTGATTCAGGCATATTATCTGCTGTAAAGGCAACTATTATAACCGACTTGTCGTAGACAAGGATTTTCTGTGCAGACTCAAATCCATCCATCTCAGGCATAATAAGGTCCATGAATATCAGATCATATTTCTTGATTTTTGCCTGCAGATAGCCTGTATATCCGTTTTCGGCAATATCATATTTATAGCCAAGGTTACCGAGCATTGTACCTATGACTTTCTGATTCATTATATTATCCTCAACTATTAAAATGTTTATGTCGTTTCGTACAGAACCAATATCTACAGATGAATTGGGATCTTCAAGGAATGGGAAGCTGCTGTTAATAGTCTTAAGCAGGTCGCTTATATCAAATGGTTTAATCAGATAATGGTCGATTCCCATCGTGACTGAGTTCATGAAATTTCCTTTTTTGTCGTTTGAGCTTATCATCAGTATTATAAACTTCCCGGAGAGGTTATTCTCCCAGATTCCTTTTGCAGCTTCAAATCCATTAAAGGTATCGTCATCGAAAATAATAATAAGACTATACCTGTCTGAAGGAAAATTCTGATTTGCTTTTATCTGGTTAACAGTTGACTTCATGAAAGTAGTGATAGTAATTGTTAACCCTAACCTGTGAAGAGCACTTAATATCTCCTCGTCCCTGTTTTGGCTGCCAGTTATTACAAGGGTCTTAATCTGATTAAAACTCTTAAAGCTTTCAAGAGGGAGGTCTTTGGCAGACCTCTCATTTGAGTAAACTGCTAAAGTGAAGAATACTTTGGTTCCGGCATCTCCGGCAAGTCCTGAAGGAGATGCTGCTGTAAGTTCTCCTCCCATAAGCAAAACCAGCTGCTTGGCCAGGATTGTCCCGAAACCTGATTCGTCATTTAATCTTACTGTCTTTGATTCTATATCGACAAAATCGCCAAAGATCTTTTTAAGAGTTGATTTGTCGAATTTTTTTCCTGTATCGAGCAGTTCAAATCCCAGGGTTATAATCCCGCTATTATTGCTTTTAACATAACATTTTAACCTTATCTCACCATTCTCTGTATTTTTGATCGAATTATTCAGAAGGTTGGTAAGGATCTGGCGCAGACGGAAAGGATCTCCAATAACATTTTCAGGAGCATTATCATCAACAATACTAACAAGTTCAAGATTTGACTGTGATATATAGGTACGGGCCAGATCAACACAGTAAGCGATCTCTTCTCTTAAATTATAAGGCACCTCATCAAGGAGCATCTTCCCTGATTCAATTTTTGAAAAATCGAGAATATCATTTATTATATTCAGAAGAACCTCTGTTGATCTCCTGAGAAGGCTGACAATGTCTTTTACATCCTCAGTAAGTTCATATTTATTTAGAACATCGGTCATACCAACAATTCCATTGAGCGGAGTTCTGATCTCGTAACTCATTCTGGCCAAAAACTCTGATTTAGCTACATTTGCTTTTGCCTCCTGTTTCCTTGCTGATTCAAGCATTGTAACGTCTATCAGGATTTCCATTGTAGCATCTTCTCCCAGAAAATTAACCGGGATGCTGTTTCTGTACAGTACAATCTCCCCAATCTCCTTTTTTATTATAACAAACTGTTCAGGATTAAAAGTACCACCCAGATTTTTGGAGAAATAATCACTGTTATCAGGCAGATTTGATTCAGGAAATATCTTACCCTTCATCTCAATTTCAGAAGGATAGGAATAGAGATTTGCAGCAACTTTATTAGCCTTGATAATTTCCCTGTTCTTATTGTGAATAAGGACTCCGACAGGCATCTCCTCGATGAGCTTAAAAAGCATTCTCTCAGAAGCCTTTAATCTTTCTTTTTCTGATTTTTCCGATTTGAGGTAGTTCCAGAATATCAAAATTATTATCTGAATAAGGAAGAGGGTTCCCAGCACTATAAAAAGTGAATTCCTAATGATATATTTTTGAAAGAAGACAGTAGGTGCAGAAAATACCAGGCCCAGATCTCTCTGTAGAAGATAAGTTGAGTAATATGAAGAAATGATTTCCTGGGACTTCCCGTTTATTCTGGCATTATGAGTAATATTATTATTAGAACCTCCGGATATGCTTTCACCAATTTCTTCCAGCTTTGTATATGCAATTGTTTCACCCTGGCCTAGAGGAAAGTTATCATAAACAACTCTCCCTGAGTCAGTTATAACCCATTGCCATTGGTAATCCTGAAGATTAAATGCTGTGAATATTTCTCTGAAGTACTTCTGGTAATCAACAGTCACAACCATATTGCCGATTGTTTCATTGGTTTTGCTATCTATCACCGGGAGGTAATAATTGAATCTCCTGTTCTCCTCAACCAGTTTCTCCATATTATAGATCTCAGCCTGTACCTGTTTGACATAAGGCTGTTCAAGCCACTCCTTTGTATCATTGTCCTGTCTTAATGTAAACTCATTTTTCTTGTTGTCATAAAACCTGATACCAGTTACCAGCTCTTCATTTTTGGAAAAAAACAACTGCATTCTTTCTATTGTTCTGTTCTGACTATTCGCATTAGTGAAGAACTGAGTAGGGTCCTCATTGAAAAAAATCTGATTCAATTCGCTTATAAACCCATTGTTGGTAGCGTCAACAGATTGGCCGACAATCTGAACCTGCCGGGAGAGTAATTCATTAATATAGCTTATTTGCTTATTGTAGAGATTTTTATAGTAAAAATAGTTGGCAAGCATTATTATCAGAAACGCTGAATACACAATGATTAAAACTCTTTTCATCTGATTAATATGTTTGTCTTGTGGCAAATATAAAGATAAGCTTTAAAATAATATTTTTCAAGTTACCGGTATTTGCGGTCATCTCCGTCCATAATATTGAGGTAACTTCTGTATCTGAGAAAATCAATATCACCCTTTTCCACTGCGGTTCTGACTGCACAACCCGGCTCATCAAGATGAAGACAATTATTGAACCTGCAGTTTTTGGAAACCAGAAAGATCTCTCTGAAAAAGTGATAAATTTCATTTTTTTCCATATCAACAACACCAAATCCCCTGATACCCGGCGTATCAATAACAAAACCTCCAAACGGCATCATATGCATTTCAGGGAATGTGGTTATATGTTTGCCCTGTTTATGATATTCAGAGATTTCTGCTGTTTTAAGGTTAATACCCTGATTAAGAGTATTCAGAAGCGTTGTTTTTCCAACTCCTGAATATCCTGATATCAGACTTATTTTGTCCTTCATCTGATTTGTCAGGGCATCTAGGTTTGTTTTATCAAAAAGAGAGAGACGAATGCTTTCATATCCTATTTTTTCATACATCGATTCCAGATAATTCATCTTCTCAACCTCGGTCTCACCATAGAGATCTGTTTTATTGAAAATTATTTTAGCAGGTACTCTGTATGCCTCAGCAGTAATGAGAAATCTGTCAATAAACTCCACTGGTGTCTCAGGCAGGATTATAGTAACCATTAGAAATACCTGATCGATATTTGCTGCGATAATCTGAGAATGTCTCGAGAGATTTGTTGCTTTTCGCAGAATGTAATTTCTGCGGTCAAGTACTTCGGTAATAATTCCGGTATTGTTCTTTTTATCAATCTCGAATAATACATTATCTCCGACAGCTATTGGATTGGTTGTATGCAATTCCCTCATCCTCAGCTTGCCTTTTACTGAACAATCAATAGTAACTCCTGTTCCGTCGAGAACCTTATAATTGCTTCCGGTAGATTTTAAGACAATTCCCTTTTCCAACACAAAAATATTTGGGACAAATGTAGTAAAGATCCCAATGCCCCCAAACCCCCTAAAGGGGGCTTTACACATCTGCCCATTTAGTGAAATTCAAAACATCCGGTAATAAAAGTCCCCTTTAGGGGATTTAGGGGCGGAGTCTATTTAACTATCAGATGCCATCAGAAGGAATGGTTTCATCTCGAAGCTATGATAGTAAGGCCTTAGTCTTTCAGTATTATAGTAATCCGAGACCTTAACAATCTTCTTTGATGAGGTGACAACATCAATAGGAAGGTTATCATATCTTCCATTCTTCAGGACCACAATTCTGCCATGAACTCTTTTAAGAATAAGGTCAAGGGCAAGGTTCCCGTAAGCCATCGGTACTATTGAATCAAGTGCATCCGGATCTCCGCCACGGACCATATACCCAAGTTTCTGGTTGATTACGTTTATGGTTTTCCCTTTGTTGTATTTTCCAGAAAGTTCTTTAAGTTTTGCTGAAACCATATCGCCAATTCCGCCTAGTTTAGCATGCCCGTAAGCATCTTTCTCACTATCGGCAAATATCATCTGGCCTCCCTTAAACATTGCTCCTTCAGAAACCAGAACCACCGAATATTTGCTCGGATTATTGTTTCTGTCTTCAACCAGTAGCTTTGCAAGCAGATCAATATCAAACTCATATTCCGGAATCACACATCTGTTTGCTGCACCAGCCATAGTAGGAAGCATTGCCGTAAACCCTGCATACCTGCCAAATACCTCAAGTACCAGTAGTCTTTCATGAGAACCAGCGGATGTTCTGAGAGAGTTTGTCATTTGAATAGTACGCGTGACGCATGTGCTGAAACCAATGCAATAATCTGTTCCCGGAACATCGTTATCCATTGTTTTGGGAATAGCAACTACATTAACGCCCGATTTATAGAGATGAACACCATAGCTCAGAGTATCATCTCCGCCAATAGGAATAAGATAATCGACACCAAGCCACTCAAGGTTTTTGATAATCTCCGGAGTAATATCATTAATCTCAGCATTATAAGTACTCTGAAGATGATCAGGGACACTTGATTTAGACATGTGACTGGGCCTTGTTCTTGATGTATGAAGGAATGTACCGCCCGTACGACCAGCTTTATTAACTATATCATCAGTAAGGATCTGATAATTATTGCTGTTGTCAGCTTTATGGTCCCTGATTAGTTCAGAAATACCGGCCCATCCTCTGCGGAGACCGATAACCTTGTAACCTTCGCGGTTAGCACGGATTGTAACCGCACGTATAGCAGGATTAAGTCCGGGGACATCTCCTCCGCCTGTAAGAATAGCAATAACCCCTTTTGTTGATTTCTGAGTTGCCATAATATTTGATTTTAAAATGAAAGAACTACATGAGCTATAAAATTAAAGCAATTACATGAATTAAACAATGAATTCTTTTTTCCTGAATATTTAAGCAAGAAAAAAGGGATGAACAAATTCATCCCTTCAATGCATTATCATGAAATTAAAAATCAGTCTACCGGATTTTCATCCCATTCAAGGATCTTATAGAAATCATATTCTTCAGGATTCGGGACAAATTTCTTTGCTCCTCTGTAATCCGCCTTTGTTATAAAATGCAGGTTGTTTCTGAATATGAGCTGTACATTTTCTGTTTCAACATTTACCAGGCGTGGCTTAACCTTTCCATTTTCATCTTCAACATCTTTTAGGTATAATGGTAAAATGCGGCCACCTCTGTCAACAGTAACCATACAACCGGTTCTGCCTTCCTTGAATAGTTTGTAAACGCCAAGTCCAAGCCTTGTTGCATAGTTAAGATCATAGGCAACCGGACGGCAGCATCTCAATTCATAACCCATCTCGTTCGGGCGGGATTTAACGTTGATCCTGAGTTCCTTTAAGGCCTGCTGAGTAAGCATATTGAAAATATGAGATTTGCTTACGTTACCAAGTTCAGGGTGTCCGTGATCATCGTATGTGAAATTGATACCTGTATCTATAATCTCCTTTTCACTCATGAAATGGAAGACACCTTCAGATATAATTGCAACCCCATAATCAATGCCCAAAAGCCTTCTCTTAACCATTGAACTGATAACCAGTTTTGTGATCTTATCAAAGGTGATTTTGGTTTTATTAAACATCTCCGGAATAATGATCATCGGATAGTGACAGGCGGTTCCGATACCAAATGCCAGGTGACCGGCTTCGCGACCCATTGCAGAAACCACGAACCAGTTTCCGCTGGTGCGGGCATCTTCATAAATAGTTGTGGCAAGCCTTACACCTTCCTCTTTAGCAGAGTGGTAGCCAAATGTAGGGGTTCCTTCGGGAAGAGGCAGGTCATTATCGATTGTCTTTGGAACGTGAATATTCTTCACATCCATTTTTTTCTCAGAAAGGAATTTAGTGAGCCTGTTAGCCGAAGAAGCTGTATCATCACCTCCGATAGTAACCAGAAGTTTCACATTATTCTTTTTGAAAAAGTCAACCTTGAATTCATCATCCTTGGGTTTGTGTCTGCTCATCTTAAGAGCTGAACCGCCGCGACTGTAAATAAGATCGGCGAACTCAAAGTCGAGATAATCGTAAGAAGGCTCGCTTGCAAAAAGAGATTTGTATCCACCGTTAATACCAAGAACAGTATAGCCGTTTTGCAAAAATATCTTGGTAACAGCACTGATCACTGTATTGATTCCGGGAGCAGGGCCACCGGCGCATAGTATAGCAACTGCATCTTTCATAGGTTCTTTTTTCATTACTGATTCTACAATTGATAATTAATTTTTAAAGTTTTTATCCGTAGATTACGGTACATATTTTTTTTCGGACACAAATATGACAATATCTTTTTGATATTCATTCAATAGAAAGTCCAAATTTCCGGCTCTTTTACCTAATTTTGAAAATATCCAGTAATATTCATTTCAATGTCTGAAAGCCCAATCAATAATAATCCCAGCAGTTCAACTGTTCTGATAACCGGAGGAAGCGGACTTATTGGCAGATACCTTACCTCTGCGCTTCTTAATGAAGGTTATCAGGTTGCTCATCTTTCCCGGAAAGCCAATCAATTCGGGAAAGTCAGGGTTTTCAGATGGGACACCGAAAAGGGAATACTAGACCCGGCAATATTTACAGGTATTGATTATATTGTTCATCTGGCAGGAGCAAATATCGGGGAAAAACGATGGTCAGAAGGCAGAAAACAGGAAATTATTAAAAGCCGCGTTGAATCATCAAAATTACTTTATGATGTAGTTACAGGCAGTAATATACAATTAAAAGCTTTTATATCTGCCTCAGCAGTTGGCTATTACGGGTCATTAACAAGCGAGAGGATCTTCAGTGAAGAAGATCCTGCTGCAACTGATTTTCTGGGTAGCACCTGCAGATTATGGGAAGAGGGGGCTGATCTCTTTGCGAATGCGGGTATCAGGACTGTAAAAATCAGAACAGCTGTTGTTCTGGAAAAAACCGACAGTGCATTATCAAAAATGATGATGCCGGCAAAATACGGTTTCCTGGTTCAGACCGGTAATGGCAGACAATATATGCCATGGATCCACATTGAAGACCTCTGCAATATTTATGTAAAGGCAATTAAAGATCAGAAAATGAATGGTGCTTATAACGCTGTATCGCCTCAGCATGTAACCCACAGAGAATTTATTAAAACACTTGCAAAGGGAATTGGGAAGCCTGTCTTTCCGGTTCCTGTTCCGGGCTTTATTCTGAGAGCGGCTTTGGGGGAGATGTCGGATGTGGTATTGAAGGGGAGCAGGGTATCTTCAGAAAAAATACAAAATGCAGGCTACTCCTTCAAATTAAGTAACCTGCCTGAAGCATTAAAAGATGTGTTAAATAATTAACAGAACTATTTTCCCCCTATCTGCATTTCAGCTACCCTGAATGTTGGCGAGGCAAAACTTCTGTTCATGTCAATATCATTTCCCATCATATCGATAGCTGCAAGAATATCAAAGGCTCTTCCTGCAACAGTAACACCCTTCACAGGATAAGCTATTTCTCCGTTCTCAATCCAGAAGCCGCTGGCTCCCCCGCTGAAATTTCCGCTTACTGCATCAATGCCATAGCCAGTAACCTCCTTCAGAAGAAGACCTCTTTTAGTTCCTTTGATTATCTCCTGTGGGGTGTTTTTACCCGGTTCGAGGTAAACATTATGAGTACCTATACCCGGCAGACTGCTGAAGCCTCCGCGTGATGCATTACCGGTACTCTGAACTCCCGCTCTTTTTGCAGCTTTTGTGTTGTAAATAAAGCCTTTCAGTGTTCCGTTCTGAACAAGTACATTTTTCATTGTTGGCACTCCTTCGCCATCGAATGGAGCACTTCCGAGACTCCTGTTTCTGGTTCCGTCATCAATAATGGTCAGCAGTGCAGATGCAAATTGCTTATTCAGCTGATCTTTCAGAAAACTTGCTCCCTGCAGGACTCTTTCCCCGTTTACCGCGGTTAGTATACCTCCAAGAAGTGAGCGGGCAACATCGGGATCAAAAATTACAGAAGCTCTCTGAGTCTTGATCATAACCGGATCGAGCATTTCCCATGCTTTCTGCGATGCCAAAGATGCAATCTCCTCAAGTGTTACCAAATCTGAAAAGAATACTCTGGAACAATATTCGCCTCCAGTGTTTTTTTGTTCTCCCTTTTCAGCAACAACATTTACTCCCAGAGAACAACCAGAAGACTTATAGCTCTTAAGCAGACCATTTGAGTTTGCAATAAATATCTCAGATTCACCTTCTCCATAACCGGCACCTGAACTTTTTGTTATCCTGGGGTCCTTCATTGCAAGCTTTTCAAGTTCCAGAGCCATGTCGATCTTCTTTTCCATTGGAATTCCTGCAATGCTCTGATCGAACAAATCATTAACGCTAGTGAGGCCTTTATCGGATGTAAGAACATTATTTTCATCAGGAGATGATAGTTTTGCAAAAGCAATAGCCCTCGAGATAGTGCTTTCAAGGGAACTGTCGCTGAAGTCATTACAGTGACTGAATCCCATTTTTCCATCAACAAACACACGGAATCCTGCCCCCTGTGAGGCAGCCTCCTCAATTGTTTCGATTTCAGATTTAAGAATATTAACTGAAAGATTTCTTGTTGATTCAAGAAAAACTTCTGCCGACCCGGCACCCAGACTGATACTTTTTTTAACCAGTTTTTCTGCTAATTCTATATAGTTCATAATCTTACCTGTTGAATTTAAACCTATGCTTTACTTCCACCGACATTTATACCTCTTATCCTGACAGTTGGCTGTCCGGCCGATACCTCTGCGGCCTGACCTTTTCCGCAAATACCCGGTCCAAAATCGAGGTCGTTTCCGACAGCATCAATATTGGAGATAACATCCATGCATGAGCCAATAAGGGTTGCTCCCTTGATCGGATTGGTCTTTTTCCCATTCTCTATCATGTAGGCCTCGCGGCATGTGAAATTAAAAACACCTGTTATCGGATTAACACTTCCTCCGCTGAGACTCTGAACATAAATTCCTTTTTTGGTTGATGCGAGAATATCTGCAGGATTATCCTTGCCCGAATCAATAAAAGTATTTGTCATTCTCGGGATAGGAATGTATCTGAAAGATTCCCGCCTTCCGTTACCTGTCCTTGCCATCGATAGTTGTTTTGCACTCAGAACATCTGTCATGTAGCCTTTAAGAACACCGTTTTCAATAAGAACATTGCGTTGTGCAACAGTTCCTTCGTCGTCGTAATTTATAGTTCCTCTGAAGTTCGGCAGGGTGCCGTCGTCAACCATAGTAAAACAGTCGCTTGCTACTTTTTGTCCTACTTTACCTGTGAAAGCACCTATTCCTTTTGCAATATTATCGGCTTCAAGCGGGTGACCCACTGCTTCATGCACCAGAACACCGCCCCATCCGTTTTGCATTACAACATCCATCATGCCGGCAGGAGCATCTTCGGCAGCAAGCATTGCTATAGCTTCACGGGAAGCATTTCTCGCTATTTTCTCTGCAGCCTCATTATCAAACATCTCAAATCCCGAGTGGTTGCTTAAGCGTTCGCGGGCCATATGCCTTGCCTTTCCATCATCACTCATCGACTGAACAATGAAGAAAAGAAGCGGCAACTCATCCCTCAGATAAACTCCTTCACTTGTGGCGATTACTCTTCCGCGTGTTTCATCATAGTAGTCGACCATTGCCATTTTAATCCTTGGATCATAATCTTTTGCAGCCTGGTCGGCCCTCCTGATGATCTCTATTCTCTTCTCATCTGCAATTTCAGCAAGAGGCTGATTTACTGTGACGAAAGAAGGAAATTTGGTTTCTGTTACATTTACAGGTTTGATAATGTTTCCGTTACGGGCCACGTACGATGCAACTTCTGCTGCTCTTAAGAGTTTCTCTTCAGTGATTTCATCAGTATATGCATACCCGGTTTTGTTACCCGAAATCACTCTTACTCCTGCACCCTGACTAATCCCATACAAACCGCTTTTGAATTTTGATTCCTCCATTACGATTTGCCTCGATACACGATTCTCGAGATAGACATCAGCAAAATCGCCTCCTTTTTCAAGTGCTTTTGCAATGATCCGGGATAGCATTTCTCTGTCCATATCCAGTCCGGATGCTACTTTTGCTCCACTCTGACATGATATCAGCTGTGACATAAGGGCGGGGGTTGCAGCAATCAGCAATCCGCCTTTCAGGCTCAGCTCGAGGAATTTCCTGCGTGGAATATCTCTTACGGTCTGTTGTTCCATTTTCATAGCTACAGTTTTTTGAGTCCTAAATGTAATAATATTCCTTTATTTAATAACAAACACTTTATCCTTTAATATACCACCTCTTGTTGATAACAGACTTGCTTTTCCGCTTAATTCTGATCTGTTGTAAAGCCTGATTGTGAAAACAGATGTTGTAACTGATCCGCCATCAGTAAAAGGTATATTTCTTGAGAATGATGTTTGTACAGATAGCCGTTCATCATCATTATAACCACCTCTGCCTTCACGGGTTACTGCAGGTTTTTTATCTTCAATTATCTTATAGCTTATCTTTCCTGAAGAGGCTCCGGTTGTGTCGAAATCAAGAACAAGTTTATCCTCTTTTACAATTTTGACGAGATGGGCTTGTTTAAGTGCGGTCGGAAGCTTGCCGCTATTTCTGAAGCTGATTTTCAACTGATAATCAGCAGAATCCCCTTTAAAGGATTTTAGTTTCTTAACCTCGAATGCCTCCCAGCCTAGTTCTGGCAAATGTTTTACCATTTCGAGATTAAACAATGCCTCATTTTTTATCCATGGTTCCAGATGTTTTGCAGGAGGATTCTGGGAGAAGAACTTGGGATCAAATCCGCCGATCTCAACATCACCATAAACCGGATGTTTTGCAGGCTTCCATTCAAAAAAACCAAGGCTGTCATTCTCCTCATCGTCCCATTTTATCATATCAAGCTGATCGATAGTCTTGTCGCCGTTATAATCCTTGTTTCTGGCACCATTCCATATTTCATCTCCATACCAGATTGCACCATAATACCAATACCCGAAATCCGGTCCGTGACCGAACAATGGTGTTCCGTTTCCATAATCATTATATACATCCCCGGCTTTTTCATAACCGGTAATCTTTTTCCCAATCTCATCAAAAGTTTTGTACCATTTCAGGTCTTCAGGATACATTCTTTCTTCCGAGGGAGATGTTGATGGGGGACGGAGATGCATAGGGACACTCGTATCCATCGAATTAACAACATAAACATTTGGATGAGAAAGCAGGAATAGTACCACAGCCTTTGTCTCGTTTTCGCTCAACGGATATTCGCCGGCACCTCCCTGTGTATTACCTCTCCCTGTTTCTTCTGTTAGCGGCCTCCAGTTTTCAGGATAGTTCCTGTGCAGATCCAGCCCTCCTATTCCGTCTTCATTAATTCTTCCATCTCCATCATTGTCAATACCTTCAGAGGACGTAAGATATACACCTTTACCGGGAGCAACCCTTTTCATTATGCGACCTGTTGAATCTTTCGGATCGGGAATCATTGTTCCTTTCTTTTCATCCTTCCATCTCATCGTCAGTATAACACCATTTCCATCAATGTCGTCAGGGGCGTCCTCATCGAGAAGGCCATCACCATCATTATCCTGTGGCCTTACTGTACTCCGGTTGCTCTGAGCAGTATTCATGTACAGATTATGACCGTCAGGATTATTTACCGGTCTCAGATAAAAGGTTTTGGTATCTATCAAATGAGTTATTTCGGGATCTTTACCATAATTATCGAGAAGGTACTTAATCAGAAACAGAACTGATTCGGAGGCAGTTACCTCTCCGCTGTGCCGTCCGCCTTCAAAGAATGAGGCAGGTTTGTCAGTGTCTTTTCCTGTTTTCTTGTTTGTAAGGGTAATCTGATAAATCGGACGTCCCTCATAACTTGTTCCCACTTCATAAAAATCAATCAGTTCCGGAAATTTTGCAGCCCATCTTTTTAACCAGTCATAGATAACATCTGCTGAATGATATTTATCGAATTTCAGACTATCGGAGGCAACATACTGAACAGATTTTAACTCAACTTTCGGAAAAAAATTTATTCCATGTCTCGCTCCCGATAAGGTATAGTTTTTCACTTTTGCTGCACCCCTCTCTGAAGAGGTGCGCTGATTTCCTGACTGGGCACAGAGCATGGAAGGAATCAATACGATTCCCAAAATAAACAGATATTTATTCATCTCTTATAAGGTATTTATTGTAATGAAAAGCAACAGGAAAAATTCAGAACAATGCAGATCAGCCCCTTTTTGATATTATCTCAAGTTTTTCAAGATCAACAACTTCTATGGTTTTACCAAAGACTCTGATTATACCCTCCTTTTTGAAATCCGACAAAGTACGTATAACATTTGCAGTACTCATTCCGATATAATCAGCTATCTCTTTTCTTGAAACAGGCAAATCGAAAACCCGTGATTTATAGATCTCATTCGTGAAGTAAAGAAGAACATAGGCAACCCTTCCCACAAGATTTTTCTGCCTTATGTCAAGTGTTTGGTTAATGATCTTATCATTTATCATTGAGATCTTTGTAAGCAGAACCATTGCAAATTCTCCATTCTTCAGAAATAATTCCTTTATAAAATCAAGATTGACAGTACAGACCACCGAATCTTCCAGCGCAGAGACTGAATATTGATACTTTTCCTCGGAGAAGATACTCATATTGCTGACAAATTCGAAAGGACGTGTTATTGTAATAACCTGTTCATCACCAGTGGCGGTCCTCCTGTAAAGCTTTACCAGACCACTCTGAAGGTATTTAAAGGTGCTTATTTTTTCTCCTTCATGATTAATAACCTCTCCCTTATGGAAGAACTGTTGGTCTTTGTTATCGCAGAGCTCCTCAATAGAGGCGTCATCCAGAAATTTGAAGACAACATCGCGGAACTCGCAACTTACGCAGGCGCATGCTTTTTTCTTTTCGTTCACGCTCTTATTTTTCACAAATTTATCAATTTCCTGATGAATTTGTCAAATTTCAATTTGTTTTATTCCCAAATTTCGGCCTATTTTGAAAGTCAAATGCAATAACAGGTCTTATTTGGTATCTGATGATTTATAAAACGGACTATCATATGCATTCAAGCTACAGCGATGGCAGGTCAATCCCCGATGACTATGTCGCACCAGCCATTGCAGCAGGCTTAAGTGAAATAGGATTTTCAGAGCACCTTACCTTGTTTAAGGACCTTGAAGACTGGAACATGAATCCTGTTAATATTGCTCCCTATATCAGTCATATAGAAGCGTTGAGAAACAGGACAAGTGAGATTTCAATAAAAATCGGCCTTGAAGTAGATTATTTTGCAGGAAAGGAAGAAGAGATCCGTAATTTTCTTAAACCTTTCCCGCTTGATTACGTAATAGGATCGGTGCATTACCTGGGTGAAAAAACTGTAGACTTTGGTCCTGAGTTTTATGAGGGAAAGAGCATCGACAGGCTATTTGAATCTTACTTTGATTCAATTATTGCAGCCGCTGGCTCAGGCGTTTTTGATATTATCGGACATTGCGATTTAATAAGGATATACGGCTATAAGCCAGCGTCCGACATGGAGCCTCTTTACAGGAAGCTCGCAAAAACAATGAAAACCCATAATGTAGCATTTGAACTAAATACAAACGGAAGGAACAGACCGCTGGCCGATTTCTATCCCGACAGAAAATTCCTGCATATTTTCCACGAAGAAAACGTGCCAGTTTGTGTTAATTCTGATGCCCACATGCCTGCTCGGGTCGGGCAATACTTTGATGAGGCATATGATCTGCTGAGATATGTCGGTTTCACCGAAATGGCTGTCTTTGATAAAAGAAAGAGAAGGATGATTCCTTTCTGAATAAGAAAAACACTGAAGAACTATCACAGAGAGTCACAGAGGAATCACAGAGCTACACAGAGATTTGATTTGATTTGCTCTGTGGTTCTCTGTGTCTCCTCAGTGTTTCTCTGTGTAACAAAAAAATTAAGTGTACTGAACACACTTAATTCTATGTTAATGATTAAGGGAGATGCTATATCAGGTAAGCATATGTTCCAGAAAGATCTTCAATCCAATACCTATTAAGATCAGTCCGCCTATAATTTCGACTTTATTTCCGAGGCGCTCTCCGGCTGATTTCCCGATTCGGATCGCGGTCATTGAGGCAAGGAAGGTTACTGCTCCTATAAGAATGCCGGCTTCCCAGATTTTTACATCAAGCAGAGCGAAACTGATACCGACGGCAAATGCATCAATACTGGTACCCAGTGCCAGAGTAAGCAGAACAAGTGTGCTGCTGAAATCTTTTGTATCGTCATCACCTGGTTTCTTAAATCCTTCATAAATCATTTTTAAACCAAGGAAAGCAAGCAAAGCAAGAGCAACCCAATGATCCATCGCTTTCAGGGCACTGGAAATAATTGATCCCAGAAAATAACCGGCAACAGTAAGTCCCCCCTGAAATAAGGCAAATACAATAGCAACCCTTGTTGCCTGTTTAAAGATAATGCGGGTACGTACTACTCCGACAGATAGAGACACAGCAAAGGTGTCGAAAGATAAGCCCAGAGCAATTGCGAGAATTGTGAAATAGTCCATTGAGCAAATGTAAATTGCGCAAATATAACTTATATTTGAACACCTAAAAAATGATTCCTGTGAGAGTTGTAATTCAACGTGTAAGCCAGGCTTCGGTAACGATACAGGGGAAGATAAAATCAAGAATAGGAAGAGGATTGCTCATCCTTATCGGGATCGAAGAATCTGATAATGAAGCGGATTCAGAATGGCTGTGTAATAAAATAGTTCAGTTAAGAGTTTTCGACGACAGCCATGGAGTAATGAACCTTTCCCTTCTTGATACCGGTGGGGAAATACTTGTTGTAAGTCAATTTACCCTTCATGCAAAAACAAAGAAAGGGAACAGGCCTTCCTATATACGTGCAGCACCACCGGAAATCGCTATACCATTATATAACAGTTTCATTGCCAGAATATCAGGGTTACTTGGGAAAGAAACAGCAACAGGCGAGTTCGGAGCAATGATGCAGGTGGAACTTATTAATGACGGACCTGTTACTATTATTATTGATACGAAGGAGAAAGAATGACGAGGTGTGAGGTATGAAGTGAGAGGGGTTGCTTCGTCGTCCCTTCTCGCAATGACTCAAAATGGAATTGGGACTCCGTGAATCTCCGTGTTCTTCGTGTCTCCGTGGTTAAA
The DNA here is from genome assembly GCA_016709865.1 of Bacteroidales bacterium. Taxonomy (NCBI): domain Bacteria; kingdom Pseudomonadati; phylum Bacteroidota; class Bacteroidia; order Bacteroidales; species Bacteroidales bacterium. The sequence continues at coordinate 353,498 of JADJLX010000001.1, forward strand.
AACTAATAATAAACTAATTAAATAATCAGGATGCATTCGATAAAAGATGAACAGAGTACTTCAAAAAAGACCGTTCTTTTTGTAGCAACATTTGCTGCATTTCTTACACCGTTTCTTGGTTCAGCAGTCAATCTTGCACTGCCTTCAATCGGTAAAGACCTTAATGCCACTGCAATTGGTCTTGGTTGGGTAATAAGCAGCTTCATCCTTTCATCGGCCATTTTTTTACTTCCTTTCGGAAGACTTGCTGATATAATCGGAAGAAAAAAAGTGTTTTCAACCGGCATCCTTCTATTCACAATTTCAACTTTTCTGATCATTTTTTCTCAGAGTATTGCCTACCTGATTGTTTTAAGGATTTTTCAGGGACTGGCAAGCGCAATGATCTTTGGAACCAGTCTGGCAATAATTACTTCTGTATATCAGCCCGGAGAAAGAGGAAGAGCAATGGGAATAAATATTACCGCAGTTTACCTTGGTCTCTCACTGGGCCCTGTAATAGGGGGTTTGCTAACCCAGTATTTCGGATGGAGAAGTATTTTTGCTTTTCTTGTCCCGTTTGGAATCATTTCACTGATTCTGATAAAAATGAAAATAAAAACAGAATGGGCAGAATCGGCGGGAGAGAAATTTGACTGGAGAGGTTCTGTTATTTATGGTATTGCACTTGCATCTTTTATGTATGGTTTTTCAAGATTGCCGTCAACGCTGGGGTGGATCTGTCTGGCAGCCGGGTTATTAACGGCAATTCTATTTGTTCTTTTTGAAAAAAATATCAGTAATCCTGTTTTCGATATCAGACTCATTTTGAGAAACAGGGTCTTTGCATTCTCAGGCATTGCAGCCCTGATTAATTATTCAGCTACCAGTGCAATAGGATTTTTCATAAGCCTTTACCTTCAATACTTAAAAGGATTTGATGCGCGTACTGCCGGACTAATTATGATATCACAGCCAATTGCTATGACCTTGTTATCGCCTGTTGCAGGGAAACTCTCTGACAGAAAGAATCCTGGTGTAATTGCTTCAACCGGTATGGGAATAACGGCGGCCGGACTGATTTTACTCTGCTTTTTCAGGCAAACAACCCCGACATATGCAGTTGTCTTGCTGCTTATACTTATGGGAATCGGGTTTGGCCTTTTCTCTTCGCCTAATTCAAATGCTATTATGAGTTCTGTTGAAAAACGCCATCTGGGAGTCGCTTCAGGGGTGGTTGGAACAATGAGGATGGTTGGCCAGATGATGAGTATGGGTATAGCAATGATGCTGATTTCCTTGTATATTGGAAAACAGCCCATTAGTCCGGCTACTTATCCCGGACTAATCTCTGCCATGAGAACCGGATTTATGATATTCTCAGTATTGTCTGTGTTTGGGATTTTTGCATCCCTTGCCAGAAATAAAAAGCTCAGTAACAAAGAAGAAATCCATTAAGGCAATCCCTGTGTTCCGGTATCCAGTACAAATTTCCAGCTGCCATCCGGCTGCTTAAGCCAGATTGTTACATATGTACCCCTGGTAATTTCTCCAGTCAATTTATCTGTATTTGTATGCAGCCCATAGGTATAACCCAGGTCTCCGCTTTCTGAAATCTTTTCATAAAGAGGCTCCCAGCTTAAAACAAATGTGGTATCAGTCTTCCCTTCAAACCTTTTAGCCAAAGTCTCTTTCCCCTTTGCAGGATAAGAATTATCCCTAAGCATAACGCCATCTTCTGCGATATAGAAAAGGAATGCCTTAAACATGCCTTCATTAACAGACATCGCAGAGAAATCACGGTCGGTTTGCAGCAGGATCCCCTGAATGGGTTTTTTAGGAGTATCTGAACAACTTAAAATGAAAATTAAATTAATTATGAAAACAAAAAGCATTATATTGACACCGTTCTTTTTTTTCATAGTGCATTAATTTTAGTTTAACATAACTATTAGTTTATGACAAAATTATATCAAAAACTGATCAATAAATGCCCTTCTGAATCGGAAATTAAAAAGGGCTTGAAGAAAGTATCTGAGTCTGCTAAAGCTACTCCTGATAAACATCTGCTGATGAGTCTTTTGAACATGATAGATCTTACAAGCCTAAATACTACAGACAACAGGAGTCAGATTATCCACTTCACCGGAAAAGTAAACAGTTTTTCCGGCCGTTTTTCAAATATCCCGAATGTTGCAGCCATTTGTGTTTACCCGAACTTTGTATCAGTTGTAAAAGAAAAACTGAAAGCTAAAAACGTAAAAATAGTTTCTGTTGCGGGCGGGTTTCCTTCCTCTCAGACATTCCGAAGCATAAAAGTTACTGAATGCAAACTTGCAATTGAGGCCGGAGCTGATGAAATAGACATAGTTATTCCCGTTGGTGCTTTTGTCGGAAATGACTTTGCGCAGGTTGCCGATGAGATAAGGGAAATAAAGGCTGCAATCGGAGATAAAATATTAAAAGTTATCGTTGAATCAGGCCTTCTGGTTGATTATGATCTCATCTTCAGAGCATCAATGATTTCTATGGATGCAGGTGCTGACTTCATCAAGACCTCCACCGGCAAAACAACAGTTTCTGCAACTCCTGAAGCTGCATTTGTAATGTGTCATGCAATTTCCGATTTCTATGCCGAGACAGGGATCAGGGTAGGATTCAAGGCTGCGGGAGGAATTGTAACACCAGCTGATGCTATTCAATACTATCAGATTGTTTCACAGTTCCTTGGAGAAGACTGGCTCAACAATTCAATGTTCAGGATCGGGGCCAGCAGGCTTGCAAATAACATTCTTTCAGAAATATCAGGGTGCCCCAGCATCCATTTCTGATTCATTTATCATTACTTTTGTATTTTGAATTCAGAAGATGATGATAATTTCTTATCCGGACATTCAGCCGGATACTATTAACCTGTGCAGGCCTAATCCTGTTGCAAATGTAACTTTCTATGATTCCGCCAATGTAATTACAACAATTACAACGGATAACGTGAAGGGATTTCCTCTTGTCTTCATCGAAAAAAATAAAAAATCAGAAGCTGAGGCCAAAGCCGCTCTTGTCAAACATCTCAGATCCGGGGAAGAACTCCCGCGTAAAACGATTGATGAGGATTGGCTTATTCTGGTAATCCTTCTCGGAGCATTTTTGTACTCCCTTCTGAGAAACACTTCAAAAAATCTTCTTCCTGAATTATCAAGATTTTTTCTTTTCAGGGGAATAAACGATCCGGGGTCAAGAGACATCGGCGGGATATTTCACTGGCAGTCAACAATTTTAAACCTGGTTTCCTTCCTGAGTATCAGTATGTTCGCATATTGCATCGCAGATATCAGGGACATTATCCCTTCCGGGATTACGGGAATATTGGTATGGCTGATCCTGACCGGAGTTATTATTCTGGCAATTACGCTAAGACATATTACATGTTATATCACCGGAAATATCAGCGGGAAAAGAGAAGAATTTCATGAGTATCTTGTTGGTATTTACCAGTCTTACAGATACGGGGGCGTAATCATCTTTATAATTGTAATTCTTCTTTTATATACCAGCATTTTCCCTGCTGAAGTATATATATTTTCAGGTATTTTTATCCTTGGTTTAATGTATTTGGTGCGTATTCTGAGGCTCCTGATAATTTTTATAAAGAGGAATATTTCAATTTTCTATTTGATTTTATACCTTTGTGCGCTGGAAATCCTGCCTGTTGTTATATCGGTGAAATATTTTGCAGGCTTAGTATAGATTGGCGAGTGTTACTTAGTTGGTAGAATTTAAACTGTAAAGAGTTGAAAATAAAGAAGATTTTAGTATCGCAGCCAGAACCTCTTAATCCGAAATCCCCATATTTCGAACTGGCAAGAAAGTATAATTTAAAAGTAGAATTCAAACCCTTTGTTGAAGTTGAAGGAATATCTTCTAAAGATTTCCGGCAGCAAAAAATCAACATTCTTGATTTTACAGCGGTTATTTTTACAAGCAAAACCGGGATAGATCATTTCTTCAGAATATGCAATGAACTTAGGGCAGTTGTTCCTGATACAATGAAATACTTTTGTATTACGGAAAATGTTGCCTTTTATCTTCAGAAATATATAGTTTACAGGAAGAGAAAAATTTTCCACGGGAAAGCAAAATTTCAGGATCTGATTGATGTTATTGTTAAACACCGGGAGGACAATTTCTTTGTTCCTCTTTCTGAGCCGCACAATGCTGAAATTCCCGATTTACTTGACAAAAACAGCATAAAGTATACTATCGGAACTCTTTACAAAACAATAAGTACCGACTTTTCAAAAGAGAAGGAATTTGATTATGACATCCTCGTTTTTTACAGCCCTTCCGGAATTAAATCGCTGAAAGAAAATTTTCCCGGATTTGTACAGGGGGAAATTAAAATTGCAGCTTTCGGGCCAACAACAGCATCAGCTGTTGAGAGCGAGGGTCTGAGGCTCGATATAAATGCTCCCAATCCCAAAGCACCGTCTATGACAATGGCGCTTGATGACTTTCTTAAAGAACACAACAAAAATTTAAGATAATTATTCCATACCTGCTTACCCTTAAGCTCCTTAAAAGTCATCCGGTAAGAATATCAGGATAAGTAGTTCTGTTATGAATATCACCAGGGAGACGTTCGGTAAATCAGAAAGACTTTGCAGTTTTAAAGTCATCAACACTCTTTTTGAAACCGGAAACATTTTTTATAATTCTCTTTTTAAGGTTGTCTGGAATAACGCTTCTGGAGATTTGCCTGCCCCGGCCCAGGTAGCCATGAGTGTTTCAAAAAGAGGCTTTAAACTTGCTGTCACCAGAAATCTTATCAAACGCAGGATGAGGGAAGCGTACCGGAAAAACAAACATGTACTATACGAACACCTGAGCGCAAACAAAAAAAAACTGGTTTTTGTTATTATTTTGAGAGGCAGTAAAGTTCCTGAATATCCGGTTGTTGAAAAAGCAATCGATGATGTGATAACTAAACTCATTGAATTAAGTCAAAAGACCGAAGACCGAAGACCGAAGACCGAAGTATGAGATATCTGCATTCTTCAAACTCCGGACTCCGGACTACGGTCTTCAGACTTTCCCAAATGTTAAAGTTCTTTTAATTGTTTGTTTCTCAATCCAGTTAACCATTTTTCTTTATAATTTCGTCCCGAAAACAAAGACATTTTAGTCATGAAAAAGATACATTCCGGCAAATTAATCATAGCTGTGTCGCTCATTCTTATCACCGGATTAAGCACCGGCTTTCTTATTAGTCAGGAGACAAGAGATTTTCGCATTGCGAAAAACCTTGATATTTTTTTCACTCTTTTCAGGGAAATAAATACTTTCTATGTTGATGAAATAGACCCTGACAAAACAGTCAAAGCAGGTATTGACAATATGCTTAAAACTCTTGATCCCTATACCGTTTATTACCCCGAATCTGATGTTGATGAGTTCACATTTATGACAACCGGAAAATACGGAGGAATTGGTTCGCTTGTAAGAGGGGGAGGCGACTATGTTGTAATAAGTGAAATCTATAAAGGTTTCCCGGCTGATCTGGCAGGGATTAAAGCAGGTGATATATTGAAAAAAGTAGATGGCGTTTCTCTGAAAGGATTTTCAACAGACAGGGTAAGCGATAAGCTTAAAGGAAATCCAGGTACTCCAATTACACTCACAATAGAAAGGGAAGGAAAGGAGTTTGATTATTCCCTGAAAAGAGAAAAAATCATTATTCCGCCTGTCCCCTATTTTGGAATGCTTGATTCAAAAACAGGGTATATCCGTTTTACAAACTTTACCCAGGACTGTATTGAAGATGTAAAATCTGCATTTAATTCCCTAAAAACCAACAATCCCCAGCAGATTATACTGGACCTCAGAGGAAATCCGGGAGGGCTGCTTACTGAAGCTGTCGAAATTGTTAACCTATTTGTCGGACCAGGAAATGAAGTTGTGTCAACAAAAGGGAAGGTCAAAAATTTTGATGAAGTATTCAAGACAACGAAAGCTGCCCTTGATGAAAAAATACCTCTTGCTGTAATCATAAACAGAAGTTCTGCTTCAGCATCAGAAATTGTTGCAGGTGCTATACAGGATCTTGACAGAGGAATCATTGTCGGACAAAGATCCTACGGAAAGGGCCTGGTACAGATTACCCGTCCGCTAAGCTATAACACCCAGCTTAAGGTAACCACTGCAAAATATTATATTCCGAGCGGCAGATGCATTCAGGCCCGTGACTTCTCTCATCCCAATGAAGACGGAAGTGTTGGAATAATACCTGATTCACTGATATCTGAGTTCAAAACAAGAAACGGAAGGGTAGTAAAAGACGGGGGAGGGATTTCTCCTGATGTAGAGGTTCTGCCGGAACAGCTAAGCCAGGTATCATCAGAGCTATACATGAGAAATTATATTTTTGATTTTGCAACTCAGTATTACTGGTCACATCCCGAAATAAAATCTCCGGATCAATTCTCTTTTTCAGATAAAGACTACACTGATTTTAAAGCAATGCTTCAAAAACGCAACTTCAGCTATAAAACAGCTACCGAGGATTCCTTTAATGAACTGGTTTCAACCGCAAAGAAAGAGAAGTACTATGATTTACACAAAGATCTGTTCAATGAACTTGAAAAGGATCTGGCCCATAGTATTGACGAGGATCTTGTTACCTTCAGAAGTGAGATAACTGATCTTATAGAAGATGAGATTATAAGCAGATATTTCTATGAGGACGGGGCTATTGCCTGGACAATTAAGAAAGATGAACAGGTATTAAAAGCACTTGACATACTGAACAATAAAGAGAAATATACTTCAATTCTTAAAGGCACATCAGGATCGATTCTTATTACCAGAAAGAATGAAGCGGATATGGCAAAAACTAATATTCAGGGAACAAGAAAAAATCAGGAACCTGTTTAATTTCAATGGTTTTGTCTCCAGATATGAGAATCATCTTCAAAGATTTCTTTTTTCCAGACCGGGAGTCTCTCTTTTATCATTTCCACTGTTTTTGCACATGCTTTAATAGCCTGTTGCCTGTGGCCTGCAGATACCAGAACAAACAAAGACAGTTCTCCGGCATTAACAGTTCCTGTTGAATGGATAATATCAACTGATTGTGCATCTGAAAACTCTGATAATATTTCTTTCACAATCTTATCTGCCTCAGCTTTTACCATAGTATCATACGCCGAGTACTGAATAGCCTTTACTGACTTGCCTTCAATGATGTCTGCCCTGACCTGACCCATAAAAACAGAATGCCCTCCGGCACCTTGTTTATTCCCAATGCTTTCAAGAGAAACGGATATTTCTTTTATTGTAACCGGGCCCTCTACAAGATAATTTTTAACCATAGATATTCAGAATATATTTTGTGATTCTCATCCTCCTGCAAACGGAGGCATAAAAGCCACCTCATCACCATCGTTAAGTGCCGGCTCGTTATCAATCAGCTCATTGTTAACTGAAATAAGAAAATCATAATGAACTATCTCAGGAAATTCGTCATTAATCAGCCTCCTCAAATCAGAAAGTGACTTTACCTCACTATAGTGTCTGCAATTAGTTCCTGTGACTTCTGCTAATACACCGAAAAACAATACTTTAACTACCATTTTAATGTTTTTTGCTCCCCTGCCCCCCTAAAGGGGGGTTGGGGGGCTATTATTTACGCCTTTCAATGTGCCTCAAACCAGTTATTCCCTGTTCCCCAGTCTACTTTAAGCGGAACATCAAGGGAAGCAGCATTAGACATTTCAAAAATCACCATATCCCTGAGTTTATCAAGTTCTTCTTTCTCTACCTCAAAAATAAGTTCATCATGTACCTGAAGTAACATTCTTGAATTGAATTTTTCCGATTTCAGCCGTTCATCGATCTTCACCATGGCAATTTTTATTATATCAGCTGCAGAACCCTGGATAGGTGCATTAATTGCATTTCGTTCAGCATTTCCTCTCACCACCTGATTTCTCGAATGGATATCCGGCAAATAACGCTTTCTTCCAAACATTGTTGTAACATAACCCAGATCCCTCGCTTTCTTAATACTCTCATCCATGTATAATTTTACTCCCGGATAAGAACTGAAATATCCATCGATAAGGTCTTTTGCTTCCTTCCTTCCTATCGTAAGTCTTTCGGAAAGACCGTAAGAGGAAATTCCGTAAATTATGCCAAAGTTTGCGGTTTTCGCACGGCTGCGCATCTCCCTTGTTACATCTTTGATTTCAACTCCGAATATTTTTGATGCTGTAGCTGCATGTATATCATTTCCTGACAGAAAATCAGCAATCATTCCTTCGTCCTTGCTCAGATGTGCCATTAACCTCAGTTCGATCTGAGAATAGTCGGCTGAAAGAAAAATATGTCCCGGCTCCGGAACAAATGCTTTCCTTATCTCTCTGCCCCTTGCATCTCTTACCGGGATATTCTGCAGGTTCGGATTATTTGAACTTAGCCTGCCTGTTGAGGCAACGGCTTGATTATATGAAGTATGAATCCGTCCTGTATTTTTATCCACAAGCAGAGGCAGTGCCTCAACATATGTCGACAACAGTTTCCTGAGCCCCCTGTATTCCAGTACTTTATCAACAATAGGATGTTTGTGTACAAGTCGCTGCAGGATTTCTTCATTTGTAATAAACTGCCTTGTCTTTGTGACCTTTGCATTATCATCGAGCTTAAGCCTTACAAAAAGTATATCGCCCAATTGCTTTGGTGAAGAAATATTAAATTCTGTCCCGGCAAGGGAATAGATCTCCTTTTCAAGTGAAATAATATCATCACGAAGGTTAACAGTAATTGATTTAAGATCCTCAAGATCTAACCTGACTCCATGCCTTTCCATAGTTGCCAGAACCCTGATAAGAGGCATCTCAATATTGCCGGAAAGGTCTCCCAGTCCCTCTTTAATTATTCTAGGTTCAAAGACATTTTTTAGCTGATAGGTAACATCAGCATCTTCCACGGCGTACTCCTTTAGTTTATCGAGTGGTACCGACCGCATATTTTTCTGATTATTGCCTTTATCTCCGATAAGCGACTCTATATGAACCGGGCTGTACGAAAGATATGTTTCAGACAACAGGTTCATATTATGCCTCATGTCGGGCTCAAGCAGGTAATGGGCTATCATTGTATCAAAAAGCGGACCCGTTACCTCTATTCCATAGTTAGCAAGAACCTGAATATCAAATTTCATGTTCTGCCCTATTTTTCGAATATCCGGATTTTCAAAAACTGGTCTGAGTATTTCCAGAATTGTTTTTGTCTCCACTTGTGATTCAGGGAAATGAACAAGATAACCAGTACTTTTCTCCCATGAGAATGAAAGTGCCACCAATTCAGCATCAAGGGCATTTATGCTTGTGGTCTCAGAATCAAAGCAGAACTCTTTCAGGCCTGAAACCTGCCTGACAAAATTCTTAAGTTCAGATTCATTCGCGATAACAGTATAGTTGTGGGATATGTCTTCAATGGATGTTTTTGCCACAGCGACAGAAGTTGGCTCTTCATCGAAAAGAGATCCCTGGGTTGAATCTTTAGGTGAAGAAGAGACTGTCTGAGTAACCCGCGGTTTCTCGGATTTATCGATCTCTGCAAGAATTCTGGTGGCAACTGTTTTGAATTCAAGCTCTTCAAAAAGCTCCTTCAGTTTATCTGCATCGGGAACCTCTTTAATAAGTGCCTTTTCATCGAATTCAACCGGGACAAACTGTTCAATAGTAACAAGTTTTTTTGAGAATTCTATCTGTTCTATGTTATTCTCAATTATCTCTTTTAGTTTACCTTTAAGTTTAGAAGTATTCTTAAACAGTTCTTCAACGCTTCCATATTCTGAAATCAGTTTCATTGCTGTTTTGGGTCCCACTCCGGGAGCGCCGGGGATATTATCGGCAGTATCACCCATTAGAGCAAGGACATCAATTACCTGTTCCGGACGCTCTACACAGAATTCGCGCTTAATATCGTCAACCCCCCAGAGAATGGATTCATTCCCGCTTCTTGAGGGTTTCATCATAAATACATTCCCTGAAACAAGCTGCGCATAATCCTTATCAGGGGTCATCATAAATGTTGTAAACCCTCTGTCAGAAGCCAGTCTGGCAAGAGTTCCTATTACATCGTCGGCTTCATATCCCGGAAAGTCAATTACAGGTATTTTATAAGCCTCAATAAGTCTTTTTATATACGGCACAGCTTTCTTGATGTCCTCCGGGGTCTCATCGCGATGTGCCTTATAATCCTTAAACATTACATGTCTGAATGTTGGCGTCGGAGTATCGAAAACGACAGCTATGTGAGTCGGCTTCTGTTTTTGAAGAACTTCCTCAAGAGTTAGCAAGAATCCAAAAATTGCAGAAGTATTGAGTCCTTTTGAAGTTACTCTCGGGTTTTTAATAAACGCATAGTAAGCTCTGAAAATCAATGCATATGCATCTAAAAGGAATAGCTTTTTTGATTGGTTATCTGTCATATTTATTGAGTAGTTTCAAATTACTTTTTATTTTGCCCCCCTGCCCCCCTAAAGGGGGGTTTATTACTGCAATTATCTGAATTTCACATATCTGTGTGGATTTAGCCCCCCTTTAGGGGGGATGGGGGGCGTTCATTATCACTGGCAAACCATTCAGCAAATGAAGTGGCTGTTTCATAAAGTTTAAGACTATGGAGTGCAATCCCTTCCGGTAAATGGCTGGAAATTTTTTCTGCAAAATCAGCAACCAGGTTTTCACAGGTAGGCTGATAATCGACCAGAACGGTATTGCCGAATAATTTTGTAAACATGTCTCTTTTCTCCTTTTCATACCGGCTGCTAACAACCACTGCGTGATCGAAAACACTGACAATCTCCTTTTTCACTATACTTTTGAGATCGGAAAAATCCATTACCATCCCATTCTTCGGGTTTTCAGGATTATCAATCGGAGTCCCGGCGATTGTCACAAAAAGTCGATATGAATGGCCATGAACGTTTCTGCAGGGCCCGTCATAATTCCAGAGGACATGAGCCATTTCAAATGGAAACTCTTTGGTTACCCGTATTATTGAAGCCATAATTGTTTTGTAATTTAATTGGTTACAAAATTAACCATTCAGAACGATAAAGGTTTAAAGTTTACACCTGCTTTTATCTGTTTAACGTTATTTATATCATTATTAATCGATGCAAAACAATAAAGTCGTACCTTTGCATTTCATAATTTGCTTAATAATAGGGCATATGGAAGAAACTAGTATCAGGATGACTTTTCCTGCAATGTTCAATGAAACATTGAGAAAGTTCGGGAAGCAGAATGCCTATGCATTTGTTGGAGAAGAGCCCAAAAGCTACGAAAGAGTTAATACAGAAGTTCTGGCTTTAATTGCATTTCTTGAGAAGAATGGGATTCGTCCGGGGGATAAGGTGGCGCTACTTAGCGCCAATATGCCAAACTGGGCCGTTGCATTTTTTTCTGTTACTTTCATGGGAGCAGTAATCGTTCCTATTCTGCCCGATTTTTCAGCAACCGAGGTGGGAAATGTTCTGGAACACTCGGGAGCAAAAGCTATTTTCATTTCAACTTCTCTTCTGACCAGAATTGAAGGATTTAAGTCGGATGAACTTAGAACAGGTATACTTGTTGAGGATTTTTCGCTTCTCTTCTCTGAAAAGGGATCCGGTGTTTTTGATCTTGCTGCTGTTCCAACAGGAAAATATGATGTTAAAGAAGAAGATCTTGCGTCAATTATCTACACATCAGGTACAACGGGCCGTTCAAAGGGTGTGATGCTTACACACAAGAACATTACATTCAATGCCCTTAAAGGCAAAGTTATACAGCCAATGGATGAAAATGACAAGTTTTTATCTGTTCTCCCGTTATCGCATACGTATGAGAATACTCTTGGCTTAATACTGCCAATGCTGTGTGGCTGCTGTGTTTATTATCTCAGAAAACCTCCGACACCTGCTGTTCTTATACCTGCTATGGAAGAAGTTAAACCTACCGTTATGCTTACTGTCCCGCTTATAATGGAAAAGATTTACTTCAATAAGATAATGCCAACTTTCAGGGACAAGCTTATTCTCCGACTACTCTATAAAGTTCCCCTTTTCAGGAAGAAACTGAATGAAGCTGCCGGTAAAAAACTTTATAAAACGTTTGGCGGACATTTGAAGTTTTACGGAATAGGAGGCGCTAAGCTTAACAGGGCTGTAGAAAAGTTTCTTATCGAAGCAAAATTCCCTTATGCTATTGGTTATGGACTTACTGAAACCGCTCCTTTGCTCGCAGGCGCGAATCCGAGTAAATCAGTTTTTGAGTCAACAGGACCGAAAATAGAAGGAATTGACCTGATAATAAATAATCCTGACAAAAAAACCGGGGAAGGTGAGATCTGGGTAAAAGGTCCGAACGTAATGAAGGGCTATTATAAGGAGCCGGAAATGACAAGAGAGGTTCTCACCCCTGATGGCTGGTTTAAAACAGGCGACCTTGGAACGCTTGACAAAAACGAGAACCTTTACATCAAAGGCAGACTTAAGAATATGATATTAAGCTCAAGCGGAGAGAATATATATCCTGAAGAAATAGAGTCAATTATAAACAATTTCAAGTTTGTTGTTGAGTCTCTGGTTGTCCAGCAAAAAGGAAAGCTGGTGGCAATGGTTCATATAAACATGGAGGAGTTAGAGAAAAAGTACCAGCACATGAAAGATGACATGACTGAAAAGTTTGAGGAAAAGAAAGAGGAATTACTTGCAGAACTTAAAGAATACGTCAATTCGCAGGTAAATAAATTCAGCCAGATCCAGAAAATAATTCTCCAGCCTATGCCATTTCAGAAAACGGCTACATTGAAGATTAAGAGGTTTTTATATACTTAAAGACACCCCTCTGCCCTCCGGGCATCTCCCCTGGAAGGGGAGAAAATTCCTGCAATTAATCGAATTTCTATAACATCCGGAAATCCCTCCCCCTCTCAGGGGGAGAGGCCGAAGGCCGAGGGGGTTAAATGGTGATGCAGATACTATTTTCCTGCCTCAGCAAATCTCTTATTCACTTCATTCCAGTTTACAACATTCCAGAATGCATCAATGTATTCCGGTCTGCGGTTCTGATACTTGAGATAATATGCATGTTCCCATACATCAAGAGCCAGAAGGGGGGTTCCTTTAACAGTTGCATTATCCATCAAAGGATTGTCCTGATATGGAGTGCTGCCAACAGCAAGATTTTTATCGGCATTTACATATAACCAGGCCCAACCGCTGCCAAAACGTGTTTTTGCTGCTGTATTGAATACTTCTTTGAATTTATCAAAAGATCCAAATGCTTTGTTTATTGCAGCTGTAAGTTCAGCCGATGGAGCTGTTGATCCGGTTCCCATACTGTTCCAGAAAAAGACATGATTATAAAATCCGCCGCCATTATTCCTGACAGCATCAGATTGTTTCGACATGGATGCAAAAATATCTGACAACGTCATCGATTCGAGAGGAGTGCCCTTTATTGCATTGACAAAATTTGTAAAATATGCGCGGTGATGCTTGTCATAATGTATTTCCATTGTCCTGGCGTCAATATAAGGCTCCAGAGCATTATAAGCATATGGTAATGCCGGAAACTCTGTAACAGGAGATTCTTCAATCCCCGAAGACTTCAAACTGCCCGGATTGGAAGCAGTTATATTCAGGCTAATAAAAGCCACTGCTAAAAACAACCCGGCTGACTTCAACAAATTTCTGATTTTCATAATAATAATTGTTTTATGCATTTAACATCCGAAATCTCAGATTGTTCATATAAAGTTAATAATCTTGCCATAACTGTATGTTTTTTGGCACGTTTAAGATAAATGGCGAAAAATTTCATACTTTTATAAAAGTTATTAACCTGTAACCGCCTAACATTAAATTTATTGAATATGAAGAAGTACAACCTAACAGCAGGATTTATTCTTTTTGTCTTAGTTCTGGCTTTTACATCATGTAAAGAGGGTGGCAAAAAAACAGAAAAAGACACAAAACTGATGGAGGCAGAGGCTATAGAAGTGTCGATTGGTGGAATGACTTGTCTGGGTTGCGAACAGACGATTCAGAAAAACGTTTCTAAACTCGAAGGAATAAAGTCGGTAAAAGCATCATTTACTGTAGGAAATGCATTAATAGAATATTATCCTGGAATGGTTGATTCCATTAAAATAAAAGAAGCAATTACCGGCTCCGGGTATACTGTAAAAAAATTCATTCCTTCTCCACAGGAGGAAATAACAAAAGAGTAAACGAAAAATAATATTTGTCTCCGTTATTTCAACAGGAATTTTATGAGTAAAAAAGATAAGGAAAAAAGTTCTGAAGATCCTAAAATAGACGAGATACTTGAATCATCACGTCGCGATTTTCTGAAGAAAGTAGGAATAGTAGGTGCTGCATCTGTTGCAGGAGCTGCTGCTATTTATTCAGGATATCGTTATGAACATGCCAAATCAGACGGTGAGTCTGTTAAGGTATTAACAGAAGATAATCGCCTTGTTCTGATTCCAAAAGATCAGATGAAGGATTATAAACCTGATCCGAAACGCCTGCTCTTAAGAGGAAGAGACGGAATAAAAGGGAAAAAGTGGGTCATGATAATTGACCTTTCAAAGTGCAGAAATGCAAGGAAATGTGTTAATGCATGTCAGGGTGCACACCATCTGAGGCCATACGAATATCACATAAATACACTTCAGATGCAGGAATCTGTAAACACTCCTGCATACCATATGCCAAAACCATGTCAGCACTGTGATAATCCTCCATGTGTTTCTGTTTGTCCTGTTGATGCAACATTTAAAAGGCAGGATGGCATTGTGCTTATTGATAATGAAAGATGCATTGGTTGCCGTTTTTGTATGGCAGCCTGTCCTTATTCAGCACGTATGTTTCACTGGCAGGAACCTCTTGCTGCAGAAGCTGATAAAGGCAAAGAATATGATATTGAACTGAATGTTCCTCAGAAAAAAGGAACAATTTCAAAGTGTCTTTTCAGTGCTGACCGCCTGCGCGAAGGAGCACTGCCTTATTGTGTATCTGCATGTCCAAACGGAGTATTTTATTTTGGTGATGAGAATGAAAACGCAGTTACAAACGGGACAACCAAGGAAACCGTTAACCTGAAAGAGCTTCTTGAAAAGAATGGCGCCTACAGGCTTATGGCAGAACTTGGAACAAAGCCAAGGGTTTATTATCTTCCTCCAAAAAACAGAATATTTGATTTTGAAAAGGGAGAAGAACAGGAATATAAGGAATTAACATAATGGCCTACAAAATGTCAGGATCTCAAATAAAATCTGAAGGTTACAGCGAAAGACTTGAAACAGTCTCTTCTGATATCTTAAGAAATGTAAGGTTCAACAAAGGATTTATTCTTTGGATGGGATTTCTTATTTTAGCACTTGCTGCTTGTCTTTTCGCATATTATATTCAGCTAAGGAAAGGACTTGGAGTAACCGGGCTCCGCGATGTTACCAGCTGGGGTATGTATATAGCCAACTTTGTCTTTTTCGTCGCAACAAGTCTGGTTGGAATGCTTATCAGTTCTGTTCTTGGTCTTTCGGGAGCACAATGGGTCAAACCAATTGCCCGTATAGCTGAAATTATTGCTGTTGCGTTCGCAGCTGTCGCAGGATTAGTTATCATTTCCGACATGGGACGTCCCGACAGGCTTCCGTATGTGTTCCTTTTCGGGAGAGTTCAGTCGCCTATACTCTGGGACGTAACTGTTGTAACGACATACTTTTTCGTCAGCCTTCTTCTTTGGTTTCTTCCTGTTATTCCCGATCTGGCTATTGCAAAAACAAGGCTTAACGGGAGGCCCGGTATTTTAATCAAAGTATATGAACTGCTCTCTTTAAAATGGATACACCACCCGAAGCAATATGAAATTCTCAGGCAGGCAATGCGCGTTCTTCTGATTCTCATTGTTCCGCTTGCCTTTGCAATACATACCGTCACTTCGTGGCTCTTTGCAGTTACTCCCCGTCCGGGCTGGGACAGCTCAATATTCGGCCCATACTTTATTTCAGGAGCATTTGTTTCAGGAACGGCTGCAGTAATTATTGCAATGTATTTTTTCAGGGTAAGTTATAAGCTTCAGAAATATCTTACTGAGGATCATTTTGAAAAAATAGGCCGGGTACTCGTACTGGTCTCAATAGTATATCTCTATTTCAACCTGAATGAGTTTATGGTACCCGGATATAAGCTGAAATCACTTGATGCAATTCATCTCAAAGAACTATTTGCCGGTGAATACGCACCTCTGTTCTGGGGAGTACAACTTTTAGGACTTGTTATCCCTGTGATTCTTCTTTTGTTCAGAAGATTCCGAAAACCGTTCCCGATGCTTATTATTTCTATTGCTGTTCTGGCTGCTGCCTGGCTTAAAAGATATATTATCGTTGTCCCCCCTCAGGGTCATCCGTTTCTTCCTGTTCAGCATGTTCCTGTTGAGTGGGTTATCTATAAGCCAACACTAATTGAAACAGCAGTAACTTTTGCTTCGATAATTCTTGTTCTGATAATAGTTACGGTTTTATCAAAATTGTTTCCGATACTTCCTATCTGGGAGCTTGCTGAAGATGAATCCGGATCTGACATAGACAAAACAGATAATAATTAAACTTATGAGGCGATATTTTTTCGGTTTATTATTAATACAGCTTCTTATTCCAACGCTTTCCGCACAGGAATGGATTGTTCCGGCAGATAAGAAAGGTAAACTCAGTACCTTTCCATTCAATGATGAAACAAGGAAAGCCGGAGAGAAACTGTACTCCATAAACTGCATGTCCTGTCATGGCACCCCGGGAAAAGCAAATTATCTCCCGCTGGTTCCCCCTCCAGGAGATCCGGCAACGGAGAAGATTCAAAAAAACAACGACGGGGAAATTTTCTATAAAGTATCAGTCGGGCGTGGTCAGATGCCGTCTTTCAGAAGCGTCCTGACATCAAATGAAATCTGGAATGTAGTTTCTTTTCTTAGAAGTTTCAATACTGCCTATAAACAACAGGTAATGCCGGTCATAACATCATCAGCCTACCCTGGTGCGGTAATTGGATTACTTGTCTCATTCAACCCTGCCGATAGCACAATTATTCTTAAAGCTTCTGCAACTTCTGAAAAATCAAGTGTACCGGTTGCTGATGCGGAAGTTAAGCTGCTTGTAAAAAGGACATTCGGGATGCTCCCGGTAGACGAACCACAAACAACAGACAAAGAAGGGCTTGCAACCTTCAGGGTTCCTGCGGACCTTAAGGGAGATACTGCAGGAATGGTACTTGTAAGCGCCCGATTCACAGATGAAGATGTATTTGGCAGTGCCGGTAAAGATACCCTGCTGAATGCCGGACAAAAAGTTACACCTGTGAGCCTGGTAGCGCAGAGGGCTATGTGGAACAATGTAAGGAAAGCTCCCGTCTGGATAATTCTCGCCTATGGCCTTGGAGTACTCATAGCATGGGGCTTCATTTTACTGGTCTTAATGAAACTCAGGGATATTTATCTGGTTGGCGAAATCGTCTCTTCAGATAAGAAAGAATAGATTAACTGAACACCGGACAACATAGACAAATAAAAAATGAAAAACATCACAACCCTTGGAAGAATCCTATTTGCAGTACCCTTTGCGATTTTCGGAATTAACCATTTCCTTATGATGGACTACTATGTGGGAATGCTCACATCATTCATCCCTCTGGGTGCATATACAATTATTCTTACCGGGATAATGCTTATTGCAACAAGCATCAGCATAATCTCCAAAAAGTTCGTGAAAATATCAACAATTACACTAGCAATCCTTCTGTTTATCTTTATAATCACTATTCATATTCCCCACCTGATAACTGATTCAGACAAGACAGCTACCTTAATCGCGCTTCTAAAAGATATCAGTCTTATGGGCGGATCGCTGATGATTGCCGGTATATATGCAGAAGATGAAAAACCTGTGACAAAATAAAAAATATGAAAAAAGTATTTTCTCTGATTATTACAATCCTCCTTTTAGGAACCCTGAACGCTCAGGAGATGGTAAAAAGCGACCTGCTCGGGAAACCAGTTGAAATCGGAATCGTTGAACATCTTGGAGAAACTATTCCAATGGATCTCTGGTTTTTGAACGAAAACAGTGATACCGTAACGCTGAGGCAGCTGATTGACAAACCAACAATAATGCTCTTTGTGTACTTCGACTGCCCTAACTTATGCAGCCCGCTGATGGATGGCGTTTCTGATATGGTCAGCAAGCTGGATATGACCCTGGGTAAAGATTACCAGATAATTACAATAAGTTTCAACACAAAAGACACACCAGAAAAAGCCAGGGAAAAAAAGGTAAATTTTGTGCAGAAAATAAGCAAGGAGAATCAGCAATACTGGATCTATCTAACAGGCATACAGGAGAATATAAACACAATAACAGACGCTCTTGGTTTCAAATACAAAGCTCAGGGACTTGATTTTGCCCATGCATCTGCGATTATGGTTCTAAGTCCCCAGGGGAAAATTACCAGGTACCTTTATGGTCTTTCGTTTCTCCCTTTCGATGTTAAGATGGCTATAGTTGAGGCACAGAAAGGTCTGGCCAGGCCAACTATCAATAAAGTACTTGAATATTGTTTTGCGTATAATCCCGGAAGTAAAACCTACACTTTACAGATAACAAGAATTATTGGAAGCATTACAATATTTATAGCGCTAATCGTTTTTGTAATTCTTCTTTTTAACAGACGAAAAAAATGATAATCAGACAATTATGAGCAATTCTGAAACCGGAACACACGTTAGTTACCTCGATCATCAGGGTAAATACAAGGGATTACTTTCATGGCTGCTTACCACAGATCACAAAAAGATAGGGTTGCTGTATCTCTACTCTATAACTGTTTTCTTCTTTGTGGCAGCTATCCTCGGGGTTTTGATGAGGATAGAGCTGATTGCTCCCGGACAAACAATTATGGATGCCCAGACTTACAACGGAGTGTTCACAATTCATGGAATCATAATGATTTTTGTAATTGTGATACCAGCACTGCCGGCAATATTCGGGAACTTTTTCCTCCCGATCCTCATTGGGGCTAAAGATGTTGCATTCCCCAAACTAAACCTATTTTCTTTTTACCTGTTTTTCATTGGAGCCATTTTTGGAGTTCTTTCACAGTTTATCGGAGGAGGCGCACCAGATACAGGCTGGACTTTTTATGTGCCTTACAGCGCTGAGTCTTCAACAAATGTGATATATGCCCTGGTTGCTGCGTTTATCCTGGGCTTTTCTTCTATTCTGACAGGATTGAACTTTATTGTTACTATTCACAGGATGCGCGCACCGGGAATGGGATGGTTCAGGATGCCGCTATTCCCCTGGTCTCTTTACGCTACTGCATGGATTCAGGTACTTGCTACACCAATTGTGGGAATAACACTACTTATGGTGATTGCCGAAAGGGTTCTGAAAATCGGGTTTTTTGATCCGGCTCTGGGTGGCGATCCTGTTTTGTTTCAGCATCTTTTCTGGATCTATTCTCATCCGGCTGTATATATTATGATTCTTCCGGGAATGGGTATTGTTACCGAGATATTCCCAACCTTTAGTCAGAAACCTGTTTTCGGATATACAGCTATTCTGATTTCGAGTCTTGCAATTGCATTTGTCGGATACTTTGTCTGGGGACATCATATGTTTACTGCAGGCATCAGCTATGGTTCAAGATGGTTTTTCTCGTTCCTTACGTTCATTGTAGCCGTCCCCAGTGCAATAAAAGTGTTCAACTGGGTATCTACAATGTATGGGGGCTCAATTGACCTTAAACCGCCTCTTTTATACGCCATTTCATTTATCTTCCTTTTTATGATCGGCGGTTTTACCGGGCTCACACTTGGTGCTGTAGCTGCAAACGTCCAGGTTCATGATACAGCTTTCGTAGTAGCTCATTTTCATTACATCATATTCGGAGGTATGGGGTTTGCATTTTTTGCGGGAATCCACTACTGGTATCCCAAGATGTTCGGACGAATGTACAGCAACAGGTGGGCAAACATAGCATGGGCTGTTGTATTCTTTGGCTTCAACCTGCTTTATTTCCCACTGTTTGTAATAGGAATACAGGGAATGCCAAGAAGGTATTTTGATTACCTGCCACAGTTCCAGACTGGTCATGTGCTTTCAACAATCGGAGCATTTGTTCTTTTCACCGGGCTGGTTATGATGGTGTATAACCTTGTATATCATATAAAAAGGGGGGCAATAGCCCCTGCCAATCCGTGGAAAGGAGTTACACTTGAATGGCAGATACCATCACCTCCGTCACATGAGAATTTTGATGAGATACCTGTTATAACCACCGATCCATATGTATTCGGGAAAAGCACAGAAAACAAACCAAGTTAAAATATATGACTGTTCACGAAACTCATAGCACCCGCATTGACAGCGATACCGGAAAACTGGGAATGTGGATATTTCTTTTTACCGAACTCTTCCTGTTCGGAGGTCTTTTCCTTGTTTATGCGGTTTTCAGGGCAAAATACTCTGAAGACTTTCACACAGCAGCTCTCGAACTAAATACATTTATCGGGACGCTCAATACCGTTTTCCTTCTTGTCAGCAGTATGACCGTTGCCATGTCAATAACAGCGGTTCAGAAGAACCAGAAGAAACTGGCAATGTTCCTGTTAATTGTGACACTTATACTCGCCGCCCTCTTCATGATAAATAAATATTTTGAATGGTCGCATAAGTTTGAGTTTCAGCTTTTTCCGGGTTCAGAGGTTCTTAAAAACCTGCCAAGAGGAGAATTACTATTCTTCGGACTGTACTATATGATGACCGGGTTACACGCAGTGCATGTTCTCATCGGCATGATACTGCTCACAATCAATTTCTTCAAAATTAAATCGGGTTACGTAAACCAGGATCATTATCTGCATCTTGAAAACAGCGGGCTATACTGGCATCTTGTCGACCTGATCTGGATATTCCTCTTCCCTCTGTTATATCTTATAACATAATAATGAGCCCGAATTATGAAACACAACGAAACACATATTTCAAGCTATAACTCCAATGCGATTGTATTGATTGCGTTGCTTGTTCTTACATCAATTTCTGTACTCGCCACCGGGTGGCATATAGGTGCATTTACTGTTGCACTGGCTCTTCTAATAGCAAGTGTAAAAGTTAGTATTGTAATCTACAATTTCATGCATGTCAAACATGAAAGTCTCTTTATTAAACTGATGATTCTCGGTGTATTTGTTTTATATGCACTTGTTATTATTATAACTTTTATTGACTACTATTTAAGGTAAGACGAATTATGTTTACAGGAGCATCAAATCTGGCAGAGGGAGTAGACAATACCTTCATATTGATCTTCACGATCGCGTTTATTTTCATAATTGGAATAACTGCTTTCATGATATTTACGGTAATTCACTTTTCAAGAAAGAAAGGGAAGGAACCTATGCAGTTTACAGGAAGTTTAAAGCTGGAGTTAATCTGGACTGTCATACCTCTAGTTCTTGTTATGGTAATGTTTTACTATGGGTGGAAAGGCTTTGCTCCTATGCGGAATGTTCCGGCCGACGCAATGAACATTTCTGCCATTGGAAGAATGTGGGAGTGGGAATTTGATTATGGTAACGGAATGAAATCAAAAGATCTTGTACTTCCGGTTAATAAGGCAGTAAGGATTGCACTTAAATCGGAAGATGTGAATCACAGCCTTTTTATTCCAGCATTCAGGGTTAAGGAAGATGTAATTCCTGGCTATGATAATTACCTCTGGTTTATTCCCACTTTCGTTGGTGAATATGAAATCCTCTGTACTGAATATTGCGGCCTGTTACACTCATCAATGCTGGCCAAAGCGAAGATCCTTGAACAGGCAGATTACGACAATTGGTTTACTGAATTTAAGGCAACAGCCGTTGTAGCAGAGCCCGACGGTTATCTGCTGCTCCGGAACACCGGGTGTATTGCGTGCCACTCCCTAGATGGGGCAAAGCTTGTGGGTCCTTCATTCAAAGGTTTATACGGAAGTGAGAGGATTGTAACCAAAGGAAATGATCAGGTAACCGTAACAGCTAATGAAGAGTATATAAAAACTTCCATTTATGATCCTGACTCTGAAATTGTTACAGGATTTTCAAAAGGCCTTATGAAATCATATAAGGAGATATTAAAGGAAGAGGATATTAAAATCATTACTGATTATCTGAAAACCTTAAATAAGGAAAATTGACATGCAGAAACATCTTGCACCTTTTCTTGATCTTATTAAATACAAGCTTTCACTTGCTGTAGTTCTTTCATCTGTAGCAGGTTATTATCTTTACAGTAATTCATTTGACCATCATCTGTTTTTTCTTGCTTCCGGGGTATTCTTTCTTGCCTCAGGGGCTGCGGTACTGAACCAATATACCGAAAGAGCATATGATTTATTAATGGAGAGGACAAAAAACAGACCTATTCCGTCAAAAAAGATAACAGAAAAAAACGCACTAATGATCAGTTCCGGCCTATTAATTGCCGGCTGTCTTCTGCTTCTGATCAATGGAATAATCCCTTTTGTCCTCGGAGTAATAAATGTTTTACTCTATAATCTGCTGTATACTTATCTTAAAAAGAAGAGTATTCTTTCAATAATCCCGGGAGCCATTGTTGGAGCAGTACCTCCACTAATTGGCTTCTCTTCTGCAGGAGGGAACATCAGTAATATTAACATTATTGTCTATTCTGTTTTTATGTTTCTCTGGCAGCTTCCTCATTTCTGGCTCATTCTGGTAAAATATGGCAAGGAATATGAAAAAGCAGGATTTGCTTCAATATCAACTTATCTTAACGAATTACAGATCAAACAACTTACGTTTTTCTGGGTCATCCTAACAACCTTTCTTCTTTTCTCTTTCGGAATATTTTCAGATGCAATCAGCAGAAGCCTGATAATTTTATTTTTAATTCTTAATACTGCTTTCATTTTAACCTTTTACAGAATGCTGTTCTTCAAAAAAGGTCCTCAGGAAATTAAGGGTGCTTTTATAATGATCAACTCATTCAGTATCATTGTTATGTTTATGATTATAGCTTTATCTGTCCTTAAGAATTAAGAAAAGAAAACGATTATTGCGAAAATTCATTTTTGACTTCCTATCTTTGTAATAACGGGATAATTTATATCTCCGAATATCGTTATAAGACTAATACTAACTTTCAATTATATGAAAAAGCTACTATCTCTTGGTTTAATCCTTATTCTGATAACTGCCCTGTTTGCCGGTTGTAAAAAGGATAAGGGAGATCCTCCCGTTTTACCTCCTGCAGAATCGATGACAATTGATTTCAGCAATTTCCAGCTTCAGAAGAAAGGAGATGTAAAAGGGACCGAAAACAGCGCCTGGGAGTTCTCTGCCACTGTTGCTGCGGTTTGGAGAATTGTCGTCAATACTACACTCATTGTTCCTGTAACTTCATTCCAGCTGGCAGTAAACCAAACACCTGCATATCTCTCTAAAAATAACTGGCAATGGAGTTATAATGTAACTGTGTCCGGTTCAACATATAAAGCAAGGCTAACCGGGGAGATTCGTACCAGCGATGTGGCATGGAAGATGTATGTTTCAAAAGAGGGAACTGGTGCCTTTGCGGAATTCCTGTGGTTTGAAGGAACATCAAAACTTGATGGTACAGGCGGACAATGGATTCTTAATCAGAGTTCTACAGTACCTTCTCCTATTCTTCAGATCGACTGGACAAAAACTGCCTCAACTGTCGGAAAAATTACCTATACATATGTTAAGAACGGAGATGCACTTAAAACAAGCTATATAGAATATGGCCTCACATCCAACACTCTTAATGCTTACTATAAAGTTCACTATTACAACGGAGTTAAATTTTCTGACGTTGATGTCGAATGGAATACAACTTTGAAAAATGGCAGGGTTAAGTCAGTTGATTATTTCCTGGGAGACACAAACTGGCACTGCTGGGATGCAAACAAAGTGAACGTAACTTGTCCTTAAGTATAAAAAATAAAATAAAATCCCGGTCTGAGCCGGGATTTTTGTTTTTACCCCATTTTACATTTTGCTGAGAATGATTTAAAAACATTTTGATTTAAATAATATTATTCTTTACTTTGCACTTCAAAGTACTTTTAATTAATCAAAATGGATAATAAATCAAACTATTCTGACGATCTGAAAGTCATCAAAAAGATGATGGAAGAGTCTTCCCGTTTTCTTTCATTAAGCGGTCTGTCGGGTATCTTTGCCGGCCTCATAGCCCTTGCCGGAGGGGTTGCAGCTCATTTTATCATTCTTAACACAAAGACATCTATTATTGATGGTTTACTTATAGACCTGTCTCTTCAGGAATCAGGAAAAATGCAAACACTGCTTATAGCTGATGCATTAACAGTTCTCATTCTTGCACTTGCCGGATCGTTTTACTTTTCATATAAAAAATCAAAAAAGAAAGAATTGAATGTCTGGACTCCCGTTTCCAGAAGAATGCTCGTTAACCTTTTCTTACCACTAATTGCCGGAGGGTTCTTTATCCTATTGCTTTTATCTGCGAATCAGTGGCTTTTAATAGTTCCTGCAATGCTGATCTTTTATGGACTAGCACTCGTTAATGCCGGTAAATTCACATATGATGAGATCTTTTATTTGGGTATAACCGAAATTATTACCGGATTACTTGCTGGCATCTTTCAGGGCTCTCCGCTGCTTTTCTGGACATTCGGATTCGGATTGCTTCATATTGGGTACGGACTTTTCATGTATAGAAAATACGAAAGATGAAAAGTATTATTTCCGGCATCAGTAAACTTTTTGAAAACAGGGTCAGGCTTGGAATCATGGCAATTCTGATTGTAAATGATTCATACGACTTTAACAGCCTGAAAGAGACACTTGGCGTTACAGACGGCAATCTGGCAAGTCATCTGAGGGCCCTGGAAGAAAATGACCTTCTCCGTGTAAACAAACAATTTATAGGAAAGAAACCAAACACAAGCTACTCCATTACAGAAAAGGGAAGTAGCCTTTTCAGAGCTCATTTAAAGGCGCTTGAAGAAATCATTAAATCACAATAATTTTTTTATATAATTACTTTGCAGTGCAAAGTGAAACAATTTTAAATCCGAAAAATATGAAGATCGAAATCAGCGACAACAAAAAGTGGCAGCAATCCCTGACAATCAAAATGATGCTGCTTGCATTTCTGGGATTATTTCTATTGGCACCACTGGAAATGATAAAAGAAATTATCAGGGAGAGGCAGAAAACCTCTGAGGATGTAAAGAAGGAGATAACGACCCAATGGGCCGGGAAACAGATTATTTCAGGTCCGGTACTAAACATTCCTGTGAAAGTTACCCCGCTTAAGAAAGAAACAGAGCCGTATAAAACAATTTTCCACCTTATGCCGGAAAAATTGAAAATTACCGGAAATGTTCAGACTGAAAAAAGGCACAGAAGCATATACCAGGCAGTTGTTTATACAGGAGATATGGATATTTCCGGCTTGTTCAGAATTCCGGAAATAAATACCGGTGAGAATCAGGAAATACTCTGGAATGAAGCCTATTATTCTATCGGCATCAGCGACAATCGCGGGATAACCGGCACTGTTATTCTTAAGGATGGTATTTCAGAAACAGAAGCCATACCGGGATTAAACGATTCCGAATTATTTTTGTCAGGAATCACATTCCCTGCTGATGTTTCAAAAGAAGTTCAATCGGTCCCGTTTTCAGTAAAACTAACAATCTCCGGGTCAGAAAGTCTCGGATTCACTCCTCTTGGAAAAACAACAGAGATTTCTATTGCATCGCCATGGAATTCGCCTGGATTTAACGGAAAATTCCTTCCTGCAGAAAGAACGATAAATGAAACCGGATTTGATGCTAAATGGTTAATAACCAATCTTAACCGCAACTTCCCTCAATCCTGGACCGGCAAATCATTCAATCCTGAAAACGACTCTTTCGGTGTTGATTTTGTCCTTATGGTTGATCATTATCAGAAGTCTCTGCGAAGTGCCAAGTATGGCATTTTGTTTATAGCTTTTACATTCCTTGCTCTCATCTTTGCTGAATTGGCGACAAGTGAAAACCTGCATGTGTTTCACTATGTCCTGGTTGCACTAGCGCTGGTACTATTCTTTTCTCTTCTTAATTCTCTGAGTGAGCATATAGGGTTTAATATGGCATATATTATTTCTGCATTATCTACGATTACCTTAATTTCAGTATTTCTTAATGCCCTGCTGAAGAAACCCAAAACAGTTATACTGATATTCGGGCTTCTCGTTTTTCTTTATGCATTTATATTTATCCTGCTCACGCTTAATGATTATGCTTATCTGGCAGGGAATATCGGATTATTTATATTATTGTCGGTAACAATGATTTTATCAGTGAGGCTCAGGCTTTTCAGAAAAGAATAATAACTATAATCCATATTTTTACTATTTTGCGCCACAATATTTAATGCGCAAAAGATGTCATTAGGGAAAAAGTCGGTTCTGTTTATTATCCTGATACTGATCATCGATCAGATTCTGAAGATATGGGTTAAGACACATATGGAGATCGGTCAGGAGATTCATCTCTTCGGCAACAGAGGAATGCTTCATTTCATTGAAAACAACGGAATGGCATTCGGTATGGAAATGGGAGGGAAACCAGGCAAGCTGATATTGAGTATATTCAGGGTAATTGCGATATTCGGTATTGGCTGGTTTCTTAATTCTCTGATCGTAAAGAAAACAAACCTTGGTCTTGTCCTGGCCGTAAGTGCAATTATGGCAGGGGCAATCGGAAACATAATTGACAGCGCTTTTTACGGGATGATATTCAATGAAAGCTATAATCAGGTAGCCACTCTCTTTCCGGCTGAAGGTGGATATTCTTCATTTCTTCACGGAAGGGTGGTTGATATGTTCTACTTCCCTGTGATTAACACTTACTGGCCCGACTGGTCTCCAATTAATGCAGGCAACTCTTTTATCTTCTTCAGACCTGTATTCAATATCGCAGATTCAGCTATAACCTGTGGTGTAATATCAATAATTCTCTTTCAGAAGAGAATGTTTAAGGATCTTTCCTGATTCTTATTCCTGACAGCAGACACTAACACAATTCAACACTGTTTTCAGGTTTTCATGCTTTAGGAAATACCAGGTATTTTTTCCTTCTCTTTTTGAAGAAAGTACACCTTTGTCCTTAAGTATCCCCAGATGATGAGAAGCTGTTGATTGCTCAATACCAAGCTGCTTGTGAATTTCAGTAACGGTTTTCTTATTCCCGTCTTCAAGACAGCCAACAATTGAAATTCTTACAGGATGTGCAATCGCCCTGAGCATGTTTGCGGCCTTTTCAAGACTTTCCGGATTAAGTTCTTTAAACTCCATTACATAAACATTTGTCGTGCAAATATATATAAATATGTTGATATGATGAAAGTTGACATATAATATAAAGTAAATCAATCATTAGTTAAATTCGAACTGCTGATTTTAGTATCTTTGGCCGAAATAAATTCTGTATGCCTCTTCTCACAAGAATAAAAAAACCGGTTGAAAAAGAGATGGCTCAGTTTGAAGCCTACTTCACTAAAACCATGCGCAGTGAGATCCCCTTCCTTAATATCATACTTAATTATATTTTAAGACGTAAAGGAAAGCAGATGAGGCCTTTGCTTGTTTTCCTGACAGCAAAACTAAACGGGAATATCGGAGAACCAACATATGAGGCAGCAACATTCATTGAGCTGCTTCATACAGCATCTCTTGTACATGATGATGTGGTTGATGATGCACACGAAAGAAGAGGGGCTCTATCAATTAATGCACTCTGGAACTCAAAAATAGCCGTCCTGGTCGGCGATTACCTTTTGTCAAAGGGAATGCTTATCAGTGTTGAAAAGAACCGGTTTGATATGCTTGAAATTGTTTCTGATGCAGTTAAATCGATGAGCGAGGGAGAGCTGCTTCAACTACAGAAAGCCAGAAAACAAAACATAAAAGAGGAAGACTATTTCAGGATAATAAAGTGTAAAACGGCTGCCCTGATCTCAGCATGTACTGCCTGTGGAGCAAAGTCAGTTACTGATGATTCTGATACTATTCTCGTAATGAAGGAGTTCGGAGAGAATATAGGTGTTGCATTCCAGATCAGAGATGACATTCTTGATTATGAAGGTACCGGATTAACAGGAAAAACTGTCGGGAACGATATCAAGGAAAGAAAGATCACTCTGCCATTAATATATGCTTTGGAACAGGTGCCTTCCTCAAAAAAGAAACATATCCTTGCAATTGTCAAAGACAAAAAGAAAACCAAATCAGAGATTACTGAGGTTATAAACTTCGTAACTGATAACGGCGGACTGGAATATGCAGAAAACAAGATGAATCAGTACCGCGATAAGGCACTTGCTGTACTTGACTCATATCCCGATTCTGAAGTTAAAGAGTCTCTCAGAGAGTTTGTTAATTACACTTCATCCAGAAAAAAATAACAGTCTTATTCGGCTGCCTCAAGCTCAATCTTAGCAACCTTCCCAAGATCTTTAACATATGATCTTGATCCCAGCCAGAAGAGGAATGCTCCCAGTAACAGTACAAGGGGAAGAACAGATAAGGCTGTTTGTATGTTAGTAAGATCATAAATTTTGCCCATAACTATTGGGGCGGTTGATGCCCCTAAAAGATTCTGAACAACAACAGCTATTGCATAAGAGGTCGCTCTTAGACCGGGATGAATTACATCCTGAGTGACTGCAGCTGCTCCGGAAATAAAGGCCAGCACCAGCACTCCAAAAACCAGAAAAACGGCATATTGCATTGTCCCCTTAACGAGAGCCAGAGCCACAAAGAGTGAAATGGCAGAAAGAACTGTAGTAACAACCGGAAACATTAGTCTTGCATCTACTCTGGTCTTACGCCATTTGTCTGTAAGAAATCCGCCAAGCGGAGCACCCACAATGGCAAGAACCATTATCGAACTAGCCATCTGTCCTGCCTTATCCTGAGGGACTCCTCTTGTATTCTGAAAATAGGTAGGCAGCCATGTCAGAAGAGAGGTTGTAACAAAAACAACAGCTGCCATGCCGAAGTAAGTAAACAAGACAGAGGGCTTGGAGAGAAATTCCTTGACCAGGTCTTTCTTCTCCATTTTAATTTTGTTTTTATTGATATCGATGAATGAGAGATCGACTGTTTTATAATCCTTTACGAAAAGAAAGAGAACAGCAACAATCATTCCGGGAATAGCCACGATTCCGAATGCGTGTTTCCATCCGAGTTTTGCTGCAATTATTCCTCCCAGAAGAACACCTATTGCCGACCCCAGAGGTATTGAAGCATTCCAGATGCCCATCATTTTGGCTCTTTTATCAATAGGATAAAGTCCTGAAATCATTGCGCTGCCTCCCGGTGCGTAACCAGCTTCACCTACACCAATAAGAAGTCTGGCTAAAAAAAGCTGTGTGAAGTTTCCTGTCAGGGCACAAAGAGCGGTGGCAAGACTCCACATTATTGCCATAACCCCGATAGTCTTTGTTCTGCTCCATCTGTCAACAAGAATTGAAATTGGAAACGTGAGAAGCACAATTGCCCAATATACCGCTGAAACAAGTAATCCACTCTGGGTATGAGTAATACCCCAGTCCTGTTCAATCGATGTAAACATTGAAGTTACTACCATCCTGTCGATATAATCGAACATATACAACAGGAAGAGAAGTACAAAAACATAATTTGAGTATCCCTTTGTAAAGAGATAGCCGGTGCGGTCTTCAGGCTTTTTCATTTAGATCATGGTTAGTAAATCCTCATCACCAAGTAAATAAAAATTAATATCAGTTGTTATCTTTATTGTGTTTTTAAGTCTTTATACTTAGTGGAGAGAGAAGTGCCTAAAATGCCTAAAGTCCGGAGTGCCTGGAGTTATATTAATACTTGCATAATTTTGAATTGAATTAATTACTATTTTTCATTCTTCAAAAAACACAATAAGCAGAAATTATGACAACACTTAAACAAATTAATGATTTTATTGATTCCCAGCCTATTGCTATGGTTGGTGTATCACGTAATCCAAAAAAATTCGGATATGCTGCTTTCAAGGAACTCAAAGAAAAAGGGATGAAGATTATTCCTGTTAATCCTGAAGCAGATCAGATTCTCGGTGAGAAATCCTTCCCGAATGTCGGCAAATTACCTGCAGAAGTGAAGAGCATTCTAATTATGACAAAGAAAGATAAAACAGCCGCAGTAGTGAGAGAGGCAAAAGAAAAGGGGATTAAGCAGATCTGGATACAGCAGTCATCCGATTCAAAAGAGGCTCTTGATGAACTAAAAGGGTCTGATATCAGTTATATTACCGGCCAGTGCATACTGATGCACTATAAACCTCATAGTATTCACAAGTTTCACGGGAACATTAAAAAGTTTTTCGGTAGTTTTCCGAAATAAGTTCAAGCAGATGTCAGAAGAAAAGGAGATATATGGTTTAGAGTTTATGGTCAGAGATTATGAATGTGATCTTCAGGGGGTTGTTAATAATGCAAACTACCAGCATTACCTTGAACATGCCAGGCATGAGTTTCTGATATCGAAGGGTATAAGTTTTGTTGATCTGCATAATGAGGGTATTGATCTGATTGTTACAAAGGTGGAGATTGACTATAAATATCCGCTGAGAAGCAGGGATAGATTTATTGTTAATATCAGTATTGAAAGAGAAGGAAATGCCCGGCTTGTATTCGTTCAGGAAATCTGCAGGCTCCATGACAAAAAATTAATTGTAAAAGCCAGGGTAACCGGTGTGGCAACCAGGAATGGAAGGCCGGTAGCGCCGGGGAAGATTGTGGACCAACTTGGGTTGGGTCAGGATAAAAGATAATAGACAAAAGACAAAAAGATTGCCGCGCCCTCCTTCGTCGGGCTCGCAATGACCGTGAAATATTTAAATTTTTTACATATGAAGAAGAACAAAATAACCCGCCGCCAGTTTGTAACAACAGTGTCGGCCGGAACCGGAGCAGTTCTCCTTGGGAGTGCAGCATTTACTCTTCCGCGATCTGTTTCTCCTCCCCCGGCAGATCCTTTTATGCAGATTACCCTCGGGAAAACAGGAATCAAGACGACCCTTCTGGGGATGGGTACAGGCTTCAGCGGCTATAACCGCTCTTCAAATATCACTCGCGCCGGTGTTGCAGAACCGCTTATAAAACAAGCATTTAATAAGGGAATCAGATTTTTCGACTGTGCAGATAGTTATGGTACGCATCCTTTTACTGCAGCTGCCCTTAAGGGAATTCCCCGGGAAAGCTATGTGCTCAGCTCAAAAATATGGGTCAGCCAGGGAGGAATACCTGAACCTGAAAGGCCTGATGCTGATGTCCTAATTGACAGGTTCCGTAAAGAACTGAATACCGATTATCTGGATATAGTACAGATACACTGTATGACAGATGCTCTGTGGACCGATAAGCAGAAAAGGCAAATGGATGTTCTTGAAACCCTGAAAGCAAAAAAGATAATTAGGGCACACGGGGTATCAGTTCATTCGCTGGAAGCGCTGCAGGCAGCAGCAGAAAGTGATTGGGTTGATGTAATTCATGTCAGGATAAATCCCTATGGAGAATCTATGGACAGAAAAGATCCTGCAGAGGTAACCCCTGTAATTGAGAAACTCCACAAAGCAGGAAAAGGTGTAATTGGAATGAAACTGATCGGAAACGGAAAATTCAGAAATGATTCTGACAAAATAGATGCTTCACTTAAATATGTACTCGATCTGGGTACTGTTGACATGATCATTGTTGGATTTGAATTGCCGGAACAGATAGATAATTATATCGGAAGAATTGAAAAAGTAAGAAAAGCCTAACTTCTTTAATTATAAATAACTATGAGATTTTTTCGTTTCATTTTTGCTATCCTGTTAGTTTGGATTGGTTTTGCTTTTTATCAGGAAGACGGATTAAAAGATATTATTGAATCAGGTGCAAAGCTTGAAAAGCTGGCCGGAGATTTCAGGTTTACCGAAGGTCCTTCTGCAGATGCGAAAGGAAACGTCTATTTCACCGATCAGCCAAACGACCGTATTATGATGTGGAGCCTCACCGATGAGCTGTCAACATTTATGCAGCCAAGCGGAAGATCAAACGGACTATCGTTCGACAAGGAAGGATTTCTCTGGTCGTGCGCTGATGAGAAAAATGAGTTATGGAAAATTGCACCCGATAAGAAGATTCTGGTAATTCCTTCAAAGTATGAGGATAAAGTACTGAATGGGCCAAACGATTTATGGATCCATAAAAGCGGAGCCATCTATTTTACTGATCCTTTTTACAAAAGAGCATGGTGGGATCACAGCGATAAGCCCCAGGAAAAGCAGTGTGTTTATATGCTTTCACCTGATCACAAGACTATAATTAAGCTCGCAGATGATCTTGTACAGCCAAATGGAATTGTCGGCACACCCGACGGGAAAAAGTTGTTTGTTGCAGATATTGGGGCAAATAAGACATGGTCATATGCAATTAACAAAGATGGCAGCCTGAGCAACAAAACCCTCTTCTGCGAACTTGGTTCAGACGGAATGACAATTGACAGTAAAGGGAATATTTATCTGACAGGAAAAGGAGTAACCGTATTTGACAAAACCGGGAAACAGATCGGAAACATTGCTGTTCCTGAAAGCTGGACTGCTAACGTTTGTTTCGGCGGACCGGATATGAAAAGTCTGTTCATAACAGCCAGCAAAGGACTTTACAGAATCAGGGTAAAAGTTAAGGGGACAAACGGCTAACAATGAATGTTGATAACAAATATCAGTTTAAAACATTCAAACAGGAAAATTTCATATTATTGCACTTCACTTTTTAATAATAGCTATGGAAGGAACTAGAAGAGCTGATATCAGGCCGGGAATTGCTGTTATGGTTGAATTAGCAGAAGATAAACGTACCGGACGTCTCACCGGTGGTAAAGTAAAAGAGATCCTTACTTCGTCTCCAAATCATCCCCACGGAATAAAAGTTATGCTCGAAAACGGTCAGGTTGGAAGGATTAAACAGATAATCTGATTCCGGTTATTTGACAATCAATCAAAATTTTATATAAATTTGGGCCTGTGAAAAACTTATGGTTTTTCATATGTCATTTTTATATTTTACTAATTCTTACGAAATGATATACGAGGATTTTCTGGTCCGTTCATTAGGAAAGGGAAACGTAGTATCGCCTCTTAAAAACAAACAAAGAGAAGATAGCCCCGTTTATAAATTTGTTGACGATTCCGAAAGGATTCTATACGATGTCTCAGTCTCTTATTTTCATAAATGCAAAGAGACCGGCGAGAATCCGGTATCTTTTGAAAAAGCTGGTCCAAAAGAGAATCTTTTCTTCGAACCGGCTAAAACGAAGGTTGGAATAGTCACTTGCGGAGGCTTGTGCCCCGGACTAAATAACGTTATCCGGAGCCTTGTAAACGAGCTTCATTACCGGTATGGGATAAACCGGATTATAGGATTCAAATATGGTTATGAAGGCCTTGTTTCAAAATTTAATCATCCGGTTGTGGAACTCACTCCGCAGATGGTAAGCGATATACATCTGACAGGAGGAACTTTTCTTGGCTCATCAAGGGGTAACCAGGATGTGGGACAGATGGTAGACACCCTCGAAATTATGAACATCAATGTCCTGTTCTGTATCGGGGGCGATGGAACATTACGAGGAGCTCATGCAATACAGGAGGAGATTACGAAGCGCAATCTTAAAATTGGTGTTGCCGGAATCCCTAAAACTATTGATAATGATATCGACCTTATACAAAAATCTTTTGGCTTTGAAACGGCATTTTCAATTGCGAATGATATAATCAGAAATGCTCATAATGAAGCAGAAGGAGCACATAACGGAATCGCTCTTATTAAAGTAATGGGCCGGGATTCAGGTTTTATTGCCGCCAGCGCAGCATTGTCTGTTCAGGAGGTAAATTTTGTTCTGATTCCTGAAATTTCATTTGATCTCTATGGTCAGCGCGGCTTTTTAAAGATCCTGAGAAACAGACTTGAAGAGAAACATCATGCTGTGGTTGTAGTAGCGGAAGGTGCCGGGCAGGACTTTTTTGAGACAGGAAGCCATGAGAAAGATGCTTCCGGAAACATCAGGCACAAAGACATAGGAGTGTATCTCAAGGAAAAAATAAAGGAGGAGTTCAGCGCCAAACAGTTTCCCCATGGAATAAAATATATCGATCCAAGTTATATAATCAGAAGTGCTCCCGCCAATGCAAACGACAGCAAATTCTGTAATCTTCTCGCTCAGAATGCTGTACATGCTGTTCTCTCGGGAAAAACAGATTTTGTGGTAGGATTCTGGAACAACCAGTTTACACTGATACCAATACCGATGGTTGTGGCGAAACGGAAAAAAATTGATGTTGAAGGTGAATTGTGGTGGAACGTGCTTGAGGCAACCGGCCAGCCCATTAGTATGAAGAATCCATAGTATGATTAAGAATCTTGTTTTTGACCTTGGTAATGTACTTATAAGCTTTAAACCGGCTGAGTTTTTCGATAAAAAAGACTACCCGGAAAGTGTAAAAGCTAAAATCCTGTCCGATATATTCGGAAGTAATGAATGGTTAATGCTTGATAACGGAGATATCAATACCCGTCAGGCAATTGACTTAATCGCTTCAAAGTCGACCCTCAATAAGGAAGAAATAGCCCATATTTTCAATTTAAGATCAGAATTGATATTTCCCCTCGACCAGAACGTCAGGCTTCTTCCTGGCTTAAAAAACCAGGGTTACAGGCTATATTTTCTTTCAAACTTTCCTATTGATCTTTTTGAAGAGGTTAAAACAGGTTATTATTTCTTCAAATATTTCGATGGCGGCGTTATTTCGGCTGAAGCAAAAGCATCCAAGCCGGACCTGAAAATATATAATATTCTGCTTGAAAAATATAATCTGGTTCCCAACGAGTGCCTGTTTATCGATGATCTTGAAGTAAACGTGAGAGCAGCTGAGGCTGCCGGTATGAATGGTCTTGTTACATTTGGGGCACTGGGCTTATCAAGGGAAATAGAAACCGCTCTTGCCTCCGCCGCTATATAGTATTTATATACTTTTTTCGCGCACCCCGGTGTCAGACAGATATTTCTATGGGAAAAGGTGTTGTTATATTTATCTTCTTTCTCGCAGGAGCTCTTGACTCTCATTCTCAGGCAATTACTCAGGTTATAAAAGGAATTGTCATCGACAATGACACCAGAATTGCTCTTCCCGGAGCAAATATTATTGAACTCAACTCCTCTCCTCCCAACGGAGCTGTGACAGATTCATTCGGGAAATTCAGAATTACAACCGGAATCGGAAGGATCACAATAAAAGTAACCTTCCTGGGATATGAGGAAATGATAATCAGGGATATTCTTGTAGCATCCGGGAAAGAGGTGGATCTTGAAATTGCCCTGACAGAAAAGGTTGTTCAAACCTCTGATGTTATTATCAGATCTGATAAAAGCGGAAGAAAGAACATCAACCAGATGGCAACTATCAGCACAAACACTATCAGGACCGATGACGCACTCAGATATGCAGGAGGTTTTTATGATCCATCCCGTATTGTTAATGCATTTGCAGGTGTTGTTACTGCTAACAGTGACCAGAGTAACGATATCGTGATAAGGGGTAATTCCTCCCGTGGACTGCTCTGGAGGGTGGAAGGTATTGAGATTCCGAATCCCAATCACTTCAGCGACGGTCAGGGCGGCAGCGGTGGCGCTTTTTCAGCGATAACATCAAATATTATTTCCAATTTTGATTTCTTCACCGGCGCATTTCCTGCTGAATTCGGTAACGCCTTTTCAGGAGTAATGGATTTAAACCTCAGAAAAGGCAATGCTGATAAACATGAATTTGCTTTTCAGACCGGAATGATTGGAGCAGAGGTCTCAATGGAGGGACCATTCTCTGCCCGGTCGGGAGCTTCTTTTCTTCTTAACGCGCGATACACTAATTTTAAAATTCTGAGCGATCTGGAGCTTATTGATCTTGGCGAAACTAATTTTGCTCCCCGAACTAAAGATCTGGGGTTTAATATCAACATTCCCGCCAAAAAAGCAGGAACCCTTAACATATTCGGAATTTACGGAGCAAGCTCTCTGGGCAGGATCCCTTCTCATAACATATCAGAATGGCAGACTTTATCAGACCGATGGGAGGAGATGGAGGAACAGGGCTCGGGAACAACCGGACTTAAACATCTGTATGCCTTTAAAAACTCAAAAACATATATTAAAACAGTACTGGCATATTCATCATTCACAAGCAGATACAGAGAAGGCTATATAGATTCTTTACTTGTAACATCAAACAGTTATACCTATAGTTACTTATACCCCTCGCTGCGGAGTTCAATTCTTGTTAATCACAAGTTTAATCCGGAGAACACTGTGAGGGCAGGAATAAATCTTAATTTCCTGTCGGCTGAAATGAAAAATTTCAAGTTAAATACCACAGGACAATATGATACGCTAGTAGCACCATCTGCCTCCGGAGATCTTATACAGGGTTATGTTCAGTGGAAATATCGTCCGGCCCCTGACCTTGAACTGAACTCCGGAGTACACATTCTTGAATCATCTTTAAACAAACAGGTAAGTATCGAGCCCCGATTCGGATTACGGTGGCAGGTAACTCCGCAGGGTTCATTTATGGCAGGATTTGGCATGCATTCAAGAATCGAATCGCTTGCGGTATATAATGCTCTAATCAAAGATAATACCGGAGCACGGTCTGCTCTTAACAGTGAGATGGATTTTTCCAAAGCCCTGCACTGGGTGGCAGGATTCGATATTTCGGTTACAAAAGATATAAGATTAAGAGTTGAAGGATATATTCAATACTTGTATAACATCCCCATTGTTAATAAAATAACAAGTCAGTACTCCACAATTAACAGTTCTGAACGGCTGCCGGAAGCACTGCTTGAAAACGAAGGAACAGGAATGAATAATGGTGTTGAACTAACAGTGGAAAAGGCATTTACCAGAAATTACTATTTCCTTTTTACCGGTTCTTTGTTTGATTCATGGTATCAGGCTGGAGACAAGAGGAGGTACAGTACTTATTATAATACGAAATATGTTTCCAACCTTCTGGCAGGTAAAGATTTTTACGTAGGTAAAAACAAACGGAACTCTATTGGAATAAATGCAAAATATGTTTTCAGAGGTGGTTACAGATTTACACCAGTGGATGAAAAGAAATCGCTAAAATCGAAAAGAATTATTTATGATAACACTTCATATTATGAAGGCCAGCTTCCCGACTTCTGGAGACTCGATGCCGGAATAAATTTCAGAAGGAATCATAATCAT
Organism: Bacteroidales bacterium; assembly: GCA_016709865.1. NCBI lineage: Bacteria > Pseudomonadati > Bacteroidota > Bacteroidia > Bacteroidales > Bacteroidales bacterium. Next base: position 390,938 of record JADJLX010000001.1, read on the forward strand.
TACTCCTGGATAATTATGCTCGACATTCAGAATGCTGCAAATCATAAAAATGTTTTCAGAAGAAGGTTTAACTGGGAAAACGGAGGAATTGTGTCGAGTGATGTTTTAAGTCTTGGAATAATTCCGGTTTTCAACTTTAGGGTGGAGTTTTAAGATTTTGAGTCCGTCATTGCGAGGAGGAACGACGAAGCAATCTCTGAAATTTAGAAAAATATGGTAAGTTAGATTTCGGTTAGACAGAAGGATTGCTTTGTCCTCCTGCGTCGGTCTCGCAATGACGCTTCATGGTTTTAAAATTCATGGCCGGAAGGCTTAGCATGACAAAATTTTCAATCCTGCCGGACTTAAGAGATAAGATAATTGATATTAATCAGCTCTATATCTGATATTTATCAAACATTTAGTATTGGATTGTTCCACGTGGAAACCAGAGTCAATTTGTGAAATATTCCAGTAAAACCGCTGTTTTCGCAGAGCCGATTGTATTTTCAAGTTCCTCCCTCGATGAGCTTTTGATTTTTTCCACAGACCCGAAATGTTTAAGCAAAATCTCTTTTGTCTTTGGTCCGATTCCTTTTATCTGATCGAGATCTGACTTGATCATATCTGCCGAACGTTTATCGCGATGGAAATTAATTCCGAAACGGTGAGCTTCATTTCTGAGCTGCTGAATAATTTTCAGGCTGATTGTGTTTTTGTCGAGATAAATCGGAACCGAGTCGCCGGGAAAATAAATCTCTTCAAGTTTTTTTGCGATTCCTATCACAGTAATTTTCTGACGCAATCCCAGTTTGTCAATACTTTTCATTGCCGAAGAGAGCTGACCTTTTCCTCCGTCAATAATAACAAGCTGCGGCAGGCTCTGCTCCTCTTCCATCATACGCTTGTAGCGTCTGAAAACAATTTCCTCCATTGAAGAAAAATCATCCGGTCCGGTTACTGTTTTAATATTGAAGTGTCGGTAATCACTTTTACTGGGTTTGGCATTCTTAAAAACAACACAGGCAGCAACCGGATTCGTTCCCATAATGTTTGAATTATCGAAACATTCTATATGTACCGGCAGGTTAGGCATGTGGAGGTCGTTTTTTAATTTCTCAAGGTTTTTACCTGTTCTTGCCTGCGGGGAGTGTTCAAGTCTTTTTTTCTTTTGTTCCAGCTTATAGTAGATAGCATTCCTTTCTGCAAGCTCAAGAAGCTTAAGTTTTTCACCAGCCTGCGGAACAGTATATTTAACCTTATCTATCAGTATATCAGGCTTAAATGGAAGAATAATTTCAGATGAATCGCTTGATAATCTCTGACGTATTTCAGTTATAGCAATCCCAAGAATCGACTCCTTTTCTTCATCTATCCTTATCTTAATTTCAAGTGTATATGCCTGAATTACAGCTCCCTGGACCACTTTCAGGAAGTTAACATAGGCATTATCTGACTCCTGTGCAAAACCAAAGACCTCAACATTCTTGATAGTGTTGCTGACCACTGTGGATTTGCTTCTGAAGCGGGATAAGATCTCAATTTTGTCCTTTACCAGCTGGGCGTCCTCAAATTTCAGTTCGGCAGAATATTTTCCCATCAGGTTTTTAAGATGATCCAAAACAGTTGAAATGTTTCCTTTCAGGATGTCTTTAATCTGCACAATATTTTCCTGATAGTCGCTTTCAGCCTGAAGACCAATGCACGGAGCCTTGCAATTACCGATATGATATTCTAGACACACCTTGAATTTCCCCGCAGAGATATTTGATTCTGAAAGATTCAGAGTGCACGTGCGTAATTTATAAAGCTGCCTGATGAGTCCGATAAGTGTTTTCACCATTAGCCCTGAGGTATATGGTCCAAAATATGCAGATCCGTCTCTGATGGTATTCCTTGTGCTGAAAATACGGGGATATGGTTCTTTCTTTATGCAGATCCAGGGAAATGTTTTGTCATCCTTCAGGAGGATATTGTACCGGGGCTGATGCTTTTTGATAAGATTGTTCTCCAGCAGCAGGGCATCTGACTCATTATCCACAACAATGTGCTTAATATCAGCAGCTTTTCGCAGCAGTACAACTGTTTTGCCAGACTGATTCTTAGAGAAATATGAAGTTACGCGCTTCTTAAGATTCTTAGCTTTACCGACATAGATTATAGTCCCGTATGTGTCGAGGAACTGATAAATCCCCGGTTTATCAGGAAGCAGAGAGAGCAGTGGTTTAAGATTTGCTTCGGCTGGCATAAGGTAGAATCAGACATTAAAGATAATCATTGTGAAAACATATTATTCCCCCTGGGGTTCGGGTGTTCCCCCGGGAAATTCTGCATAATTCATAAACCCCCTCGGCCTTCGGCCACTCCCCCCGGAGGGGGGAGGAATCTCTGAATGTAATTGTATTTCAATTAATTGCAGGAATTTTCTCCCCTCCCAGGGGAGATGCCGCGCAGCGGCAGAGGGGTTTGGCAATAATAGCTATACAAATAAATCAACCAGCTCAAATTTCTTTCCGTCGAATAGTCCTCTATCTCCAATCTTTAATTCCGGAATTACAAGCAGGGCCATGAATGAGAGTGTCATAAAAGGGGCTTTCATTGTGCATCCGTATTCGCCGGCAAGCTTATTCAGTCTTTCATAATCATCTGCCACCTCATCGCACGATCTGGTAGTCATGATGCCGCCAATGTTCAGGGTAAGCGAGTCAGTTATTCCCCCGCAGGAAACAGCCAGTCCGCCTTTTACAGAAACAATCTGATTAATTGCACTAACGATATCTTCATCATTCGTTCCTACAGCAATAATATTATGACTATCATGAGCGATTGAGCTGGCGAATGCGCCCCTTTTCAAACCAAATCCTTTAATAAATCCTACAGAAGGTATACCATCGTTATACCTGTCTTTTACAACAATTTTAAGTATATCATCTGAAACATTGCTCCCGATAAAATCAGAAACATCAGGCTTAATTCTTATCTCTTTTGTAAGAAGTTCCCCTTCAAATGCCTCTATCACGCGGATCATGCCTCCGTTGTTTTTAATGCAAATATCTTCTACTCTTGGTTCCGAACAATTAAACTTATTAACTGCCTTTCCCGAGTTATATGAGAATTGAACCTCACCACTGCCGAAAACCAATACACCATCGATCCAGGTTTCGAGCACATTCATTGTTTCCAGTGAGTCAACAATTACAATGTCTGCAGGGTCTCCCTCTCTCAGCAAGCCTCCTTTAATCTTATAATGCAGAACAGGATTTATAGTAGCACTTCTTATTACATCGTATGCATTATACCCGGATAATATGAGCTTTGCAATGATCTTATTTATGTGTCTTTCCCGCAGCATTTCCGGATGAAGGTCATCACTGCATAACATAATCATTTCAGGTCTTCTATTAAAAAGATCTTTCAAAGAATTAAGGTTTCTTGCGGCGCTTCCTTCCCTGATCAGAACCTTCATTCCTAAAGATATTTTCTCCATCGCTTCATCCATGCTGCTGCATTCGTGATCGGTGGAAATTCCTGCTGAAATATATTTTTTCAGATTATCACCTGTCAGGCCAGGAGCATGTCCATCAACCGGCTTCCCCATGCGCTTTGCAATTTCAAGCTTCTCCTTCACTTCAGGATCTCCGTAAATAACTCCCGGAAAATTCATCATTTCAGATAAATATTTTATCTCATCAAGTTCAAGCAAGGCTTCAATTTCCTTACTATGTAAAGATGCTCCACTCCTCTCAAATTCTGTAGCTGGCACACAAGATGGTGCTCCGAAGTTGAACTTGAGTGGGACCTTCTTACCATCCTCAATCATAAACTTTACCCCATCAATTCCAAGAACGTTTGCGATCTCATGCGGATCTGAAACAACGCTTGTTGTCCCATGCCTTACCGCTGCTACTGCAAATGCACCGGGAGTGATCATTGAGCTTTCAATATGTATATGAGAATCTATCAGTCCCGGTAAAATATAAACTGAGGGTGCACTTTCGGTCCTGGTAATACTATTTATTATTCCTCCTGACACATCTAAAATTGCCGGATAAATATTCCTTAAATGAATATCAACCAGCATTCCCTGGATTTTCATAAAATAATATTTTTGATTTTATAAAATATTGTTCCACGTGGAACATTTTATCGACCGAGATACATTAATAAAATATTGACATCAGATGGTGAAACTCCACTGATCCTTCCTGCCTGTCCAATATTTGCAGGCTTTATCTTCTTAAGCTTTTGCCTGCCTTCTGTAGAAATTGAAACAAGCTCTGTATAGTCTAGATCATCCGGAATTTTCAAATCTTCGAGTCTTTTAATTTTATCTGCTACAATTTTTTCTCTAACTATATAGCCCTCATACTTGATCTTTATCTCAGCCGATTCTGCAATCTCCTGAAACCTCTTCGATCTGTATGCTTTAAGTTCTGTTCCTCCTTCCAAAACCTTTAGCAAAGAACCTATTTGTATCTGCGGACGAGCAGCAAGATTAACTGCTTTTACTTTTTGAGAAATAGTGTTTGTTTCAACACTATTCAAAAAATCATTAACATCATGCGGACTTACACTTGTTGTATTTAAGAACTCAATGATCTCTGATATCATTTCTTCCTTTTCATTCAGCCGTTCAACCCTTTCAGCTGAAGCAGTTCCAAGTTCAAACGCCTTTCTTGTTAATCTTTCATCCGCATTGTCCTGTCTCAGCAAAATCCTGTATTCTGCTCTTGATGTAAACATTCTGTATGGTTCATCAACACCTTTCGTAACAAGATCGTCAATAAGTACTCCAATATATGATTCTTCCCTTCCAAGTACAAACGGTTCCTTATTTCTTAATTTTAATACTGAATTTATGCCTGCCATTATACCCTGAGCTGCGGCCTCTTCATAACCGGTAGTTCCGTTTATTTGTCCGGCGAAATATAGATTTGAGATCCTTTTTGTTTCGAGTGTGTGCTTCAACTGAGTTGGCTGAAAGAAGTCATACTCGATGGCATATCCCGGCCTGAACATCTCAACTTTTTCCATCCCCTTTACTTTTCTCAGCGCTTTCAGCTGTACTTCGAGAGGAAGGCTGCTGGAAAATCCATTAATATAATATTCTATAGTATCAAGACCTTCCGGTTCTATGAACAACTGATGTGAGGTTTTATCTTTAAACGTAACAATTTTGTCTTCCACGCTTGGACAATATCTTGGACCACGTCCTTTTATCCTTCCCGTGAAAAGAGGACTAAATTCCAATCCTTTCCTTAATTCATCATGTACCTCTTCATTAGTATGAGTCAGGAAACAACTTCGCTGCTCGGGAATTTTGCTCTCATCATCAAGATATGAAAATGTTCTTCCTTCTTCATCTCCTTTTTGCTCAGTCATAACAGAAAAATCAACACTTCTTCCATCAATCCTGGCACTGGTTCCAGTTTTCATTCTCTCGACAGTAAAACCTAATTGCTCCAGTTGCTCGCTTAAACCTGTCGATTCCTGATCCCCGGATCTTCCTCCTTTAATCTTTGAAAAACCAATATGCATCAATCCGTTCAGGAATGTGCCATTAGTAAGGATCACAGCTGAAGCATAAAACTTCGTCCCAAACGATGTTTCAACCCCAATGACTTTATCATCTTCTATAATCAGCTTTTTAGCCTGCTCCTGCCAGATACCCAGATTTTCTGTCTGTTCCAGAACCCTTCTCCATTCGACAGTAAATTTCTGTCGGTCGCATTGTGCTCTAGGACTCCACATAGCAGGACCTTTTGACCGGTTCAGCATTCTGAACTGGATCATGCTGCGGTCGGTTACCAATCCGCTCATCCCCCCCAACGCATCAATTTCCCGTACAATCTGGCCCTTTGCTATTCCGCCCATAGCAGGATTACATGACATCTGTGCAAGTTTAGTCATGTCCATAGTTATAAGCAGCGTCCTTGCCCCCATCACAGCTGCCGCATGAGCAGCCTCACAACCGGCATGTCCACCGCCAACAACAATAATATCGTATTTATAATCCATTATACTTACTTCTCAACATTTCCAACCAGAAATCTTCCTGACTTCTCATTTCTTCCCTCAAATCTTCAGTCTTATCATCATATCCAATCAGGTGAAGCACTCCATGTATTATCACCCTCTTTATCTCTTCATTCAAACTAACATTATAGTTCATGGCATTCTCTTTAACTGAATCAAGACTTATATAAACCTCTCCGTTTATCAGTTGATCTTCATTATAGTTAAATGTTATAACATCTGTGTAATAATCATGTTCAAGAAACTGAACATTAATTTTTCTAAGATCTTCATCGTTCGTTACAATAAAATTAAGGTCACCTGAAATTTTTCCTTCTTTCGCGATGACCTCATGCAGTATCCTTGTAACTTTTCGCCAGTTTCTAATTCTGAAACCAGTATTGTCGTAATAAATCTTTATGCTCAAGAGACAATGTTTATAAATATCATTGTAACGGTACTGCCCTTTTTACTAAACTTTATTTTATCTGCAAGCCTGGACATAAGAAAAACACCACGTCCGTTAAGTTCTTCCCTGTTTTCCGGTATTGTCGGATCCGGTACATTTTCCGGTATGAATCCTTTTCCCTCGTCGGAGATTTTAATCTTTAATTGATTTTTTACAAACGCAATTTCAACATGTACCATTTTCATAGGATCAGACTGGTTTCCATGAAGAATTGCATTGTTAACACCTTCAAGTGTAGAAACAAGTATTTTGCCATAGTTCTCCTGAGAAATCCCGAGGTCAGAAGTTACCTCATCAATTGCTTTTTCAACAATTCTAAGGCTTCCCAGCTTTGATTCCAATTTCAACTTTTTATACATACTCCTGTTTATGCACTCCTTTATACTGAATAAAGTTCTAATTGTTACAAAATAGGTGCTATTTTTTTGCAATCCAGCTTTCAGGATCCTGATACTTTGTTTCTACTATCATGAACTTAAGTATAGCATTATTACTGTTTCCCGGATCAGCATATACATCTCCTATCTCCTGCTTTGTTGCAACTTTGTCACCAGTTTTAACCTTTACATTTACCAGATTTGTATAAACCGAATAATATTTGCCATGACGGATAATTACCGTCATGTTAGCTCCTGTGATCGCAAAAATTCTCGCAACTTCGCCCTGGAAAACAGACCTTGCTGATGTTTTTCCTGAACTAGTTATTTCTATTCCTATATTTTCTTCTGTAACATTCTTTAATACAGCATTTTGATGTACTCCGAAAGAACTTGTAATGATTCCTTTTTCTACCGGCCATGGCAAGCGCCCTTTATTTTCAGCAAAATTCTCACCTATCAGCTTTTGCTCAGGTGTGATATCCGTCTTAACTGCTTTTTTTCTTTCTTCCTCAATTAATCTGGCTATTTCCTTTTCTATTTTTTGAGCTATTCTTTTCTTTTCATCCAGATCTTTTCTTAGCTGCTTTTCCCTATTTGATAAAGATTTTACCATTCTCTGCTTCTTCTGCTGCTCACTTAACAGCAAAGACTTCTGTTGTTCTTCCTTTGACTTCAGATCTGATAACCTGTAAAGGTCGTTTTGCAACTTAAGTTTTGAACTTTCTATTTGTGATTTCAGTTCCAGGATTATTTCCGATTCCCTTCTTCTGAACTTTGTAACCTGCTGTAAATATTTTAAGCGTTTATATCCCTGATTAAAATCCCTGGCAGAAAGTATGTAAACCAGATCAGGATTTCCTTTTTTCTGTCTGTATGAATTAGTAACCGCTCTGGCATAATCCTCTTTCAAAGCTATTAGATCCTTCTCCATCATTTCGATAGCAAGGGTGTTTAAGGAAATTCTTTCATTCACCAGGGAAATCTCCTGCCGCATGCCGCTAATTACTGATTCACGAAGTATAACTTTACTACCAATAATCTTAACAGCATTCATGCTTTCACTTTTCTCCCTGGCAGTAGTCTGAAGGAGATTATCGACGTAGGCAATCTCTTCAAGAGTTTTCTTTCTCGTAGATTCCAATTCAGCCTTTGTCTGACCAGAAAGACCTGTTGAGATGAGTGTCAAAAAAAGAATCAGCCTAAAATGCTTCATAACAGTTCTACAAGTTCATAGTTATTTCCATGAATAAATTCAATATTGCCATTCCAGGGATATTCCATCTTATCAATCCTAATGTTAACATTCATCTCTGAATAATCAATATTGATAATTGAAGGAAAGAAAATACCCGCCACACTGAGAAACTTTCCAAATTTAATTACTGCAGGATTATTGCTATTACTGCTTTCCCTTGAAACAGCAATAACCTTTGCATTTTTACAATCAATTACATATCTGATCTTATTTCCTGCTATTGCGGTATTAATAACTGTCTCTCCCTTAATGCATTCATTATCAAGCTGATTGCCGTTTTTATCTATAAAATCTCCCAGCATAACAGGCAGTATTTCCGGTACAATTCCATACTTTCTTCCCGCGTTACCCGGTCTCCCGAAAAATAGTTTTCTGTTAATCCTGTCATTAATAAGAATTGTGTCGTTGGTAAAATAAATTCGTGCAGCTTCTATTCCTGTTTTACTTCTTAAGCTAATAAGAAATGTATCTGGATATATAAACTTAATTGTGGCCAGAAAGCTCTCTTTTGCACCATTCGTGACAACATCAATCCGTGCTTTATTAATAAAAAAATTATGTGCTGTAAGGTTTTGATTTACAACTAATTTTTCAATTGCTTTCCAGTTTGTTTCTCCTGAAACTTTGAAATCCGATCTTTCTGCCTTTTGAAATACAGAACAACCGGTTGAGACAAATACGACTGATAATATGAATATTACTTTATACAATTCGCTATTTCATTATTCAAATCATTCTTTCCAGCATCGAGCTTTATTGCAATATTCCAGTTTAGAACAGCATCTTTACATTTATCTTGCTTCTTCAAAATATAACCATAATGCTCATACCATTCTGCACTTGGCTTATCACCGCTGCCAATAATAGTCTCCATAATCCTAGCTGCTTCTTTCAGCTTTCCACGCTTATAAAGGACCCAGGCATATGTATCAAGAAAAGTATTGTTTGTACTCTCTTTTTCGATCACTCTCCTTGCCATTTCTTCAGCTTCCTTAAGCTTTAAATTCTGCTCAGCCAGATAATATGCATAGTTATTCAGTATTGTAAGGTCCTCACTATTCATACCAATGGCCTGATCAAATACAGCGAACGATTTAGTATAATCTTTCATTTTATAATACAGGTCTGCCCTGAGCGTGAGCACCTGCAAAAGGTATTCATTGTTATCCCCCGCCAGAATTTCAGCCTTTCTTAACTCTTCAAGAGCAATCTCATATTTTTTTGTTTCGATAGCCCCTGTTGCGTATAGAATTTTAGCCAGAAATGACATATTAAACAAAGATGCACATTCCTCTCCCCTGCGTGTTAGTTTCTCATAATCATTTAATTGTAAATAGACAAGCAGAAGCTTCTCCCAGGCATAATAATTCTCTTTTCTTACTTTAATGATTTCTTCGAGGCGGGTTGCGGCTTCATTAAGTCTTTCCTGACTAATAAGCAACTCCGGACGTAACAACGGTATTATATCATCATCCTTATAATTTGCTTCCAGTATCATTAAAGATAACATCAGCTTACCCTGTTGATCATTATTAAGATCGGGCAGTTCCACAATACGTGCCAGCAGGGAAATTTTATCTTCTTTGACCACATTAGCATTAAGAATTACAGTACTCAGAAAAACGAACAACTCATCATAGCTTTTCTCCGTGATCAGAAAATCACATAGTGACAATTGTGTGGCTGCATTATCCGGGTTTCGCTCTATCAGACTGTTGTAAACATCCAGAGCCTCTTTTTTGTCACCTTTGCCTCTGTAAATCTCAGCAAGAAGTCCGTTATAAAGCAATTCATCGGGCTTCTGTTCAAGCATTTTTCTGGCCTTTACCAATGCTTCATCAAACCTGCCTGATGACATAAGGTTTCTTATAGCTGAAATAGTTGATGCATCATTTACACCGTACTTTTCATCAAAACTGTCGAAAATAGAAATAGCCTTATCAAAATTATTGTTCTCCGAATACAGGTTGCCCAGTGTCAGTTGCAGTTTATCATTATCCGGGAATGTTTTAACTGCCTTTTCATAATAAATTATAGCACTATCTATCTTCTTCTCCTGATAATACATCCCTGCCATCATCATAAGATACCATAGATTCTTATCATCAATATTAATAGCTTTTAAGGCATACTTTTTACCGTTTGTCAGGTCGCCTCCGGCAACTACTATCTGAGCCATCTGATAATAAGCGGCATCACTTTCCGGATTAATCTTGACGCATTGTTCAAGATATTTTAATGCGTCTCCTCCGTTACCCAGCAATTTCTGCTTTAAGGCTTCCACAAAAACAAAATTAAATGCGGCCTCATCATACTTTTTCCCGGAAACATCAACAGGTAAAATCTTCCTGCTACAGGAAGTACCAGGTATGAGAACTGTTGCAATCAGTACGATATATAATAGTAACCTTTTCATATTCACACCTTCTGCCTTCTAAAGAATATCGTTAATACTTTGTCCTTATATTCAGCAAACGCAATAAAAAACAATAACAAAACCGTATTTACTGAAAGTTCTGTAATAAGATTGGGATAATTAAAAAAGCAACTGAAAAGAACCATCCCTACCGCAATAATGAAATACGGAATAAAGCCAGCCATATTGTAATTTACCTTGTACCTTTTTTCAGCAAATACAAAAGACATAATAATCATTGTCCCATAAGAACCAATATGTGCCCATGCTGAAGCCATATATCCAAACTTTGGAATAAGCAGTACATTCATTGCTACAGTTATTACTGCACCAATGAGTGTTATATAAACAGCAAAACGGGTCATGTCGGTAAGTTTATACCAGATGCTATGATTTATATATATACCATAAAACAAATATGCCATACTGATTATCGGTACAATATTCATTGCATCACGATAGTTTCTTCCCACAATATACTGTATACCTGATATATACAAATTAATACCGAGATAAACTATCAGCATTATTATAATAAAGTATTTCATCACGAAAGCATAAGTTTCTTTCGCATCTGTATGTCTGGCTCTCTCAAAGAAAAAGGGTTCTGCAGCGAACCGGAACATCTGAATAAACAAAGCCATAAGTACTGCAATTTTGTAAGCAGCGCCATATTCTCCGACAACAGACAATCCTTCATCTCCTCCAATCAGCCTTCGCAGAAGAACTTTATCAAGAGCATCGTTTATCGAGCCGCTCACTCCTGCCAGCAGAAGAGGAAATGAATATAAAATCATCTTCTTCCAAATAGCAGTATCAAATACAAACTTAATCCTGAATATATATGGAGTTAGCATCAGGAGGGTGGTGAGGCTTGAAATAAGGTTTGCCACGAAAATATAACCGACTTTATAATCAGGATTATATACAGTTCTAAACCAGCCGGTACTTCTCTCATAAATTCCCGGAGCTATTTTTAGCAGAAAAATTACAAGACCAAGAGTAACAAATACGTTTATAATCTTAATTGCACTAAAAAGAATCGGTCTGTTTTCCTTCCTTAATCTTGCAAATGGTATTGCAGTAAAAGCGTCAACTGCAAGAATAGCTGCAAACATTCTGATATAGTCATGATTATTACTATAATTCATTGCAGCAGAGACCGGTACAATAAAAACGTTAACAAGAACAACAAACAAAGCTGATGTTATAAAAAGACTTATCAATGAAGTACTATAGACCTTATCAGCTTCCTCCTTCTTCTGAACAAACCTGAAAAAACCAGTCTCCATTCCGTATGTAAGAATGACCAGGAGAAGTACCATCCAGGCATAAAGTTCAGTGACTATTCCATAATCACTCTTTTCAATAAAAATACGGGTATAAAATGGTGTTAAGACAGCATAATGCAGGAACCTGGGCACAATGGTACCCATTCCATAAATTACAGTCTGACCCGCTAGTTTCCTGACTTCCTTCACCTCTTAATTTTGCTGACAAATATACCGCTAAAGGGTTAATCCTCTAATCTCATAACTTGTTTTGGTTAAAATATTGCAATTTGAAAACCAATATTTTCGTGTATCGGGCAAAGTTAAATATCTTTGCATTCACATTTGCAGAACGTTATTAACCAAAATATTAATTTCATGAACAGATTATTTAAGAAAACAATACTCTTCAGTATACTAGCTTTTCTTCTATCATGCAATGCGCCAGGGGGCAGTAATGAAAACACTGTGTTCGTTATGCAGACAACCCTTGGGAACATTAAAATAAGGCTATATGACGGAACACCTATTCACCGTGACAATTTCATAAAGCTGATAAACAGCGGTGTATATGAAGGAATTTCTTTTCACAGGGTAATTAAAGATTTTATGATACAGGCAGGTGATCCGGAAACAAGACCAGCCAATTCTACGGCACTACCTGATTCTCTCAAGGAATATAGTATTCCGGCAGAATTCACAACACAGTATTTTCATAAAAAAGGGGCACTTGCTGCAGCAAGAGAAGGCAACGATGTAAATCCTGAAATGAGATCCTCCGGTACTCAGTTTTATATTGTTCAGGGTGTAAAATTCACTGATGATGAACTTAATGCTGCCGAACAAAGAATTAATAATAATATTAAACAGGGACTATTCAACAGACTGTTAAGGGCAACATCAGACAGCCTTAAATCGGCAGGAAAAATTGTAACAGAAGGAGAAATTCAGGAAATTGCTTCGGTTAAAATGTTTGAATTTCTCACTACCAATAAAGATTATAAAATTCCGGAAGAACAACGTTCTGTATATAAAACTCTGGGAGGTACGCCCCGTCTCGACGCTACCTATACAGTATTCGGAGAAGTAATTGAAGGGCTTGAAGTAGTTGACAAAATTGCCGGTGTGCAAACCGATGCTGCAGACAAGCCAATAACTGATGTTAAAATCATTAAGATCAAAATTGTAAAGAACTAGTACTATCAAGTTTAAATATTAAAGTAATGCTCCAAAAGATATCCGATCTCCTGAATGAGATCTCAAACCTGAAGATTAACACACCTGACGAACTTGAGTCATACAGACTTAAATATCTCAGCAAGAAAGGACTGCTTTCAGATCTTTTTGAGGATTTTAAAAATGTTCCGGGACCGGAGAAGAGGGAAGTAGGGCAGAGGCTCAATATTCTGAAACAGACTGCACAGGAAAAGTATAATAACCTTAAAACAGAACTATCATCCACCGATGATGTATCAGAAGGAACTGACCTTACCAGACCAGCTTTTCCTTATAACAGCGGTTCGCGTCATCCGATCTCTATTGTGAGGAATGAAATAATCAACATCTTCTCCCGAATAGGATTTACGGTATCTGAAGGACCTGAGATTGAAGATGATGATCATGTTTTTACAAAATTGAATTTTGCCCCGGAGCATCCTGCAAGGGATATGCAGGATACTTTTTATATCAACAGGATCTCCTCTGAGGATTCAAATCCCGGGGATATTTTATTACGCACACATACTTCATCTGTACAGGTGAGGGTTATGCAGGGTCAGAAACCGCCAATTCGTACCATTTCTCCGGGAAGAGTATTCCGCAATGAAGCCATTTCAGCCAGGGCACACTGTATTTTTCACCAGGTTGAGGGACTGTATATTGATGAAAATGTATCGTTTGCTGATCTAAAGCAGACCCTGCTGTTTTTTGCTCGTGAGATGTTCGGTCAGGAGACTGAGATCAGGCTGAGACCATCGTATTTTCCGTTTACTGAACCTTCTGCTGAGATGGATGTCAGCTGCAAAATTTGCGGAGGAAAAGGCTGCAATGTGTGCAAATATACAGGGTGGCTTGAAGTACTTGGCTGCGGGATGGTTCATCCCAATGTACTTGAAGCCTGCGACATTGACAGTAAAAAATATACAGGTTTTGCATTTGGAATGGGAATTGAAAGACTTACTATGTTAAAGTATTCAGTTAATGACCTTCGCCTCTATTTTGAGAATGATGTAAGGTTCCTTGATCAGTTCAAAACAGCATTTTAAGAATATTGAACAATAATATGAAAGGTATTGTTAATCTTTGCATTGTAATTAATAAAACAAATGAAACAGCAGGATATTCATATTCCCCTTTGTGATAAATGTTCGCTTGAATCGGGGTCAATTTTCAAATATCTGACTCCCGACGAAATTGAAATTCTCAATTTTGAGAAAGATTTCCGTCAGTATAAACGCGGAGATATCCTCTACCAGGAGGGTAACCGCATCAGCGGTTTCTTTTGTATAAACAGCGGAATAATAAAAGTATTTAAAACAGGTTTTGATGGTAAAGAGCAAATAATCAGGTTTGCAAAGCCCGGAGATATTATTGCTTACAGAAGTGTCTTAAGTAATGAACTGGCCTGCACATCTGCCAAGGTCATTGAAGATTGTCATGTCTGCTTTATTCCGTCAGAAATACTAATTCAGTTTATTAAATCCAATTCAACATTTTCCCTTGAATTATTAAGACTCGCCTGTCATGAACTTGGTGAAGCGAACTCATTTATAACAGATATTGCCCAGAAAACAGTCAGGGAAAGACTTGCAGAAATACTCCTGCTTCTGGTTCATGAGTTTGGTCTGGATGATGAACAGTATCTCAATATATCTCTTACACGGGAAGAGCTTGCCAATATTGTTGGTACAGCAACTGAATCTGTAATCAGGTTACTCTCTGAATTCAAATCTGATAAAATGGTTGAATTGAACGGGAGAAAGATCAGGATCCTGAATAAGAAGGGTCTTGAGAAGATAAGTAATGTTTTCAATTAGCTTTTTTAACCCTTCCCCTAACCCCTTCCCTTAAAAATAAGGGAAGGGAAAGTCCTTAACAAACAATGATTTGCATTTTACCACCATTATTTAAAGATTTGCAAAAAAAAGTAATGACTATACTTTAGAACAAAGTTCCTGAAGTTATATTTCCGAACTGTTTTCCAAGATGTTTATAAGCGTGTTCAGTTGCTTCGCGGCCGCGGGGCGTTCTTTTTAAGTATCCCTCTTTTATAAGGAATGGCTCGTATACTTCTTCGATAGTGCCGCTCTCTTCTCCCACGGCAGTTGCAATAGTGGTCAGCCCCACCGGGCCTCCGCTGAATTTATCTATAATGACAGAAAGGATCCTGTTGTCCATTTCATCGAGTCCGTGCTGGTCAATATTAAGAGCTTTAAGGCCATATCTTGTTATGGCTATATCTATTACACCTGAGCCTTTTACCTGGGCAAAATCCCTTACCCTCCTTAGAAGTGAGTTGGCTATTCTCGGTGTTCCGCGGCTCCTTCTGGCTATCTCCACGGCTGCCTCATCATCTATTTTAACATTCAGGATACCGGCAGAACGTTTAACAATGCCTGTAAGTATTTCGTGATCGTAGTATTCGAGGTGAAACTTAATTCCAAACCGGGCTCTAAGAGGACTGGTTAGCAGTCCTGAACGGGTTGTTGCCCCTATAAGAGTAAAGTTATTAAGTGTAAGCTGTACACTTCTTGCACTTGGTCCCTTGTCGATCATTATATCGATCTGGAAATCTTCCATTGCAGAATAGAGGTATTCTTCCACTACAGGGCTCAGCCTGTGGATCTCATCTATAAAAAGTACATCCCCTTCCTGAAGATTTGTAAGTAGTCCGGCCAGATCGCCCGGCTTATCAAGTACCGGTCCGGAGGTGACCCGCAGGTTTACCTGAAGCTCATTTGCAATTATTGTCGCCAGAGTGGTTTTACCCAGTCCGGGAGGACCATGAAGCAGAACGTGATCGAGAGATTCGCCTCTTTGTTTAGCAGCAGTAACGAAGACAACAAGGTTCTCCATTACCTGTTTTTGTCCCTTGAAGTCGCTGAAGCTTAATGGCCGAAGCTGTTTTTCAAACTCTTTATCGGGAACGGAAATCAGGTCTTTTCTGATGTTTATGCTATCTTCCATGAAACAAAGTAACTATTTTATAAGCCTGGTGTCGCTTTCGGGAAGCTTTATTCTTACGCCATTAATACTAATCTCAACATCGTCCTTATAGGTAATTACCAGAACCGGATTTCCCTCCTCATCAAATTTCTTCCAGGTTTTCTGTCTTAATCCCATGCGGTAGTATTGCTGTTCCTTAATTTTTCCATCTTCATAATAGTGAGTATGTTCACCATCAGGATTACCCTGCACATAATTACCTTTTGACTTGGGATTTCCGTTTGTATAGTATGCCTTCCAGATACCATCTTTAAGGCCAATTATATATTTTCCCTCTTCAGTAAAGTCGCCGTTTTTCAATTTCCATTCGCCGTTTTTCTCGCCGTCAGAGTATTGACCCTCAGCGATTACTTCACCTGACGGAGAGTATTCTGTGCACATTCCATCCCTCTGGCCCTGAAAATATTCCTCTTCCCTAAGCAATGCACCATTCTCATAGTACCATTTCCATAATCCGTCGGGACGACCATTATTATATCCGCCAGTCTGTTCAACCTTCTGTGCCGCATTATAGAATTTCCACTGACCGGAACGTCTGTTATCGGTATATTGACCTTCTGCCTGGATTTTGCCATCAGGATAAAAGTCTTTCCACTTACCATTATGGTTACCTGCCTCATCTACAATTCCTTCTGAGATTTTAACACCATTATCGTTGTAAATAAGTGCATTAATTACTTTTCCGTCTTTTCCGAATTCTCTGTGAATACCAACCGGGACATTATTTCTGTATGGTCCGCTGAAGATCAGTTTTCCGTCCTGATCATACTTATTAACAGTTTCAATATCAGGTTCATCCTCAACCTGTGACTTTACAATTGCTCCATTTTCATATAGCATTGTAAGCACCAGGATTCCTCTGTTATCATACTCTTTATAATAGCCATGAAGGTTATCATCAACATATGTTTTCTCGGTTTTAATCCTGCCGTTCGGATAAAACTCTTTCCATTCTCCCTGTTTAAGACCTTTGCTGTCTATTCTGTTTATTCTTTCGCGGCTTACCAGAAAATCGTTATTATATTCAAGAAGAGTAATTAAGTTTCCATCCTTATCATACTCTTTTGAAAGTCCTTCTTTCTTCCCGCCGTTCCAGGCTATTGTCTGCTGGATTTTTCCGTCAGGGAAATAGATGTAGGCCGTTCCCTCTTTTTTATCACCTGCAAAAAGCTCCTTGGAGTAAATATATGTACCTCTGGAAGGATCTTTTTTGTATTCATAGTAGTAACCGTTCTTTTTCCCGTAGAGATAATTTATTTTTTTTGAAGTGTCTCCTGCCTGATCATAGAAGATCCAGATACTATCGAGTAAAAAGTTAGTTCTTTTTCCTTCTGATTTTTTTATACCTGTTACATAATAGCTCTTCCAGAATCCTTCGGGTTTACCGTTTTTAATCAAGCCTTCACTAGAGATTGTTCCGTTAGGGTATTTGAAAATCTGGTAGCCGTCTTTGACAATATTGCTTTCCTGTCCGGAAGCAATACTAACAAAACATAATAAGCAAATAAATATTACTGCTCGTCTCATGTTTTAAAGTCCAAGTTTTTCTGATATTTCCATCATCCTGATAATTGGTTTCCTGGCTTTGATGAGTATCTCAGGATCAAGGTGAATTTCAGGTTTTTCGCCCGAAAGACAATCATATATTTTCTTCACTGTAATCAGTTTCATAAAATTACATTCACTGCATCCGCATGTAGAATCTCTGGGAGGTACAGGAAAATAGTTTTTCTGAGGATTTTCTTTTTTCATCTGATGAATAATACCTGCCTCAGTAGCAACAATATAATTATTTCCGGGATCCTTCTTAGTGAAGTTAAGCAATGCTGAAGTTGAACCGATATAATCAGCCACAAGCCTTATAGGCATTTCACACTCAGGGTGAACAATTATTTTGGCATCAGGATAATCTTTTTTCAGATTTATTATTGCTTCAAGAGAGAACTCTTCATGAACATGACAAGTTCCGTTCCATATTAAAATATCTCTTCCGGTTTTATTCAGAACATAATTACCAAGGTTACGGTCGGGAGCAAATATAATTTTCTCGTTAACAGGAAGAGATTCAACAATCTGGACAGCATTTGATGAAGTACATATAATGTCAGACAATGCTTTTATTTCAGCTGAAGTATTTACATAAGACACAACAGTCCTGCCTGGATTATCCTTTAAGAATTTTTCGAAGTCCTCAGGTTTACAGGAATCAGAAAGTGAACAACCTGCCATCATATCGGGCAGAAGAACCTTTTTTTCCGGAGCAAGAATTTTAGCAGTTTCAGCCATGAATTTTACTCCTGCAAAAAGAATAATGTCGGCTGAATTTGAGGCAGCTTTTTGGGAAAGAGCGAGGCTGTCTCCAACAAAATCAGCAATATCCTGAATATCACCTGTCTGATAGTAGTGTGCAAGAATGATAGCATTTTTTTCTGCTTTCATTCGTTTGATTTCCGATATATAGTATTCTGAATTTTCTGTTTTCATTTCACTGTAAACTTAATCAATAAAATTTTACTGAAATCCCGGATATCAAAAATTGAGGTCTTATTAACACCATAATATTCTTATACTTTAAATTTAAATTTCTTTTATGATGATGATGTTATGCTGTTAATAGTGTTGAAATTTAAATAAGATTTTTATTGTTTTATTCATGATAACAACTCTGCTAACATCTTATAAACAGCTCAAAAAATATACCATTTTTGATAATCAGATGATTAGTTATGTAATTAACAATTGTTAATACTGGTTTGTTAATACAGGATTTGCGACAAAAGTATAAGATTTAGGGTTTATTTCCGGTTCATATTTTAGTTTTCTTTTCTTAAAACTTTGTCTGAAACGGTCCGGGGTTGTTCAAAACCATTGAAATCGTTAATAAATTCAAATTGTTATTATCTTTTATACATGTTATTAACATGTTTATCAAACAAACATAAAATTAGGTTGTTATTAATTTAAAGATATTGGAATACTTTTTTCTTTTGTTAATCAATTATTTAAATTTGTCGCAGATAGTAAAACAACAAAGATCATAAGATATTGAAAAATAAAAAAATAGCGCTGGTATCAGACCATGCCGGTTATTACCTTAAAGAGAAGATATTGAGTTATCTCATAAAGGAAAAGTATTCTGTTAAAGATTTTGGATGTTCTTCGCCGGAGGCTGTCGATTATCCTGATTACGGACATCCTCTTGCCAATGCAATATCTGCAGGTGAGTATGATCTCGGGATTTCAATTTGCGGAACTGGAAACGGAATAAACATGGTTGTTAACAAGCATCCCGGTGTAAGGGGGGCATTATGCTGGAATGAGGAGATAAGCCGTCTGGCCCGGGCTCATAATGATGCAAATATCTGTGCAATACCCGGACGTTTTGTATCAGAGTCGGAGGCCTATCTAATAGTAAAGACCTTTCTTACCACAGAATTTGAAGAGGGCAGACACCGGGGCAGGATTGACAAGATATCATTAAAAATGTATTAGTATGCTCTCAAACTCATGCAGGTATGGTATCAGGGCAGTAATTTATCTTGCTGATCAGCCAAAATCAGCTGGGAAAACCGGAATAAAGCAAATAAGCAGCGATCTTAATCTTCCGATGCCATTTCTTGCCAAGATTCTTCAGCAGCTTGCAAAACAAAAAATACTCAGTTCCTCAAAAGGGCCCCATGGGGGTTTTTCACTTCTGAAGGATCCGAAGAAAATTACATTGCTTGATATTGTAAATACTATCGACGGGAAGGATGTTTTTACTAATTGTGTAATGTATAACGGAACCTGTCAGAGCGTGGAGAGTGGTAATAAGAAATGCCCTTTACACGACGATTATGAAAAGCCAAGGGGGGAACTGATCGCACTTTTTACAAACAAGACAATATATGACCTTGTTAAGGAAAAAGACGATAACGGGTCGTTTACTATTTGAAAATAGTTTTTAAACGGGGTCCGATCAGCAACCAGAGGAGTGCCGCAATTATAATGCCTGCAGAGTTGGCAACAACATCAAAGATATTACCTGAACGATTGGCAGAAACAGTTAACTGAAGAATTTCCATAAGAATTCCATATATAAAAGGAATTAAAGCAATCAGACCCAGCTGAGCTCTTCCAATAATTGCATTTCTGTGTTCAAATAAAATAACCGACATCAGACCAAAATACATAAGGAAGTGCGCAATTTTATCGAAATAAGGAATATTTAGAAATGGCACATCGTCAAATGTCTGAGAGTCGGCGAGGCTAAGATAAAGTATAACCAGGGCAACTATAATTGATAAAATGTTCTTCTTTACCATTTTGAATGTTTGCTGCAAAAATAAATAATAAAATGGCATTTTATTTATAAATTACATGATTGCATTTTTGACCTATGGCAGGAATTTATATACATATACCATTTTGTAAAAAACTCTGTTTTTATTGCGATTTCTATCATGTGATAACACCTGAGAACAATTCCCATTTCATAGAAGCTTTGTTAAAGGAAGCAACCTACAGAAAGGAGTATACAGGTGAAGATCCCATTTCTACAATTTATCTTGGAGGTGGCACGCCTTCAGTTTTTTCTGTAAAAGATATCGGGCAGATAATCAATCATCTGAGAAAATTATTCAGGATTGAGGACGGTTGTGAGGTAACTATTGAACTTAATCCTGATGATGTAAATCCTGATTATTTAAAGGGGATTAAAGATACAGGTATAAACAGGATAAGCCTGGGGGTTCAGTCGTGGAGAGACAAGGATCTTAAAATGCTTAACAGGCGGCACGATTCAGCACAGGCTGCTGCAGCTCTCCGGGACATATTTAGTGAAGGATTTGAGAATGTTACTATTGATCTGATATACGGAATTCCCGGAATGAGTATTTCAGAGTGGGAGTCAAACCTTGACATGACTTTTTCTTTCGGGATTAAACATTTATCTGCATATCATCTTACAATTGAGACCGGAACTGTTTTCGGTAAGATGAAAGAGAAAGGCCTGCTGACCGAGATAGAAGAGGACGAAAGCACAGCACTATTTAACATATTGATAGAGAAGGCAGAAGCGGCAGGATTTATACATTATGAGATTTCCAATTTCGGCAAGCCCGGGTATTTCTCAAAACATAACTCAAATTACTGGAAGCAGGTAAATTATCTTGGTCTGGGTCCGTCTGCACATTCATTTAACGGCTATTCACGACAATGGAACGTGAGTGATCTTAAAGGATATATAAAGGCAATTAATTCAGGTAAGCCTTTTTTTGAAAGTGAAGAACTTGATACAAAAGCCCGTTTTAATGAATATATTATGACATCACTCAGAACAATGTGGGGAATAGATCTCGACTATGTGGAGAAGATGTTCGAAAAAGAGGGTTATGATTATGTTGTTAATTTATCGGGAAAATATAAGGCCTACGGACTTATGAGGCAGGACAAAAAAAACCTGGTTCTTACAAACCAGGGGAAGATGATTTCCGATAATATAATATCAGAGTTTATGCTTCAGGGAAATGATTAGTTATCTTTTTGAGAGCATAAAGTTAGTCCTTCCGATAATACTGTCATCAAGATAAAGCTCCACGCTGTAATTTCCGATAATAAAGTCACCAGTATTATCAAGGAAAATACACATTTCGATATCCTGATTCATATAGTCAACCTCGCGTGCTGCCGAATAGATGATGTTATTTCCCTTATAGCTGAACAGGTTGTCGGGACTTGTTGCAACAACAAGTGAATCGGGTCTTAAAACTCTCATATATACCTGTTTAACACCAGCCTTTGCCAGAGGGTTTTCGCGAAGGGTAAAACAGATCCTTAGTTTATCAAGCAGGTTGATTCTGGTTGTTTCCTTCCTGTTTTTATTAAGAGAAACGGCAACAATGTCTTTTGCCTGAATCACCGAGGCGATCTCCACCTTTGTATTTAGTTCCTCCTTAACTTTTGAGAGCTCTGTATTAGTACTTCTCACCTGGGTTATCTGCTGCCGTATTTCTGTGTTTTCAGCAACGAGTATTTTGTTTCTGGTATTAAGAGAGTCGATCTGAACAATATAGCTTTTCATGATCTCCCTCATTGTTGTTATCTCCCCCTTGTATTTCTTTATCAGCTGTACATTAGATGCATTGATTGACAGAAGCTTTACAATCCTTTCTCTTTCTTTTTCAAGTCCTGCATTCAGGCTGTCGTTATTTGTTTTAAGGGTATCATAAGCATTAACCATATGCCTAAGTTCGTTTGCCAGAGAGTCCTTCTCCTGAGTAAGAACTGTTTCCATTTCAATCATACTGTTTTTCTGACTGAAATACATGGTAATAAGAAAGATCAGGGCACCGGTGAGAATGATTGTTATCGCTATTAATCCGATTGGTGCACTTTTTTTTGTTTCTGTCATTTATGTATCTGTATTTACATGATTTCGGCGTCAAAAATAATAATATCCACAGAATATTTAAAATATCCGATCCATTGATTAAATTTACATATGGGCCAAAGATTATTAATTTATTAATATTCAGCTATATGGGTGGATTTTTTGGTGTAATTGCAAAGAACGATTGTGTTGAGGATGTATTCTATGGAACTGACTATCATTCGCATCTCGGTACAAAACGTGCGGGTATGGTATTTATTGTTCCCGGAAAGGGATTCAGACGTTCGATCCATAACCTTGAAAACTCCTATTTCAGAACCAAGTTTGAAGATGAACTTGGCGGATTCACCGGAAATTCAGGACTCGGAGTAATAAGCGATACAGATCCGCAGCCAATATTATTTAACTCTCATCTCGGGCGCTTTGCAATTGTTACCGTTAGCCGGTTAGTCAATATTCTTGAACTTGAGGAGCGTTTTCTTAAGATGCAGAATCATTTTACCGAGAATTTTGAAGGAAATATAAACCCAACAGAAGTTGTTGCGAACCTTATCTGTGAAAAGGATAGTTTTATTGCCGGAATTGATAATGTTTTTGATAAAATAAAAGGATCCTGTTCTTTACTAATATTAACAGAAAAAGGAATTATCGCTGCTCGCGATAAGCTTGGAAGAACTCCTGTCGTTATCGGAAAAAAGGAAAATGCTTATTCTGTTGCATCTGAATCATGCTCATTCCCGAATACAGGTTTTGAACTTGTTTATAATCTTGGTCCGGGCGAGATTGTTCATTTAACTGCTGACGGTTACAAACAATTGAAAAAGCCCGGAGATAAGATGCAGATCTGTTCATTTCTATGGGTTTACTATGGCTACCCGCCATCGTTCTACGAAGGAATAAATGTTGATGAGTGTCGCTACAGGTGTGGCGCTTCACTGGCACGACGCGATACTGTTGAAGCTGATTTTGTCTGCGGGATTCCTGATTCCGGCGTTGGACATGCTGTGGGTTATGGAAACGAAAAAAGCATTCCATACAAGAGGGCATATTCAAAATATACACCAACCTGGCCACGAAGTTTTATGCCTCAGAATCAGGGACAGCGTGATCTGGTTGCAAAGATGAAGCTTATACCAAACAAAGCAGTTATTGACGGACGGAAAATGGTTTTTCTTGATGATAGTATTGTGCGTGGCACACAGTTAAAAGACAATACAAAAGACCTGCGCGACTCAGGAGCAGCCGAGGTTCACATGAGGATTGCCTGTCCGCCGCTTTTGTTTGCATGTAACTTTCTGAATTTTTCGGAATCAAGATCGATTTTTGAATTGGCCGGACGAAAAGCAATTAAGCAGCTGGGTGATGATGAGAAAGACCTGCAGGAATACTCAAATCCCGATTCAGAAAAGTATTCAAATATGGTTAAGCAAATTGCAAAGAACCTTGACCTTGATTCTCTGGTTTATCAACGGCTTGATGATCTTGTTGAGGCAATAGGATTGCCGAAGGAGAAGCTTTGTACACATTGCTGGGACGGGACGAGTTATTACTAATTTACAATTATGAAATATTTAGGTGCTCATGTAAGTGCAGAAGGCGGGGTTCAGAATGCTCCGGTAAATGCACATGCGATAGGAGCGAAGGCTTTTGCTCTTTTCACAAAGAATCAGAGGCAGTGGTTTGCCAATCCGTTGACCCTTGCAAGCATTAAGCTTTTCAGGGATAACTGTGAAAAATATGATTATAAGCCATTTCAGATACTTCCGCACGACAGCTACCTTATTAATCTCGGGCACCCTGAGGCAGAGCCGCTTCAGAAGTCAAGGGACTCGTTTCTTGATGAGATGCAGAGATGTGAGCAGCTGGGTCTCGACCGGCTTAATTTTCATCCGGGAAGCCATCTGAATACAATAGGAATTGAAGAGTGTCTTAAAAGAATCGCAGAGTCAATCAATATTGTGCTCGACAAAACCAAAGGGGTAACGGCTGTTATTGAGAATACCGCAGGACAGGGTACCAACCTTGGACATACTTTTGAGCAGCTGAAAATGATTATTGATAATGTTGAAGATAAATCAAGAGTTGGGGTTTGCATTGACACCTGTCATGCATATACGTCGGGATACGATGTTAAGACGCCTGAAGGATTTAAGAAGACTTTTGAAGAATTCGAAAGGATAATAGGCATTAAATACCTTAAGGGCATGCACCTTAACGACTCCAAGAAAGAACTCGGAACACGGGTTGACAGGCATGATAATATAGGAGTCGGTTTTATTGGAGAGGAATTATTCGGAATTATTATGAATGATCCAAGGTTTGATAATATGCCTCTGATACTCGAAACGCCCGAAGAATCGCTTTGGGAAGAGGAGATTAAGAAGCTGTATTCACTAATTCGATAGGATTTGCTTTTCCCTAAATTAACTTATCTGATTTAGCAAAATCCATTAACCACGAAGGACACAAAGGGTTTACACAAAGGGCACTAAGAATTAACTTTTTTACTTTTTCTTTGTGTTCTTTGAGTATCCTTTGTGTACTTTGTGGTTAAATAAGATCTCTTTCAGTTTATCAGCTTGTTAATATCTGATTCCTTAAGTTTGGCTTTGGTAGCCTTGTAGCCGAGTTCAAATAAATCAGTTGCTTTCTCGGGATCAAGAATCTTATAATTTCTTAATTCTTTTGGTGCTATCAGAAGATTGAACCTTTTAGCTTTTTCGATAATTTCTTTCGACATATTAAGCATAAAAGTCCTTTCTGCAATATTGATCAGGCCCGATAATTTTTCTACATACCCCACAGGATTTACAAATGAGCCAATAATGACCTTACACTTATTCTGAATAGGATAAACCGGCAGATTATCAAGAACTCCGCCGTCTACATATGATATATTCTTGATTTTTACCGGCTGAAAAAGGACCGGGATACTGGCAGATGCAATTACCGGATCGAGCAGGTCGCCTTTTGAAAAATAGACTGATTTCCCATTATTAAGATCAGTTGCTGCAACATAAAGCGGAATTTTAAGCTGATCGAATGAGGCTGCCTTCAGGTTTGTTTTGAGAATTTTGATTATGCCATTTATTTGCAGCAATCCCTCCCTGGGCATTGCAGGTCTCATAAAGTCAAGTCTGCTGCCTGTGTTCATTAACTTAAGAATCTCTTCAGGAGAAAATCCGTCGGCATATAAAACTCCTGCCAGGGCACCTGCACTTGTGCCTGATACCACATCAGGGTATATACCTGCCTCATGAAGAGCCTGTATTACACCAAGATGTGCAAACCCCCTTGCTCCTCCGCCACTTAAAACCAATCCTACTTTATACTTCTTTTCTGTCATTTATATTTATGTTGTACTACAAGTATTCGTTTACAGAAACAATATATCATATAGCAACTTCAGGTTTAGAAAAGTCACTATACCTGCAATTACTGACAGTAAGGCAATCAGGAATCTGCTGTTTGCATATTTCCCCATAACCTTTTTTGAAGAAGTAAGATAAACCTGTATGGCTACAGTGAACGGAAGCTGAATACTAAGGAAGACCTGAGAAAGAATCAGTCCTTTGAAAGGATCACCTATAAAGAAAATAAGCACCAGCGCCCCGACAAGGGATACAAAAACTCCAATCCTGGAGTGGTTATCCTTAACATCATATGGCTCCTTATACATTCCTGATACTATTGAACCGCCAGCCATTCCTGAAGTAATTGATGAAGCCACTCCTGCGAATAGAAGTGCAACGGCAAACACCACAGAGGCATTCGCACCCAAAAGCGGTTCCAGTAATTTTTCTGCCTGCTCCAGCTGGTCTACTTTGTGGCCTCCAGCAAAAAAAGTTGAGGCAGCGAGTAATATCATTGCACTGTTGATTGCCCACCCGACAATCATGCTGAACAGAGTGTCGGCAAACTCAAACTTCAATTGCTTTTTAATTACTTTCTCATCCTGCAGATTCCACTGGCGGCTCTGTATAATTTCAGAGTGCAGAAAGAGATTATGAGGCATAACAACAGCCCCAAGAACACTCATTATCAACAATATTGATCCTTCCGGAATTGATGGTTTCACCCAGGCTACTCCCGCCTGCACCCAATCAATCTTTACAAGAAAGAGTTCATATAGAAATGAGAGTCCAATAATTGACACAAAACCGATAATCCATTTTTCTATTTTCTGATATGAGTGCGACAGAAGCATTATCAGTACAAATATTGTAACAAGGACGGCTCCCATTTTTATGGGGATATCAAAAAGCATATTAAGAGCGATTGCCCCGCCCAGTATCTCTGCGAGAGATGTTGACACCGATGCGAGTACGGCAAATGATAAAATCGACTTTGAAATCCATGGTTTTAAATAGATCGTTGCTGCCTCTGACAGGCAGAGACCAGTTGCAATTCCAAGGTGTGCAACGTTATGCTGAAGTATTATCAGCATAATTGTCGAAAGAGAGACAACCCAGAGTAATGTATAACCGAATTCAGAACCTGTAGCAATATTTGCAGCCCAGTTTCCGGGATCGATAAAGCCGACTGTTACCAACAATCCCGGGCCAATATATTTGAAAATATCGAGAGCGCCGTAAACAGGAGTGTGGTCGGTCCTTTTCAGATCTTTTACTAATCCCAGACTATTAAATAATTTCTTAATATTCAACATTTTGATCTATTTGAATTATATATGTACGTCCTTTGGTTACAAGACTGACACAGCAAAGATAAACAAAGGCAATGAAAATTAGTCCGGTAAAAGTTTTAGCTTTATATCCCGCAATTATGTGGGTTGTTAAAATTTTTTTTAACCGCAGAGGGCCGCGGAGAAAAAATGAGAACCGCGGAGAATAATTAATTATTTGTTCACTCTGCGGCACTCTGCGTCTTCTCAGCGCAACTCTGCGGTTAAATAGATCTTAATAATTATAGAATCATTTAATATTTTTGATTATGCAATTTATCTTAACAGCTTTTGATGGCACTGACGACGGAGCTCTTGACAGGAGGATGGCTGTCAGGGGAGAACATCTTGAAAAAATAGAAGTTCTGAAAAAGAGCGGAGAGTTTTTATTCGGTGGAGCAATACTTGATGATGCGGGAAAAATGATCGGATCGATGATTATTTATGAATTTCCTGACAGGCAGGCCCTTGATGCAAAACTTAAAGACGAACCCTATTTTACAAAAGGAGTCTGGAAAAAGATCGAGATCCACCCCTTCCGAATGGCAAAGCATAATTAAAACTATCTGAGATACTTTAAGACAGCATTATAAATCTGCAGTCGTACAGGATTAACATTGTAATACTCCTGATTATCAAGCAGGCCCGTATTTTGTCTGTTAATAAGCAGAACTACAGATATTTTATCCTGCGGGATTACAGAAATACTTGTTCCTGTAAAACCGGTATGACCAAAAGATCCTTCGGGGCCGTTTCTCATAAAGGAATTGGCAGGATCCATCATCCATCCCAGGCCGTTATTAAAAGCATCTTTTGTAAGAAATGTTTCTATTGTCTTTTCAGAGATAAACTGTCCTGATGCGGTTCTTCCTTTATTAATCAGCATATCAACAATTTTCTGAATGTCGTCAGCTGTTGAGAAGAGACCTGCCGCACCGGATATCCCGTTGCAGGAATACCAGGCATTGCCATCGTTCACTTCTCCCCGGAGGGTATATGTACGCCAGCCATTCCATGACGCAGGATTAATTTCCGGAAAACTGTATCCAAGTGTAGAATCATAAACCATTCTTTTTTCATAAGGATTTCCCTCTGATGTTGAAGCTATCTTTTTAAACCTGCCGCTTGCACAAGGATTATAAGTTGTCTTTTTCATCTTCAGAGGTTCGAAAATATTTTGTTTCATAAACTGATCCAAAGGCATTCCGGAGACTATTTCAATAATTTCTCCAAGCAACACAAATCCCAGGTCGCTGTAGCTGCGCTTTTCACCAACGGCATATTTAAGGGGTAACTCACCTATCAGTTTATATGTTTCCGTCTTCTCAGAAGAGAGGTAGTAAAGCGGATACCATTCAATTAGTCCGGCAGTATGTGTTAGGAGGTGCCGTATCGTTATTGTTCTTTTATCCGGCGATTCAAAAGCTTTTATGTATTTGAAAACAGGATCATCAACATTTAATAATCCTTTATCAGCCAGCAACATTACTGAAGTGGTGGTTCCAACGACTTTTGTCAGGGATGCAATATCAAAGAGATGTTTTGTAGTCATCTTTTCATCTTTCCCTGCACGACCGTAAGCCCTCTTAACGAGGATTTTCTTTCCCTCTTTTATCTCAATAACAGCTCCCGGAATTTTATTAAGATCAACCTGGCTTTTCAGGATGCTGTCTGTAATTCCAATAAGTGTTTTTTTAACACTTATCGGTTTTGCTGCCTGGCCGCGTGCAGGCAGACAGACCAGCACAGACAATGAAAACAAAACAAAAAATATAAACTTCCTGGCCATTTTGACTGTTTAAGGTTTTTCGTTATATCCTACTCTCGGACCGACTGTTTTACGAAGAAGAAGCTCATTAAAGCCCTGCTTAATGAAATTTTCAAGCACTCCGACAAGTTTAAATCCATAATCGAGATAAAGTTTTTTAGCACCCTCGTTGAATGAAGATACGCAGATAAAGACATTTGGAGAGAACTTAAGGATCCTCTCCTCACAAAAACGGAGGAGCTTCCTTCCATAACCATGACCTCTCCATCTTTCATCAATACAGATAGTCTGAATATACCCGGAAAACGATCCGCCGGTCTGAATTATCACAAAACCTGCAATTTCATTCTCAATTCTGATGGTATAAATCTCTTTACAGGTTCCTTCGAAAGCCTTAAGACACTGTTCATAATTCATTCCCAGGGTTATCCAGGGATCTGTTGCGGACATCATAAGGGCACAAACCTCAAAATCTTCAGGGTCGGAGGTAAGTTTTACAAGGAATTTTTCTTCTGTAACCATTGCTATTTCTTTTTAATAATTATAAGAAACAGAACTGTCAATAAAGCATTTACAAAAATATTCATAAAGCCGAAATCAAAATTAAACTGCCTGATGAAAAACATATTAAGTAACCATGTAATCAAAGCGGCTGAAAGACAGGCAACCGGCACAAGCTTTTCCTTCATTTTTATTTTTGAAAAGAGTCCTGTCAGATACAGACCAAGAATTGGTCCGTAAGTATAGCCAGCGATTTTGAAGATTGTGTTGATAATAGCACCCTGACTGTTCCAGAATGACATTACTATAAAAAACATCACAATATTTACACCTAACAGAACCCTGTTTTTAATTCTGTTTTTTGATTCATGGGGCCGGTTTTCGATATCCATAAAATCATAACTGAATGCCGTTGTAAGTGCAGCAATACACGAATCAATACTGGCAAAAGTGGAAGCAACAACACCTATCAGAAAGGCAATTGCACCTATTTTCCCAAAGTAATTCAGAGTAAGCAAAGGATAGAGGCCGTCAGTATTTACAAACTGCCCATTTAGTTTTTCGATAGTAATTCCATTGCGTTCTGCAAAAATATAAATCAACACTCCCAGGCCTAGGAACATAGTCTGGGCAAAAGCAATGAAGAAGCTGAATGTGAGGACATTTTTCTTTGCGTCTTTGGAGTTTTTAACTGTAAGGGTTTTCTGCATCATACTCTGATCGAGCCCTACCAGAGCCACCGTAATAAGCAGTCCGGAGATAAACTGTTTAAAGAAATTAGATCCTGAATGCATATCCCAGTCAAACACTTTTGCGTAAGGATGACTGACAATTGTTTTTGCCATTTCTGCAAGTGAAAATCCCAGAGAATTCTTAATAGTGATAATAGAAATTACTATTACGGAAATAAGAAATAACGATTGAAGAGCGTCCGTCCACACAATTGTTTTTATGCCTGATTTATTGGTATAGAGCCAGATAAGTATCAGAACAACAATGATTGTTACAAAATAAGGTATGTGAAGAGCATCAAAAAAGGCATACTGTAAAATCTTTATTGAAAGAAGAAGACGAAGGGCAGCTCCAAATGACTGTGAGACCAGAAAAAAGAGAGAGCCGGTTTTATAGGTTGTGTTTCCGAAACGGATATTGAGATAAGTATATATTGAAACCAGTTTCAGTCTGTAATATATAGGTGTAAGAACGAAAGCAATAAAAAGGTAACCAACTATTGTACCAAGAATAAATTGCAGATAATAAAGATTATTGTTACCGACATTTCCCGGGATAGAAACAAGCGACACGGCTGAAATCCCGGAGCCAACCATCCCGAATGCCACCAGGAACCATGGCGATTTGCGGTCCCCGTCAAAGAATGTGGTATTTCTTACATGCCGCGAAGCTATAGTTGAAATGAGCATAAGAAGAGAAAAATATGCCAGGATGATAATAAAGAGAAGAAGAGGACTCATGTATCAGGAAAAAATTATCATTTAAACTCAAACCTAGCGAAAAAGACGGATAATTAATATTTATTTATCTTTACTTTTATTGCTAATAACAAATCATTTAAAAGATATAAACAACCTTAGTGTACCTTCGTGATCCCTTTGCGACCTTTGTGGTTAACCTTAAATTATTGAACCACAAAGGAACACTAAGGAAGGCGCTAAGGGACACAAAGGAAGAATTAAGATTTAACCAAACTATTAATTTAACAATTATGAAAAAACTCAGACTTCTTATCCCGTTCTTATTCTTTACTGCTGTAGCGATGGCTCAGCTGGCAAATTCAGAAAAACTTCCATATAAGTGGGAAGATCTGACCTCTCCGAAATTTGCGAAAGCTGTTGAGCTTTCCGGCGGTGTTTGTGTTATTCCTATGGGAGTAATTGAAAAACACGGACCGCATCTTCCTCTCGGAACAGATATGTATGAATCGCGTGAAATAGCTTTTTATGCAGCACAAAAAGAATATGCAGTAATTTTCCCACCATACTTTTTCGGACAGATCTTTGAGG
The DNA here is from genome assembly GCA_016709865.1 of Bacteroidales bacterium. Taxonomy (NCBI): domain Bacteria; kingdom Pseudomonadati; phylum Bacteroidota; class Bacteroidia; order Bacteroidales; species Bacteroidales bacterium. Next base: position 422,291 of record JADJLX010000001.1, read on the forward strand.
CAAGGCACCAGGCCGGAACACTTGCTTACAGCAACGAATTATTATGGAAAATGCTTGATGAGACCTGTAAAGAGTTATCAAGAAACGGATTAAAGAAGATCATTCTTCTGAACGGACATGGCGGGAACACCTCTTTTCTTCAGTATTTCTGTCAGTCGCAGCTTGCGAAACAGGAGGATTATGTAGTTGTTATGTTCCGTCCGGGAAACGACCCTGTAAACAGTGCTGAGATCAAATCTCTTAAAAAGGCAAAACTCGATGGTCATGCAGGAGAAGAGGAGACATCGATGATGTATTTTATGAATCCCGATTATGTTGATCAGGCTGCACTTACAAAAGAATCAGGTCTCAATCAGGATAAACTGAAAGGCCTTCCGTTTGGCTATACAGGAATATGGTGGTATGCTCAGTATCCGAATCATTTTGCAAGTGATGTAAATACACCCAATAAAAGACTTGGTGAATTGTTGATAACCAGCGAAGCGGGACAACTGGCAGAACTGATTAAGTACATGAAGACCAATACATCAGTTAAGCAGCAGTACGATGAATTCTTTAAGAGAGCGGATAATCCAATTCAGAAATAGGCTCACGACGCACGACGCACGATGCACGGGTCGTGAGACGTGAGTCGTTAGTCGTGTGCCGTTAAGGGGCAAGCCGTTCCAGAACCCAGGTCTTATTTAATTTCGTGTACGTCAGGCGGTCGTGTAACCGCCTTTCGTCATTCTGCCAGAATTCAAACCAGGAGGGAGTTATCAGGAATCCGCCCCAGTGCGGAGGACGGTCTACGTTTCTGTCTGAAAAAAGTTGTTTATAGTATTCATGCCGTTCCTCAAGATAATGTCTTCCGGGCACAGCAGTACTCTGTTTGCTTGCCCAGGCTGAGAGCTGGCTCTCCCTCGGACGGGTGCTGAAATATGAATCTGATTCCTGGGATGAAATCTTTTCTGCAACACCTTCGATCCTGACCTGTCGTCCGGATTCATGCCAGTAAAACAATAGTGCAACATTTGGATTGGCTGCCAGCTGAGATCCTTTTTTACTCTCGTAATTTGTAAAAAAGACAAATCCATTTTCTCCATATTCTTTCAATAGAACAGTCCTGAGAGAGACTTTTCCATCTGGTGTTGAGGTGCCAAGAGATACTGAATTTGGAATGGCAACTCCGGAAGCGAGATGTTCTTTATACCAGTTATCGAACTGAATAATAGGGTTTTGATTTACAGAGTCTTCAGAAAGAATCGTATTCAATGACATTTTGTTAGTATGAATTATTATTAAAGTAACATTGATTTAAATGCAATGTTCTGGTTTTTCCAGAAATAAATGAAACCCATTAACCACAAAGGACACAAAGGTCCCGATAGCCATCGGGATACACAAAGGACACAAAGAACTGAATTACATGGTTTTAACTTTGTACCTACTTGGTACTCTTAAGTTTCAGCGAAGACGCACTTAATGGTTAAGAAGATCCATCTGCGGTAAAATTCTTACCGGAACCTTCTCTTAGAAATAATTTTTATAACTTGACGCAAATAAATTTTACTGCCATGACTTACAAAAAACTCAACATCACAATAACAGTACTCGTTGCTGTTTTAATGCTTGTACAGCTAAACTCATGCAAAGTTAAAGATCCGTCCGATCTTTCAAAAGAGAGTATAATTCCAAAACCGGTAACAGTAACCTCAACAGGCGAATACCTCACCCTTAAATCTTCAACAAAGATATTTGTGCAGGGAGAATCGGAGGAAGTAAAAATGGTTGGATCGTACCTTGCCGAAAGACTCAAGCCTGCAACAGGATTTGAATTTGCAGTCGAGTCAGCTGCGGTGGCTCCAAAGTCAGGGATTTATCTGACGCTTGCCGGGACTGATACAAAACCGGCGGACGAAAGTTACGAGATTACAATAACCAAAAAACTATTAACCCTATCTGCTAAAACTCCGGCAGGATTATTCAGAGGTGTCCAGACTATCAGGCAGATTCTTCCTGCAAAAATTGAACTTGCATCGAAACAGGAAGGTCCGTGGGAGATTGCAACAGGAACGATAACCGACTTTCCTGATTATACTTACAGGGGAGCAATGCTTGATGTGTCGCGTCATTTTTTCAGCACAACGGATGTAAAAAGAGTTGTAGATCTGATATCATACTATAAAATGAATTACCTGCACCTGCATCTGTCTGACGATCAGGGCTGGAGAATTGAAATCAAATCATGGCCGAATCTGACTGCGCATGGAGGAAGCACCCAGGTTGGTGGTGGCAAGGGCGGATTCTATACACAGGAAGAGTATTCCGATATAGTTAAGTATGCTCAGGAGCGTTATGTAACAATTGTACCGGAAATAGATATGCCCGGGCACACCAATGCAGCTCTTGCGTCATATGCAGAACTTAACTGCGATGGAAAAGCAAGGGAATTATATACAGGAACAGAAGTTGGTTTCAGCACATTCTGTACGAAGAAAGACATTACTTACAAATTTATTGATGATGTAGTCAGAGAGATTTCAGCTCTTACCCCGGGAGAATACTTTCATATTGGAGGCGATGAATCTCATGCGACAAAAAAAGAGGATTATATTCCTTTCATTGAAAAAGTTCAGGATATTGTTTTGGCACATGGTAAAAAGGTATTAGGCTGGGATGAAATTTCATTATCAAAACTGAAAGCCAATTCCGTTGCTCAGTTCTGGGCTAACGCAGAAAACGCAACCAGGGCTGTAGGTCAGGGAGCAAAAGTCTTAATATCTCCGGCATCGAAAGCATATCTCGACATGCAGTATGATAAAAATACAAAACTCGGATTGCACTGGGCTGCTTATATTGAAGTTGATAATGCATATAACTGGGATCCGGCAACACTTGTTCCGGGCATTTCAAAGGAAAATATTCTTGGAGTTGAGGCACCACTATGGTCGGAGACAATTACCAACATCGACGAAATTGAATATATGTTATTTCCAAGGCTTCCGGGTATTGCGGAAATAGGCTGGACTGCAACACCTGCAAGAAACTGGGATGAGTATAAGGTCAGACTTGCAAATCATGGAGCAAGAATGAGTGCCTTAGGGATCGATTTTTATAAATCAACCCTTGTTCCCTGGATTGAGTAGAGCCACTTTTCGGAGAAAGCAGCATGTGTTATATTCTTAACAGATGATTTGCCGTCCGATCCGGGAACCTGGTTGGTGAAGGAGACGTGTATTATTTCATCTGATCCCTGTATTATGGCAGGATAGTGTCCTCTGACCTCGCTTCCTGGCTCACCGGTGACAAGAGTTTTTCTGTATGGCCATGTTTTTCCTTCGTCAGGGGAGAGCCATACAGATAAACGATGTCTTCCTTCTTCAACATCATTATGAGCGACCACCCAGTTTCCGCTCTTTAAAACTACAATGTCAGCTGCTGTTCCGGGATTCGGAATTTCCGAATCTTCCACGGGGCTCCATGTTTTTCCCCAATCTTTTGAGATGCTTTTCATAAGTCTTTTAGGAGGAGGACCATTATCGCGCATATAGGCGATTATTGAACTGTCTTTCAGGAGAGCAAGAGCGGGCTGAACAGCTCCGGCGCCAACAATTGGTTCACTGAATTGCCATGTCTCACCACCATTTAGTGTAATTGCGATCAGAGAAAAATCAAAACCGTCTGAATAGAGAGGTAATAAAATCCTGTTTCCGGCAATGAGTGGCTTATTGCGTGTCTGCCAGCCAATCCTTCGCATTAGCGGATAACCAAGCTGGGCCTTGACTTTCTCACCTTTTTCATCAGTATCACTTCCGTTACTGATAAGGTTCAATCCTTTTGCGATGCCCAAATAATGGCTTCGTGCTTCTTCCCATAATGCTTCAGTAATTGTTCCTGACCCGTCTTTTTTTATGTAGCCGGAGGAGACCAGGCTCAAATAGTATTCATCATATTTCCGGTTCAGAGTTTTTACAAACTCATCGTTTCTGCCAATGCCTTCCGGAGAATTTCCATCAGGTTTAACATGAATCATATCCTGCCATTTCCATTCAGGGGCACCAGATTCCTGCAGATAATTATCACTTATACGATATTTGAGAACAGACGATTGCCACTGGTATGCAAGAACAGTGTACCATACCAGCCACAGCTGCTTGTTATTATCAATAAAGAGCACAGGGTTGATATCGGGGAAATCAGGAACATCAGCCATTGTGAATGGTTCTCCCCATGTATTGGTATTATGGTTATAACGGGCACCTTTTATTGCGACATCATCAGCAGTTCTTTCTCCGCTTCCATGAAACCAGGCAGCAAGAAGATCCCCGTTAGGCAGTTCCACAATAGTAGAGCCATGACAATGTTTATCCTGCAAAGGGAAGATACTTTCCAGGATCAATGAATCTGCCTTAATCCCCGATTTGTTTGAATCATTATTCCCGGAGGAGCAACCGGAAAGGAGTACCATTAAAAACAACACCAGAAGAGAATAATAATGTTTCATGGGTCTTTTTTTAATAAAGATAAAGTAAAAATAAAGGAATAAAAAAGGCATTGACAGGGAATTCAGTTCTCATTCAAATAGTTACTTTTGCCACCATAAATAATTTGACATGAAAAAGTGGTTTGCCGGTGACGCATTTGCCGTGATGCACATCAGGAATTTCAGATTCTATCTGTTTTTCCGGATCCTAATGACAATGGCCACTCTTATGCAGTCAGTTATTGTAGGATGGCAGATATATGATCTGACACATAATGTATTATGGCTTGGATTTATTGGTCTTGTAGAGGTTATTCCACAGGTAAGCATTTCTCTTTTTGCCGGGCATTACATTGATTTATGGAACCGGCGCAAAATAGTTAATTACACAACCCTACTTCTTATTCTTGGTTCGGCCATACTGCTGATATACAGCACTAACACAGCCTATTTCACAGAACGTTTCGGGATTCTGCCCGTATTCATAACAATATTTTTAACTGGATTATCACGCGGAATATTAGCCCCGGCCCAGGTTGCTCTGATGGGACAGCTTGTGCCAAGGAACCTTTACGCCAATGCTGCTACCTGGAACAGTGCCAACTGGCAGATGGCAGCGGTTCTTGGTCCGGCCATCGGAGGCATGGTTTACGGCTTCCATGGAATTATTGCTGCTTATACTCTTGTATTAAGCTTATATACGCTGGCCTTTTTTATGATCATGTTTGTTAAAACTGGCATACATCAGGTTGTCGGGACAGCAGAAGGAGTTTTTACCAGAATAAGAAGCGGCATAGATTTCGTTTTTAAGACACCAGAACTACTTGGGGCATTTACCCTCGACATGTTTGCTGTTTTATTCGGAGGGGCTGTGGCATTGCTTCCTGTTTTTGCGTCGGATGTATTGTTTGTTGGGCCCCAGGGGCTTGGATTGCTGAGAGCCTGTCCGTCAATAGGGGCAACAATAATGGCTTTCGTTCTGATGTTTCGTCCGCCAATGAAGCATTCAGGAAAAATGCTCTTCATTGCTGTTACCGGGTTTGGGCTTAGTATGATTGGCTTTGCCCTTTCAAAAAGTTTTATATTATCAGGGATCCTTCTGGTTCTCAGCGGAGCCTTTGACAGTGTTAGTGTAGTTATCAGAGGAACTATTCTTCAGTTGTTTACACCTGATGAGATGAGGGGAAGAGTTGCATCAGTAAACAGCATCTTCATCGGTTCCTCCAATGAACTTGGTGCTTTCGAATCGGGGGTTACTGCCAAAATAATGGGGTTGGTGCCATCGGTAGTTTTTGGCGGAATCATGACCCTTGCAGTAGTCGTTTCAACAGCAAAGATAAACAGACCTCTCAGGAGATTATCGCTTCAGAAAAAGATGTAAGACCAGGACGACACGTAACATTTATTTGCTTAATATCAGACTGTTTAGTAAATTTATCATAGCAAAATTAAATCTCAGGAATTCTAATAAGGGGGAGAAGTGATTTAACTGTTAGAATTCACCAGTGCATTTTAGATAAATAGGAAGACAATTTTAAAAATTGGCTTTTATGGATACTACAAATGGTCATGGCTCTTTTACCCACAGCAAGATCTTCTTAAGAAACACCTGGAAAAACATTTCGAACCTCGGATTGGATTCAAGAGACAACCAGCCGCAAACGAGAGCCTATGTTTTAAGCAATCAGATCAATTTTATTCTGGCTTCGACAATGACTATCCTTGGCTTGGTTCTGCTAACCAGACTGAAGTTAGAGGATCGTCCGGTTACTCTGGGACATATGAGGATCTGGTATACACTGATTCTGAGCATAATAAACCTCCTGCTGGCAAGGTTTAAACAAAACCAGTTAAGCAAGATCTCGCTTATCTTTCTGGCGCCAATGATTTTTATTATAATACCAATTATATCGGGATATGTAGAGGAAGAGGGGTATTTATACAACGCATATGTTATGATTGCGGCCTCCATAATTCCGCAGCTGGTAATAAATTCGAAAAAGAAAAATATTTCTACTGGTCTTCTATGTCATTTTATTTTCTGATGGTATTCAGCATTGACTTTCTGGCATTAAATTTTGGCAAAGTCGACCTGCCGATTACCAAACATATCAGGGAGTATTTCTTTATTGATAAGCTGGCCCATGTTATGGTATTTTTCTTTATGAATGTCAGCATATACCATCTCAGGAAAGTAAACTTCAGGTACGAAGACCGTCTTTATATTAAAACCAGATTCTCAATGATCAGAATCACAAACTCCAGGAAAACAGCAGGAAGATACTTCAGCAGAAAGAGATAATTGAACAGCACAGTACAGCGATTAACGATAGTATAAATTATGCAGCAATGATTCAGCAGGCAGTATTACAGCCGCCTGATTTTATGAAGGAATGGGGGATGTCAAATTTCATACTTTACAAGCCCAAGGCAGTAGTAAGCGGTGATTTTTACTGGGGTATGAGCAAAAAGGATACAGTTATTATCGTTGCAGCAGATTGTACCGGTCATGGTGTACCGGGTGCTTTTATGTCGATGCTGGGACTGACTTTTCTGGATGACATATTCAGCACATACGAATTTAAGAAGGCGTCGGAGGTTTTAGATAAACTAAGGGAGCTGGTAATCCATAAGCTCAGGCAAAGAGGCAACACATATGAAATGAGAGATGGCATGGATATTTCTCTTTGTATAATCAACAGGGAGGCAGGCACTCTTGAATTTGCAGGAGCAAATAATCCTCTCTATCTGATAAGGGATGGAAACCTTATTAAAATTCCTGCAGACAAGATGCCGATCGGGATCTACTCATCTGTTCAAAATCTTTTACAAACAATAATTCAGACCTTAAGAAGGGCGACCGGATTTACATGTTTTCCGACGGCTATGCCGATCAGTTCGGGGGCAAAGGTGGCAAAAAGCTGATGTACAGACAGTTTCAGGAACTACTCTTGCAGCACCATAAAAGCCCATGGACGAACAGAAAATCATCCTTAACAATTATTTTGAAGAGTGGCGCGGCGACCATGTTCAGGTTGATGATGTGCTGTTGATTGGGATATTGATCTGATATTCAAACAACATGGTCATAAAAACACAGCACAAAGCTGCTTAAAACGCTTTTTTCAGTAATATAATTAAATATATAGTTGTAAATCTAAAAAAACAGTTATATCTTTGAAAAAATAGTTACAGATATGAAACGACTTACAAGAAAAGAAGAGGAGGCGATGAAAATCCTCTGGAAAGCAAAGAAGGGATTCATAAAGGAGCTAATTGAACTGCATCCTGATCCCAGGCCTCTTTATACAACTTTCTCAACAGTCATAAGGGGACTGGAAGAAAAGGGATATGTTGACCATAAGGCTTATGGGAAGAATCATGAGTATTTTCCGCCTTAAAAGGAAGAATACAGGAAGAAGTTTATGAAAGATGTCGTTACTGATTATTTTGGATCATCCTATAAAAAAGTTGTGTCTTTTCTTGTAGACGAGAAAAAAGTTAAGTGCCGATGATCTGAAAAAGTTAATCCAAATCATAGAGAAAGGGAAAAGTGGAAAAAACGGTCAAACTGACCACCTCACGCCAGTTTAAACTGACCACCTGACGCCGGAGCAAATTGACCTACCTCGCGCCGGAGCAAACTGACCACCCTGAAAAGAGTTTTTCTCATGTTTAAAAAGTAAGTTATAATCCCATTGCTGGTTTTATATTAACAGAGGGATTATGGCCAATAAAAAAGACAGACATGAGTAAGCTAAGACAAATGCTGCGGCTCTATGCGCAGGGCGAGAGTAAGCTGAAGATCAGCGATCTGACAGGTGTCTCGCAACACCCTAAAAATACCGTAAAATTTATGTCCACTTGGCCTGGATCTTGCGGAGGTCGACAAGCGGAGCGACCTGGAACTGGATCAGTTGTTTGGCGACAATCTGATGCCGGAACCCAGCGAAAAATATAAAGCTCTGGAACCCTTATTTCCTCTCATAGAGAAAGAGTTGAAGAAAAGAGGATGACACGCCAGATTCCAGTGGGAAAGGTATATGGCAATGCATCCCGATGGCTTTAAGCCTTCACAGTTCAAACATCATTACCAGCAGTGGCTCCGCCGCAGTAAACCGGTCATGCATATCGAGCATGTTGCAGGCGATAAGATGTATATTGATTATGCCGGGGAGAAAGCTTCATCTGGTTATAAAGAAACAGGCAAGATAACAGATGTAGAGGTATTTATATCTATTCTGGAGCAAGTCGGTTAACCTATGTTGAGGGAACATTAAGCCAACGCAAAAAGAAAGATTTAATCAGCTGTTGCGAGCATGCCTTACTTTATTACGGAGGTGTGCCAATGGCAATTGTTCCCGATAATCTTAAGGAGTGCTGTAATTAAGAGCAGTCTTCTGTAGGCCTACATTAAACCAGGCATTTGAGAACTTTGCTTTGCATTACAGTACCACCATGTTACCCGCCCGAGCTTATAAACCTAAAGACAAAAGCTCTTGTTGAAGGAGCTGTCAAAATTGCTTACAGGCGTATCTACTCTGTGCTGGACAATAAAGTCTTCCATACTCTTGAGGAGTTAAACGAGGCAATAAGAGAGATAGTTGAGCTTCATAATAACACAAGGATGACGCGGGGCAGCCATATAGCCGCAGAGATCTGTTGAGGATGTGGAGCAGGCCAATACCATCCACTTCACAAGTTGCCATGAATTTAAACGGCATCAACAAGCTACAATATCTGTAAATGGACGTATTTGTCTGAAGGAAGACTAAAGTGCTTTACAGCGCTCATATCAATATATTGGTAAAAAATAAAGATCATGTACTCGACCACCCATGTTGAGATTTATTACAATTATGTTCTTTTGGCCCGCCACTTAAAGACCACCAAGCAATATGGCTATACGACCGACAAAGAGCATCTGGCTGAAACGCATAAGTACCACAACAGACTGGAACCTGACCGCTTTCCCAACTGGGCGAAATCAATCGATGGATCAGTCAGGAGTTCATTGTAGGTCTGATGGCAAGTAAAGCCCATCCCGAGCGAACATAAAGCGTGTCAGGGCGTCGACAGCTACGAACGCAAGGTAGGCAGGGAAGACTGATAGATGCCTGCAGAGGGCCATTGAATATAAAGCTACTCCTATGGTGCAATTAAGTTAATACTCAGAAAACAAGTATGCTTTTTAACTTATCGTGGAGTTAACTACAAAGATCCAGTTCGCGAAAATATAAGGGGTGAGAACTATTACAGGTAAAAACGATAATATAAAAAGTAAGAGAATGACAACGAAAATACTCAACAGAATAAAGAAGCTCCGGCTGCTCGGAATAGCCAGGGGCTTATGAAACCAGCCTTAGGCCAATGTAGCCACTGCAAACCTGTCAGCTGATGAGCTGATGGTATATTAGTAGAGGCGGAATGGGACCGTCAAAACCGTAATATTGACAGAAGGCTGCCCATTGCAAGGTTCCACTATCAATAGATGGAGAGCGTGATTATGAGGCAAACCGATCTTGACAGGGACCAGATGCTACGCTATACAGAATACACTTACATCAGAAAGCTTGAGAACATACTTATGACCGGAAGCACCGGAATAAGGGAAAGTGCCTACCTACAGCACTTGGGCGTCAGGGCATGTACTCTTGGGTTTAAGGTATATTGTCATGCAAATATGTAAAGCTATTTTCCGAAGCTAAAGATGAAGCAAGACCGATGGTTCTCTTATATAAGTGAAATATCAAAATAGGCAGCAAGACTTACTTTATCACTTGATGACTTTGGACTATTACCAATGATTAATCAAAATCGTTCTCACTGATGGAAATAATAGAAGACCGTCATAACAAAGCATCATTAGTAATAACTTCCCGACCTGGTAACACTGGCATGAGGTCATTGGAGGAAAAACTGCTGCTGATGCAATCACCAAAAGACGGGATCGTTCATAATGACCTGGATAGAACTAAAGGAGGAATCTCTGAGAAAAGGCAGGAGAAT
>JADJLX010000002.1:600000-862045 GCA_016709865.1 Bacteroidales bacterium
AAGTAAAATCAGGAAAACACCGGTATTAAATGAATCTGAAAATCTGGTCAGCTGTGAATTTTTTAACACTAATCTGATAAGGTTCAGCAAAACGTTAACCAAAGAATATTACTCTATTGATTCATTTGTTGTGTACATTTGCACCGAAGGGGAGTTCATTATCCGGTGGGACGGAGAGACAGAAACCATGGTGAAAGGTGAGACGGTACTGCTTCCTGCAATGATAAAAGAGGTTGTTCTTGAGCCCATCGGGGAAGCGGAGATACTGGAAATATATATTATGTAGGGCGAAGTCGTGACTTCGCCGAAGACCGAAGACCGGTGACAAAAGACAAAACACAAAAACGAAAATATGAAAATTACGTATTTATCAATTATTACAATTCTGTCGATTATCCTGATTACGGGTTGCAATGGCAGTGGAAATTCAAAGAAAGATGCTTCTGCAGAGACTGATACAACTACCGTTGCGGACACCGGATTCACAGGGATCACACAGGGAATGAGCGGACAATACATTGTAAATGAGACAACCTACAAAAACGGAGTCAGGCATGGCCTGAAGAAGACATTTTATCAGAGCGGTAAAATGCGTCAGACATTCTGGTATGAGAATGGTTTAAGACAGGACTCCTCGAGATGGTATTTTGAAGAGGGTCAGTTATTTCGTACCACACCTTATAAGAATGATACGATCGATGGTATTCAGAAACAATTTTACCGTACAGGTAAACTTAAAGCAAAAATAGGCTATGAAAAAGGCTTAAGAACCACCTTCTTCCAGGAATTTACAGCAGAGGGCAAACTGGTTGGCGGTTACCCGGAGCTCATTGTTGGAACCACTGACAATTATAAGACAAACGGCACATTCAGAATCACTCTGAAACTTTCAGACAAATCGGAAAAAGTAAGATTTTTCAGGGGTGAACTTTACAGCGGCGTCTTCGACACATCGAGATGCGAAAGAATAAAAACTGTGAAAGGAATTGGATATCTTGACCTTAAAAAATCAGCATCAGCCAAATCAGAGTATGTTGGGATAATAGCAGAGATCCTTACAGGCTTCGGGAACAACTATCTGGTCTACAAAAGAATAGATCTCCCTTATAACGATCTTAAATAGCCTGAAGATATGATCATCCGTTCTGCCACATTTGTTAAAAGCAGTCCTGCCCTGAAAGACTGTCCGCCAACATTAAAACCGGAATTCGGTTTTATTGGCCGGTCAAATGTAGGTAAGTCATCACTTATAAATATGCTTACCGGATGGTCTAAGCTGGCAAAAACATCTGTTCAGCCCGGGAAAACCCGCACTATTAACCATTTTTATGTAAATGAAGAATGGTATCTTGTCGATCTTCCTGGATACGGATATGCTAAAGTTCCGGTAAAATTAAGAGAGATATGGGTAAGGGCGACAGAGAACTATATCCTTAAAAGGGAAAACCTGGTGTGCCTCTTTGTCCTTCTTGATATACGTCATAAACCACAGCCTTCTGATCTTGATTTCATGGAGTTCCTCGGCAATAATCAGATACCATTTGCCAGAGTCTTTACCAAGAGCGATAAACTCACAAAAACCGAACTTGAAAGCTCAATAAGCCGTTACAATTCAGTAATGTTCGAAAACTGGGAATCGCTCCCTGAAACATTTATTTCGTCAGCTGTAACAAAAGAAGGAAGAGATGGTATTCTGAACTATATTGAAGAATCTATCAACAATTTTTCAAATGATGCCTGATATCGTCGGGATTTTTTAATTTTGTACACATAATTGATCGGAAAAATAACTGTTAATATTTAAGGATTATGTTTGGACATGCACCAATGAAACTGTTTTCCTGCAGATCCTCACAGCATCTGGCTCAGGCTATTGCTGATAAGCTCGGGATTGAACTGGGCAAGAGCTCCGTTACCAAATTCAGCGACGGAGAATATCAACCATGTTTCGACGAGTCTGTAAGAGGCTGCATGGTTTTTATTGTGCAATCGACAAATCCTCCGGCCGACAACCTTTTTGAACTTCTTCTGATGATCGATGCGGCTAAAAGAGCCTCTGCCTATAAAGTAATTGCTGTAATACCATATTATGGTTTTGCACGTCAGGACAGGAAAGACAGGCCAAGAGTTTCAATTGGATCAAAACTTTCTGCTGACCTTCTCAGTACAGCGGGTGTAGACAGGGTAATAACAATGGACCTTCATGCTGATCAGATCCAGGGATTCTTCAATGTTCCGGTAGACCACCTTTTCGGATCTGCTGTTTTTGCACCATACATAGAGAACCTTAAGCTTTCAAATCTTACAATCTCTGCACCCGATATGGGCGGATCAAAAAGGGCTAACGCTTATTCAAGGCACCTTCAGTCTGAAATGGTTTTATGCTATAAACTTCGAAAGAAGCCGAATGTAATAGAAGAGATGTCAATAATCGGAGAAGTTGAAGGTAGAAATGTTGTAATTATTGACGATATGGTAGATACAGCCGGGACTCTTGCACTTGCTGCGGATATGATGAAAGAGAGAGGCGCAACCAGTATCAGGGCTTTTGCAACTCACCCGATTCTTTCAGGTAATGCAGTGGAGAGGATCAATGATTCTGCTATTGAAGAACTTGTAGTCAGCGACTCGGTGCCATTTATCACAACTTCTCCAAAAATAAAAGTGCTTTCTATTGCCGATATATTCGCAAAAACAATCGATGCTGTTACAACAAATCAGTCAATAAGTACAAATTTTGTATTCTGATTCCTTTGTTCTATATTTGCAGTCCGAAAAAAATAAGAAATGTCAAACGTGTAATGGGGTCCCGTTAAGCGGGATTTAGTAGCACAATAACTTTAAGACAAATGAAGACAATTGAGATCAAAGGTTCATTCAGAACAGAATTAGGAAAAAAAAGCTCTAAACAGTCAAGAAAAGCCGGTAATGTACCATGTGTTATCTATGGTAAAGAGGAAAACATTCATTTCCAGGCACCTGAACTGAGTTTCAAAAACCTCGTTTATACACCTGAAGCACATCTTGTTAAACTGGTTATCGATAATAAAGAGTTTAATGTTGTGTTGAAAGATATGCAGTTTCACCCTGTAAGTGATAAAATTTTACACGCCGATTTTGTTGAGATTTTTGACGACAAACCAGTTGTAATAAGTATTCCAATAAAAATTACCGGAGATTCAGTTGGTGTTATCGCCGGAGGTAAACTGAGTATTAAAAGAAGGAACCTAAAAGTAAAAGGTTTACCAAAAGATCTTCCTGAGCATCTTACAATAGATATCACCAACCTTAAAATTCATGAAGGAGTAAAAGTTGGCGATCTCTCATTTGACAAGATAGAATTACTTGATCCGAAAAAATCGATGGTTCTTACTATTGCAACTTCAAGGGTTGCTGCGAAGAGTGAAGAAGAAGTTGCTGCGGAAGCTGCTACTGAAGCTACAAACGCTGCTGCACATGCAGCCGCTGCTCCTGCTGCTGAAGAAAAATAACCATCACGTTCTAACTATAATCAGGCTTGATGAAATATCTGATAGTTGGCCTGGGCAACATAGGTGAAGAGTATAAGAATACTCGTCATAACATAGGATTTACTGTATTGGATGCCATGGCTATGGCATCCAATATTTTTTTTACGGACAAGCGCTACGGGGCTGTCTGTCAGATGAAATATAAAGGCCGCGAGCTTATTCTGCTCAAACCATCAACCTATATGAACCTTAGCGGCAACTCAGTAAATTACTGGCTGAAAAAGGAGAATATCCCTGTTGAAAATATGCTGGTTATTGTGGATGATCTGGCTCTCCCAACCGGTACTATAAGAATGAGGCCAAAAGGCAGTGACGGCGGCCATAACGGACTGGCGCATATCAGCAGCATACTGGCCACAACTGAATACCCTCGCATACGAATAGGTATCGGGAACGGATTCAGCAAAGGAAAGCAGGTTGACTATGTACTCGGGACATGGTCGGCTGACGAAAAGAAAATAATGGATGATCGGGTTTCCATTGTTGTTGAGATGATAAAGTCGTTTGCCTTTACCGGACTGGAGCGCACAATGACAGCTTTTAACAAAGTCGGTAAATTCACCCCGCCAGAGACAACCACTCCGGAAGCAGCTTCGAAATAACCTGTATTATGGCAGAAAATAAATCTGTTAGAATTGATAAGTTTCTTTGGTCTGTAAGAATATTCAAGACCAGGAGTATTGCTTCCGATGAATGCAGAAAAGGAAGGGTTTCAATCAACAATATCCAGGTGAAACCTTCTAGATTTATTGCAAAAGACGAAATAATAACGGTTAAAAAACCTCCTGTTGTTTTTACATACAGAGTAATTGAACCTATCGAAAACCGTGTCGGAGCAAAACTTGTGAATCAGTTTGCTGAGGATATTACACCTGCAGAGGAAAAAGCAAAACTCGATATCAAACAATCCATAGCAATTGGATACCGCGATAAGGGAACCGGACGTCCGACAAAAAAAGAGAGACGGCTTATTGATAAGTTGAACGACGGCTTTAACGACAATTAATTATGGTGGTATAAAGACTTAATATTGCCGTAAACTGAGTTAAAATATTTCTGATTTTATCATCAACTTCCCATTTTTTTTAACTTGCACTCATACTAAAAAGCCGGCTGTATACTGTTAAACAGCCAGGTGAAGATTTTTCGTTACATGGGGAAACAAAATATTGAAAACTATTCGGTCGGGTATGCATTGCTTAATGCCACTGCAGGATTCTGGCACAACAATGTTTTTTACAGAAAAGTAATTGCTCTGGGAAAAGAAAATATCCATCCTGAAGATCATAAGATCTTTGCTCCTAATCATCAGAATGCTTTGATGGATGCACTTGCTGTTCTCTTCACACAGAAAGAGCCGCTTATTTTCCTCGCCAGAGGTGACATATTCAAAAAGAAATTTATCGCTTCAATTCTATATTTCCTGAAGATTCTTCCCGTCTACAGAATGCGCGACGGTTACAGCAGCCTCAAGGGAAATGATGATACTTTTGCCCGGACAATTGAGGTAATTCAGAAGAAAAACGGGCTGGTCATTTTACCGGAGGGCGATCATGCAGGATTCAGAAGACTCAGACAGCTGAAAAAAGGAATTTGCCGTCTCGCTTTTCAATCAGATGAAGCAACAGGTTTCAAGCTAAACCTGAAAATAATACCTGTAGGTATTGAATATACTCACTACAACCGGTACAGGCAGGTGTTGACAGTGGTATACGGTAAGCCTGTTGAAGTGTCAGAGTTCTATGAACTTTACAAAGTCAGTCCTGAAAGGGCCCTTAACGAATTGCGGGCTAAACTTTCGGAGGAGATGAAAAAGAATATGATTCACATCGAGTCAGAAGAGGATTATGAGGCTATTGATGAACTAAGAAGTATGATAAACGGAAAGTTCAGCGATGATATCAAATTCCCGAAAATAAACCGCGACAGGATTCTCATCAGCAAGTTAAACAATCTGAAATCTTCAGATCTTCCTTTGTATCAGAGAATATGTGCCCTTAGTCTGGAAGTTAAGAATAAAGCCAAAGAACTTAATACTGATTACAGATTGCTGGAAAAAAAGAAACATCCATTGGGCTGGCTGATTGCCGGAATGGTTGGAATTATTCTGACATTCCCTATTTTCATTTACGGGAATATCTTTAATCTTACATTCCTGGAGATTCCAAATCTGCAGATCAGAAAAATTAAGGATCCACAGTTTCATTCTTCTGTAAAATATACTGTGTCATTAATACTGGCATTTATTTTTCTTCCGGTTTATTTAATACTTTCTCTTTTTATCTTCTCATCATGGTGGCTTGGATTGCTTATATTCTTTACACTGCCAGCATCAGGTCTGTTTGCCTGGAACTATTATTTACAGTTCAGAAGAATTAAAGGCGGTTTCAGGATAAGAAATCTTATCAGGGAGAAAAACATTAACTTACTGTCGCTCCAAAAGAGCCACAATGAACTGGTAAATCTGGTTGCAGCTTTATAGAATGGGGAATAAAATAATATTTAAAGACAAGGTAGCGTGGATAACTGGTGCCTCTTCAGGAATTGGAGAATCGCTGGTTTATGCCTTTATAAACAGGGGGGCCTTTGTAGTGGCTTCCTCAAACGATCTTCCGGGATTGGAGAGAGTTAAAGCAGCCTGCGGTGACAGATCAGCTATGATTATTTGTGTTCCGTTTGATCTTTCGGAAACCTCCGGGATAAATGAGATTGCAGACAGAGTGATAAGCGAGACCGGGAGAATTGATTTTCTGCTTAATATCGGAGGTATAAGCCAGCGAGCCAGAATTGAAGAGACGCCAATCTGGCTCGACAGGAAGATATTTGAAATCAATTACTTTGGAACAATTGCTCTTACAAAAGCTGTACTGCCTTATATGATTAATCAGAAATCGGGACATGTACTTGCAACAAGCAGTATATCTGGAAGATTTGGATTCCCATTGCGTTCAGCTTATTCAGCATCCAAACAGGCGCTGCATGGTTTCTTTGAAACACTTTATCTCGAAAACAAACAAAATAATATCAGATCCTCTGTTATTATTCCAGGAAGAGTAAGGACCTCTATTTCATTTCATGCATTAACTTCCGATGGCAAGGAACATGGAAAGATGGATGACGGACTCGCAAAAGGTCTACTGCCTGATAAAGCTGCAAAAATAATCATTAAAGGAATTTTAAGGAACAAACGTGAGATACTTGTCGGGCAGGGAGAGATGCTGATGTTGCATATAAGGAGATACCTGCCATGGCTCTTCTTCAGAATTGCAGATAAGGTGAAAAGTACTTAAAGCACTTTAGGCACTCTAGTCACTTTAGGCACTTTAGGCACTAGTTAGATATAAAACAAATTTTAATATTCAGACTATGAAGGGGTATGTTATCAGTGGGATCCAGCAGATGGGAATCGGAGTGATGAATCTGGCAGAGGCCTGGAAATGGTATATCGATCAGTTTGGAATGGATATCAGGGTGTTTGAAGAGGAGGCGGTTGCTAACCTGATGCTGCCTTATACAGGTGGAGAGCCGAGAAAAAGGCATGCAGTGCTGGCATTGAACCTTCAGAGCGGAGGAGGATTTGAGATATGGCAATACAAAGGAAGAGATCCTCTTAAGATCAAGGAGCAGATCATGATCGGTGACCTTGGTATTATAGCCTGCAAGATGAAAGTAAGAAGTGTACAGGATACACTTAATAAATATCACGCTGATGGCATTGTTGTTCCTAAACAGACTACTGAGGATCCTGCAGGCAAAATGTCTTTCTTCATGAAAGATCCATACGGAAACATTTTTCAGCTTGTTGAAGCAACTGACTGGTTCAGCAATGAAAACAAAAATACAGGCGGATCCTATGGCGCTGTAATCGGCGTTTCCGATATTGAGAAATCAAGAATAGTATATTCTGACATTCTTGGTTATGATGAAGTAGTTTATGATAAGACCGGCATTTTTCCTGATCTTGCTGATCTTCCTGGTGGAACAGGTGAGTTCCGCCGTGTACTCCTGAGGCGATCTGTACCATTTGCCGGACCCTTCAGCAAAATGCTCGGACAGAGTGTTATTGAACTTATAAGCACAACAGGGAAACCGGGTAAAAAGATTTATGAAGGCAGATTCTGGGGCGATCCGGGTTTCATTCATCTCTGCTATGATATGCGTGGAATGGATGAACTGAAATCATTCTGTGAGAGTAAGGGATTTCCTTTTACTGTAGACAGCAAGAAAAGCCACGACGGGAACAGCTTTGATATGGGAGAAGCAGCGGGTCACTTCTCATACATCTCAGACCCTGATGGTACTCTGATTGAGTTTGTTGAGACTCACAAGATGCCTGTCCTTAAAAAACTTGGAATATTCCTTGATCTGAGAAAAAGGGATCCTCACAAATCTCTTCCCGACTGGATGCTTAAGACGCTGAGGTTCTCGAGAGTGAAGAGCTAACTTCTTCTGCCTTCCGCATTACTCTCATAATATTGCCGCTCCAGATCTTTGTGATTTCAGATTTGGAATATCCGCGACGAAGTAATTCGATTGTTATGTTTTTCATTTCAGCAGCTGTTCTGCAGCCCTCTACTCCTCCCCCTCCATCAAAATCAGTTCCTATACCAACATAGTCGATACCAACTATTTGCACTGCATGGTCGATATGATCAACAACATCCATTACAGTTGCCGGCTTCTCATATTTTTTCTGAATTGCCCTGTACTCTGCTCTAACAATCTTTTTAGAATCTTCCGATAAGGCACCATAATCACCATATTTAGTTTGAAGCTCCTTTAGCTTCGCATCGAGCTCAGGATTAGGTTCGGGGGTTCTGAGGTAGTTTCCGAGGATACAAATCTGTATTACACCTCCGTTCTCTTTAAGAGCAAGAAGCATATCATCGGTAAGATTACGCGGACTGCCGCAAAGGGCCCTGCATGAAGAATGTGATGCAATTACAGGAGCAGTAGAGTATTTCAGTACATCAAAAAAAGATTTATCTGATATGTGTGAGATATCAACCATCATACCAAGCCTGTTCATTTCTTTTACAACCTGAATCCCAAACGGGGAAAGGCCATTGCTCTCGGGTCCCTCGGGATCGGTTGATGAGTCACAAATATCATTGTTCCTTGAATGTGATAATGTTATATACCTTGCTCCCAGATCGTAATACTGTTTCACTCTGGAAATATCATTTCCGATAGGATACCCGTTCTCCAGACCAATAAATGCTGCAATCCTGCCATCTTTCTTTATTCTGTATGCATCATCTGCGGTATATGCCATTTCTGCCACAGCTGAGTTCTTTTCTACATTCTTATGTATTGAATTAAAGATATCAAGTGCCTGATTATGCACTTTTGTAAAGGATGAATCATCACGTGGTCCCTGACCAATAAAAACAGCAAAAAATTCTGCGTGCAGACCACCTTCGATCATCCTTGGAAAATCTACACACCCTTCGTCATGCCTTACACCAAGATCAAAATTGGGATCTGAAAAATCCATAGGTGTGTCACAGTGTGTGTCCACGGTGAGAATTGATGCATGAATTCTGTCAGCCTTCCTTGTAAGTTGCTCATCGCTTGAACGGCAGCCTGAAAGCAAAAACAGACCAATAAAAATATATACGAGTACTTTCATCCTTTTATTTTTTCGGATGCAATATAATTAAAATGAAACAGGTGAATAAAGATCAGAGGCTATTTAACCTATTTTAACAAAGCCGGTTAACCTTTTTGAATAAGTATTATTTAAGTCTCAGATCTAAATGACTCACTTGAAAGTTCCTTCTTAAAGCCGGCCAGATAATTTTATAAGTATCAGGAATAGAAACCATTGAATTGTGGAAGACAAATAAAGTACGTTTTAAAAAGGTCTATTCTATATGAATTCTTAATGCTTTCGATGTACTGTCCTTATAGGCTGTTATAAGTATTTCATTGTTGCCTATCCACTGAACATTAGAATAACGTGAGTCGAAGTTGTATGCGGAATTACCTGTTATCTGACTATATTTTCCTGAAACGAAGTTAAATAACCAGATCTCACCATCTCCTGTCCTTGATGAAATAAACGCAATTTTGGTATTGTCGGGTGAAACCGACGGTGAACTATCACTCCAGTCAGATGATAATACACGGGATAGTTCTCTGTTTGAAACATTGAATTTGTAAATCGCATTACGGCTGTTTCCGCTGTTAAAATAGCCGCTTAAATATATGTATTCCCCATTTGAAGACCAGGTATATGTTCCGCTTATTGTTAATCCAATTGCTTCGAAGTTTGAAATCTTAGTCCTAACCTTTGTTGCAGGGTCAATTGTCCAGAGATCATAATTGTATTTTGAGGAACTGTTTTCACTTGATAAATAGCTAATTAGATTACCATTATTCGAAAATACCGGAGATGAAACATAGTATTTATCATAGTCAATCTTCAATAAAACATTTCCCGTCTTTGTCGCTAAATCGAATGTTTTAAGCTCATCGGGATAGATCCAGTTTCCAACTCGTATATTGCTTAAATATGTTACAGTATTTGAAACTGGCGACCAGTCTGAATTGTAAACATCCTCTTCTATTACACCGATCGAGCCTGTGGTTATCGATTTATAATAAAGATTGTCTGTGCTGGTATTCTGAACCGGACAATTATAACTTACAAACGAAAAATAATCTTTATCAGGAGAAAGATCTACCCTATTAAGAGTGAAATTTACGTCCGGTGATAATACCACCGGCTCTGTATATGCTGAGGGAATTGTCATCAGAGTATCAGAAAAACCAGGTTCGAAATTTTTCTTATTACTGGTAACATATATATAATAGGGTTCATTATTAACAAGGTTATTTATGCTAACCGAAGTAGTGGTTATATCCACTTTCTTAAATAAAGAAAAAGAGGACAAGTCATCAGAATAATAGATCTCAAAATAGTCCGGATCTGAAGGCGGTATTAAATACTCGGTATATGGTCGTGGATCAGATAAATACAATTTTACTTCTTTATCTCCCTTTTCAATCTTAATTGCAGGACTCCAGAAATATGTATTATCGGATTCTCCGTTATCCTCTTTTTTGCACGAAATGACTGAAAAGCCAATTAACAACAGGAAAATATATTTTCTCATTTTGCTGATAATTATAAGACTACTCTAAACCTCAATAATCGTACCATTTTCAAAATACTAACTAAAGGATTATAACAAAAAATCAGGGCTTAATGTCAAGATTTGTTTCTCTTAAGCATTCCATGATTCGCCTGGGGGTTGTAATGCAAAAGACTGATGCAAAAATGACAGGATATACATACAGGTATTAAGTCATTTTACTTACTGCAAAGTAATCGCATGTGCCTATTTTGTGAAATAATCAGTAAAACCAGATAACCAGTAAAACTGATAAGTATGTCACCATTAATGAACCATCTTCTTTTACCTTTCATCATTGCTATGTTCCTGGCAATAAACATGGGAGGAAGCGGAACAGGGCCTTCTTTTTCTGTAGCTTACGGGGCTAACGTGATTAAGAGAAATCTTATACCCGGATTATTTGGTATAATGGTATTTCTGGGTGCAATCTTTGCCGGGAAACATACTGCAACAACTATAGGAAAAGAGATAATCGATCCGGCACTAATGACATTCCCGATTGTTTCAATTATCCTTTTTTCTGTATCAATTTCACTTCTTATAGCTAACCTTGCCGGGATTCCACAGTCCACAAGCCAGTCTACAGTTCTTGCAGTTGTGGCACCTGCAGTATACTTCAACAGTTTTAACAGCGATAAACTTTTTTTTGAAGTTATTCCTGCCTGGTTTATCCTTCCGCTATTTGCTTATATTATCAGTTTCCTTGCAGGAAGATATATTTACAGACCAATGAGAAGAAAAGGGTTGACACAATCGAGAGCTCAAAATGCAAATCTCAAGCCTATCTGGAATGGATTAATTCTTATTATGTCTTTATACGTTGCCTTTTCGATAGGATCAAATAATGTTGCCAACGCCTCGGGACCAATTGCAACGATGTCAGCAAACGAACTGAATATTACCGGTGAAAAGAATTTCATATTAATACTTATACTCTCCACATTGCTTATTGCTCCTAATTTTGCAATAGGAAGCTCTATATTTTGAAACAAGATCCTTCAGAATACAGGAAAAGAAATAGTTCTGTTCGGCAAGTTTGAGGCTGTTATTATTGCTTTTGTCTCTGGCAGCCTGTTACTTTTTGCATCATTAAGCAAGGGTATACCTACCTCACTCGTCCAGTTGAATGTAGCTGCAATTCTTGGTATTGGAGTTGCTAAACTGGGGCCTAATCATATTTTCAGGAAGACAGAAGTCAGGAAGTTTTTCCTGATGTGGCTGATCTCTCCAATAATCGCATTTAGCCTGGCGCTACTGCTTACTTATCTGGCAGATAAAATTGGGTATCTGAGCTAAAAAAAAGCCCCGACTTATGAAGGTCGGGGCAGCCATGAAAAGAATGGAAAATTTGCTTTTGGACAGTAAAAAGCTTCTTTAAAGTTTCACAACTTTATATACGTTTACAAGTTTACCTTTTGTCATTCTGAGAAAATAGACTCCTCCTCCCAGTTCCTGGAGACTTATCTGCTTTTCTGTTGTTGTTGCCTCAATTGTTTCTGTTTTAATTAATCTCCCCTGCGAATCAATGATAGTAATAACTACCTCTCCGTCGATCGGTTCTTCAAATCTGATATTCAGATTATCACTGGCCGGATTAGGAAAAACCTTAATATTTACAAGGATATCAATATTCTCCTCAACCGATGTGATTATAAGCTGTTGCTGAAACCCATGTGTCAGAATCAGATTTCCGTTCTGAAATGTAGGAATTATTGTTTCACCAAGTGTCCAGCTTATGGATAAGTTGCCACCAGTGTTATAGCCTCCTGCACTTGCAATAACTTCCTGCTTCACCTGACCATAAACAGAGAATACAGAAAACATCGCAAATAAAATGAAAATCAACCGTTTCATGATGAGGTTTTTTCTCAATATCTAATTATCATCACTGTAAAATTATATTATTTATATCCAAAAAACAATTAATTCAAACCGATTTTCACAGGCATGTTAAAAATTTATGTGAACCACATAATTGTAATGATGAACAGAGTTTAAGAAACATCTGCTATTTTTGTCAATTCATTATATGGCTGAAAAAAGAAAAATATGGCACTGGCTGGTACTGGCTCTTCTGTCCTTGATCTGGGGGACAAGTTATATACTTATGAAAAAGGGGCTTGAGTCATTCACTTCTTTACAGGTCGGGTCCCTGAGAATCCTCATCACGTTCCTGTGTCTGCTGCCGATAGCTCTTAAAAATCTCAGCAAACTTAACAGATCAAATATATTATCAATCTTTCTCATTGGGCTCATGGGAAGCGCTATTCCTGCATTTCTCTTCCCGCTTGCCGAAACAAGGATCAGCAGCTCACTGGCCGGCATGCTTAATGCTCTTTCTCCTGTATTTACCCTTCTGCTTGGAATTTTTGTCTACAAACGTCAGGCAATAAAAACACAGATAGCAGGGATTTTTCTTGGACTTATCGGAGCAGCTGGTTTGCTTTACAATGGTTCCATGACCATTAACTATTATGGCTTATTTGTTGTTTTAGCAACCCTCATGTATGGTTTCAGCTCAAATGAAGTATCCAAAGTAAAGAATATGAACGGAATTCAGATTGCCGCCTTATCTTTCTTTTTAACCAGTCCAATAGCAATAATTTACCTGCTGTTTTCTGACATATCCTCGGCAGTACATACTCCAAACTGGGTGATGAATCTAAGCTATATTGCAGTTCTTGCAGTATTCGGAAGTGCTTTCGCCCTAGCTCTTTTTTATGTTCTGATAAGAGATACTTCTCCAATCTTCGGAGCCACAGTTACTTATTTCATTCCAATCGTGGCAACTATCTGGGGATTTCTGGATAATGAGCAATTTTCTTACTCAATGCTTATTTCAGTCAGTGTAATTTTTATCGGGGTGTACATTATTAACAGGCCCGCCTTTCTTATGAGGATGGTAAAAAGAAATGAATAAGTATGTACTTGTAGCACTGTCACTTACCGGAGGAATACTTACCGGACTTGCCTGGACAGGCTGGTGTTCAGGCCTCATTCTTCTCATTTCATTTTTACCCTTCTTTCTGATAGAGAACCACCTTTTCCATAACCCCCGTAAATTCAGCATAAATGCATTTTTCATATATCTGCTTCCGGGTTTTGTCATTTTCAGCATAATAGCTATCGGATGGATGAGGGTTGCAAGCATCACCGGGGCAATCGCTGTTATCATGGGACTATCCTTCCTGATGTCATTCTCACTATGGCTGGCTCATGTGGCACGAATAAAAAGCGGCAATACTGTTGGTCTGATTTCATTTTTCTCATTCTGGCTTGCCTATGAATATCTGAGTCTGAATGTCAATATTGTATCTCCGTGGCTGAATCTTGGAAACGGATTGGCAAAGGATATAGCATTCATTCAATGGTATGAGGTTACCGGAACTGCAGGAGGTACAATATGGATCCTCGCTTCAAACCTTCTGCTGGCAACTTTCCTTTTAAAATCGATGGAAAGTAAATCACGCTCCAGTCTGTATCTGGCACTTTGGATCCTGTTAATCATTATTCCGTCGTCAATCTCACTAATCAGATATAAAACGATAGAATATAACAGAGGCGCACCTGAGGAGGTTGTAATTGTACAACCCAATATAGATCCATATACACAGAAATTCGAAATCCCCTTTAAAGAACAGCTTAACAATGTTGTATTTCTTGCGGGAACCAGAGCAACTGATAAAACCAGGTGGATAATTACTCCCGAAACCACTGTTGATGATCCGGTTAACCTTGATGATCTGAATAACGACGAATATATAAAGATGATAAAGGATCTTGTTACCGGATTTCCTGCCGCATCGGTTGTTACCGGACTGGTCACATACAGAATCTATCCGCCGGCAGCCTCAGCCCCGACAATCAGTGCAAGAAAAATCGATTCAACAGGTTTATACTATGATCATTTCAATTCAGCTTTGAAAACAGATACCGGAAATATAATTGAGGTTTATCATAAATCTAAGCTGGTCCCGGGGATAGAGATGCAGTTTTCAACCGGTCCTGGAAGGTTTATTGCAGCTATTCTGCCCAAACTCGGAGGTACGAAATGGGGCTATGGTATTCAGGAGGAGAGGTCAGTTTTTGAAAACAATACAACTTCGGGTAAAACAGCCCCGATTATCTGCTATGAATCAGTTTTTGGTGAATATGTAACCGGATATGTCAGGAACGGAGCCAATTCGCTTTTTATAATTACCAATGATGGCTGGTGGAAAGGTACTTATGGCTATAAACAACACCTCTCCTATGCCTCACTCAGAGCAATTGAAACAAGGCGACCAGTTGCCAGAGCCGGCAATACCGGAGTTTCATGTATAATTGACATCAGGGGAAAAAGAGAGCAGGAGACCGAATGGTGGACACGCGACGTTATTAAGGGTGACATTTTTCCTGAATCTGCTGTTACTCCATATGTCAGATATGGAGATTACCTGCTGCGGATAGGAACTCTGCTCTCAATTATTATCATTCTGGTAATATTCATTGCAATACCTGCAAGAAAAAAATTAAAAATGTTTTAATGCATCTGTGCAACTCTTAAAATATCTTGTTGTCTTTGTTATCAGGTAAGCTTATCAGGTGGATAATTTAAATGTTTATATAAACGCCCCGCTCATTGAGGAGTGCAGACAAGGTAGTACCAGGGCTCAGTTCAGGCTTTATAACCAGTACTCTAAAGCTATGTATAACCTTGCCTACAGGATCCTGAATAACCGGGAAGATGCGGAAGATATTCTTCAGGAAGCATTCGTTGATTGTTTCAGGAACCTGAATACGTTCAGGTTTGAATCAACCTTCGGTGCCTGGCTTAAAAAGATAATTGTGAATAAATGTATTAACCAGTTAAAAAAGAAAAAAATTGATCTGACACTTTACGAAAATCTACCAGTCGATATTCATGAAGAAGACAATGAGGTAATATATGATACAACAAAGATATTTAAGGGAATAGAGAAGCTTCCTGATGGCTACCGGGTGATATTAACACTCTATCTGCTTGAAGGTTACGACCATCAGGAGATAGCACAGATTCTCGGGATCACGGAGTCAACTTCGAAGTCTCAGTATTCAAGAGCCAAGGATAAACTAAGGAGTATAATTTTAACAAAATAAGATATGGACAAGTTAGAAGATCATATCAGAAAGAACAGAGAGGAGTTTGATGTATACACACCCTCTTCAAATGTCTGGACTAAAGTCAGAAGAAAAATAAGAAAAGGATATTCACCTTATACCAGGTGGTTATCTATTGCTGCTATGGTGATTGTTATCCTGGGTACTTCACTGATTATAATCAAACAACGCTACTATAACACTTACAATTTATCAGCGGATAATAATATAAATTCTTCAAAAGGAAATTCACAGCTGAAGGAATCAGAAATCTACTATAATAACCTGTTGAATTCACTTTACACCGAAGCAACACCGCTGCTGACTGCTAATCCGGAAGTACAAAAAGAACTAAGTTATGATATCTCCCATATTGACAGTCTCTGTCTGGAGATTAAAAAAGATCTAAAGGACAATGTTGCCAATAAGGAGGTTGTTGAAGCTCTGATCCAGAATTACAGGATAAAAATCCGTCTTCTGGAGGATATCCTGACGATACTTAAGGAAAATGAAACCAATCCTGAAAAAAAGAAAAATTATGAATTATAAATCAATTATATGCATCAGTCTGATATTATTCATGGCCTACCCTTTGTCAGCCCAGAATGATTCAGAGACAAGAAGTTACATAAAATCATTTTCTGTAACTAAGGAGACTTCCCTTGAAGTTATCAATAAATATGGTACAGTTGAAATCACTCCCTGGAAAAAGGATTCTGCACTTATCAGGGTTGAAGTAAAAGCTACAGGCTCAGGCCAGGAAAGACTAAGAAAAATATTTGATGGGATTTCAATTGACATCACAGACTCTAAACTGTCAATCAGGGCTCATACTGAATTCACTCAGAACATAAATATGTTATTTGAAAGTTTCAAAGGGATGACAAGTAAACTGATACCCTATGATTCAAAAGTAGAGATCAATTATTATATCAATATACCTGATTATATGAATCTTAACATCGACAACAGGTACGGAGATGTGTATATGGAGAATGTAACAGGTAACTTTTCTGTCTCAGTCTCAAATGGTTCATTTAAAGCCAACTCACTGAGCAAAGGATCTGATCTCAACCTTGTATTTTGCGATGCCACTATCAACTCAATGGTTTCAGGCAGAATCGATGCCAATTTCAGCGAGATAGCAATAGGTGAATCAGAAGATTTGACTATTAACTCAATTTCATCAAGGTTTGATATTAAGGATGTTGGTTTAATAAGCACTGAATCGCGCCGTGATAAATTTTATATAGGAAGTATAGAAGTTCTTAAGGGAAACTCATATTTCACCGACTTCAGGATTGACAACCTCAAGAGGGAGATAGATCTTACTACAAAATATGGAAGTGTAAATTCAGATCTTATAGATAAGGGATTTGAGTCTATCGACATTAATTCAGGCTACTCTGATCTTTCACTTGAATTTGATGACGGAGCATCTTACAACATTGATATAAGGCATATTAATGCTTTCGTTGTACTGCCCGACAAGAACACAAAGACTGAGAAGAAGGTGATCAACGAAGATAAGAAGGAGTACATGACTTTCGGTACTATTGGTAAAAATCCCAGGGATGCAAAAGTGAAAATCGACGCCACCAGGGGTAATATTTATCTGAAATAATATTCCGGAAATGCAACTTTGAATTAGTTCCTGTGTCTTTAATCAAAAAATGATCAAAATACTTAATATGAAAAAATTCTATTTTATATTTTTTACCCTTGCATTTCTCTCAACATCTTTAGTAAATGGACAGTATCTGAATAAACAGGCCGGACTCAGGACTGGTTACAGGGGTGGATTTTTCTATCAGGTAACAAGTGAGTCAGGAAATGCCGAAATAGGCTATCAGGCATTGCTTAGCTTTAATAATAACGGCATACAACTGACCGGACTTAAAATAATTTACGAAACTCCGCTGACAGATATCTCACCTGATCTGTACTTTGCATGGGGTTATGGAGGCCATGTTGGATTTGTTTACACTGACCATATAGGTTTTCTGGGAGAAAGATATAATTTCCCGAGAGACAGATTCTGCCCGCTTGTCGGCGCTGACGGCTGGGTAGCGGCTGAATACAGATTCCACGACATCCCTCTCAATATAAGTTTAAACATCAAACCTTTTGTTGAGCTCACTATTCCATCTTTTGTAAAAGTAATGCCCGGAGATGTGGGAATTTCAGTTTCATATGTTTTCTAGCACCTTAAAATAATCATAAATGAAAAAGAGTATAATTTTATCAGCATTATTATCCCTTGTATTTTTGGCAACCTCAGCACAGGATCCTGAATTTGAATACTATAAAAGCAGGGAAATAAAAACATTACTTGGCCGTAACAGGGCTGGTGGCGGGTATACGGCGCTATCAGCAGGTTATTCAGTAATTGACGACAATCATGCAGTGCTTTTCGGTGGACGATTCGGATGGCTTGCAAGTCACTCAATCGGAATAGGCATGGGAGCAACCGGATTTATAAATGAATTCCATTATGAACCATCACTCGACCGTGATGTATTTCTTGCCGGAGGGTATGGTGGTATCTATATTGAACCGATTTTACTTCCCAGGTTACCGGTTCACCTGTCGTTTCCTGTATTATTCGGTGCAGGAGGAATCTCCTATGTATCAAAGGAATCAGATATGAACAACAACCTTATCGAGGATTCTGAGGCATTTCTTATTGTTGAACCGGCAGCAGAGATTGAACTAAACCTTACAAAATTCTTCAGGATAGCCATTGGGGCTTCTTACAGATTTCCCACTGCTTTTGATGTAGGCTTATCAGGAACTCCGACGGCCAACGCTAAATCAATCGAAGGAATGAGTTACACAATGTCATTAAAATTCGGAAAGTTCTGATCCTTTTCTCTGTGGCTCTCTGTGTCTCCTCTGTGGCTCTCTGTGTAATAAAAAAAAGAACTATCACAGAGTTACACTGAGGAGACACAGAGTTACACAGAGAAAAATCATCTCTTGAATGCTGCTAATCCTTCATCGAGCCATTTTTTGTATTCTTCAACATTGAGATTTGTAGGTGTTGGCGTATTTAAAGGATTCCCGTCATGATCAGCAATTACATATAACGGTAACGCATTGGTTTTAAACAATGAGATCTCCAGATCCTCATTTACCTTACCAATAGTCTTTTTCTGTTTACCATCAAGTGAAGATACAATCCATTCATTTTCAGGAAGCTGTGTTCTGTCATCAACATACAGAGCAATAATCACGAAGTTATCCCTCAGCCGGCGGAGCACCTCCGGATCGGACCAAACCTTTGCTTCCATTAGTTTGCAGTTGGCACAGGCATGACCTTTAAAATCGATAAGGACAGGCTTCCCCTGTTCCTTTGCACAGGCCAGGCCCTGCTTATAGTCGAAATATCCTTTCAATCCTAAAGGCATGTCAAATAATTCTGAATGCTTTGGCTCGGAGCATAATTCGCTTGTACTCACTGCCTGAACAGAAACTGGTCCTGAAAATGATCTGTTCTCTGAGATGATTCGCGGGATATTCAGTTCTGTAGTTGAAGCTGAAGGTAGGAATGATGATAAAGCCTTAAGCGGAGAACCAAACAGTCCGGGGATCAGATATATTACAAACGAGAAGACAATTATGACAAGGAATAATCTGAAAGTACCAATGTAGGGAAGATCACTGTCGTGTGAGAATTTAATCTTACCTAAAAGATAGAATCCCAACAGGGAGAAAAGAACGATCCATATTGCCAGGAAAAGATCGCGCGATAAAAGTCCCAGGGAATAAACACTGTCAACAGTCATTAAGAACTTCATGCTGAAAGCCAGCATAATAAATCCAAGAACCACTTTAATAGAGTTAAGCCAGCCGCCTGATTTTGGCATTTTGCTCATCACAGAGGGGAACAATGCAAATATGGTAAACGGAAGGGCGAAAGCTACACCAAAACCAATCATTCCGATGGTTGGTCTTAACACATCGCCGCTGGCAGCCTCAACAAGAAGAGCTCCCACTATTGGACCTGTACAGGAGAATGAAACAATAACAGTTGTAAGACCCATGAAAAATGCAGCCAGCATTCCTCCCTTGTCAACCCTGGAATCGGCTCCTGCAACCCATTTGTTTGGTAAAATTATTTCAAAGGCTCCGAAAAATGAAGTGGCAAATATTACAAAAAGAGCGAAAAACAAGGTGTTGGGAATCCAATGTGTACTTAAGGCATTTGCAAAACCTGCACCTGCACTGGTTAGAGAAACAATTATCCCGAGTGAAGAATAAATCAGGACTATCGAAATCCCGAAAATAAGTGCCTTAAAAATGGATTTACTTCTATCCTGCGAGCCTTGTGAAAAGAAGGCTACAGTCATTGGTATCATCGGAAAAACACAAGGTGTGAGCACACCGGCAAATCCAGCCAGTAAAGAAATCAGGAAGAATTTCAGAAGTCCGCTGTCAGTACCGGTCTGTTTTGGTTCAACACCTGCCCTATCTTTTGTGGCAGCGACTGAGGTACCTTTTTCAGCAATAACAATATCAAAATCAACGTCTTTAGGCGGTGAGCAGGTGGCGTTATTACATGCCATGTAGTTTACTGCACCTCTAACAGTAAAAGAAGGATCTATTGCAGTGATCTTCTGACGGAATTCAGCTTTGTCACTGAATGTCTTTATTTTGAAACCGAATGCTTCATCGAACATTTCTACCGGTTCAATGGCTTCATAAGTTTTACCTTCCAGTTCATACCCTGATACTGAATCGAACCTGAATGATGTTGGAATCGGTCCGCCGTCGGGGATATCCATCGAATAAATATGCGAGTGCTTCTCAATTGTTGCAGTAAATATCAATTCATACTGCTTCTCTCCAGTCTTTATATAAGTGAAATCCCAGGTTGCGGGATCGAAGATCTGACCTGATGCATATGAGGCAAACAGAACAAAAGATATAAGTAGTAATTTCCTTTTCATTCCTGTATTGGTTTATAAACATTCAAAAAATCGATTAACCGCAAAGGTCGCAAAGTTTTTTCGCAAAGGACGTAAAGAAAGATAAAAAAAGAACTTACACAGAGTTACACAGAGGAGACACAGAGTTACACAGAGGTATACAGAAAAATTAAAATAGTGATTTGCCTTTTGCCCTGAGCCCCTGGCCCCCATGCTCTGAGCTTTACGCTTTACGCTCTACGCTCTACGCTTCTATCAGGCCAGATCTATCTCATTATCATATCGGTCGTAGAAATGATATTCGAGCATATGATATGATGTAACTGCCTGAACCTTAAGACTTATCTTGTATTTAAAATTCCATTTCCTGCAGACAGGAATAAGTCCTTTTTTAAGATAAGAAGCAACAAATGGATGGACATTCAGGATTATTTTTCTTGTTTTGATCTTATCAACAATGAAAGATAGGCCTCTCTCAAGTTCATCTGTAAATAAGATTGTCGGTTTTGTTTCACCGGTGCCCTGGCAGGAAGGACATTTTTCGTCTGTTACAATGTTCATTTCCGGCCTGACCCTCTGGCGTGTGATCTGCATCAGTCCAAATTTAGTAAGAGGAAGGATATTGTGTTTGGTTCTGTCATTACCCATCACTTCCTTCATCTTGTCGTATAACAGCTGTTTATGCTCACCCGACTGCATATCAATAAAGTCAACAACAATAATCCCTCCCATATCTCTTAGTCTTAGCTGTCGGGCTATTTCAGTTGCTGCCTCCATATTAACCTCCAGTGCGTTTGATTCCTGGTCATTGCCAGTTCTGGACCGGTTTCCGCTGTTAACATCAATTACGTGGAGGGCTTCAGTATGTTCAATTATCAGATATGCACCATGTTTAAAGGAGACTGTTTTTCCAAAAAGGGCTTTAATCTGTTTATTGATACCAAAGTGGTCGAATATTGGAAGAGTGCTCTTGTATTCCTTAACGATTTTTTCTTTTTCGGGTGCTATCTCCCTGATATACTTACGAATATCATCAGCCAGGGAAGCATCGTTAATGTGAATGCTGTTAAATGTAACATTCAGCATATCGCGAAGGATTGTTGAAGTTCTGTTCATCTCACCGATAAACAGTTTTGGTGTCTTGGTTTCCTTTTTAACTGACACAAAAGCTGATTCCCACCTGTTTACCAGTTCTCTTAATTCAGCATCGAGGACAGCTACCTTTTTACCTTCGGCGACTGTTCTGACAATAACACCATAATTTCTCGGCTTAATACTCTGAAGAAGAGCCTTGAGTCGACTTTTCTCTTCAACACTCTCTATTTTAGATGATATGGATACCTTATCGGAATAAGGCATCAGGACAAGATTCCTGCCAGCGAGAGAGATCTCAGCAGCAAGTCTTGGCCCTTTTGTTGAAATAGGTTCCTTGGTTATCTGAACAATAACTGTCTGACCTGTGGTAAGTACATCTGTTATCTTACCATCCTTGTCAATATCCTGTTCAGGTTTAAACTTATGAACAGGAGGTACTTTACCCTGCTTTTGAAGAGCAGTCAGATAGTACTTGTGCTGAGTTCTGAACTGGGCACCAAGATCAAGATAATGCAAAAATGCGTCGCGCTCATAGCCTACATTAATAAATGCAGCATTGAGCCCGGGCATAATCTTTTTTACCTTTCCAAGGTAAATATCCCCAACTGAAAACCTAACATTACGCTTTTCCTTGTTTAACTCAATTAACTGCTTGTCTTCCAACAACGCTAAAGAAACCTCGGAATCACCAACATCAATGATTAAATCCTTGTTTACCACTTCACTATATTAATCTGGATTAATATGTACCAACCACACACGACATACTGATACAATAAACCTAAAGACCATCAGATCTTTAGGTTTAATATAATCAATGAATGACCACTTGCTGATCTGCTACTTCTTCTTATGTCTGTTCTTCCTCAAACGCTTTTTGCGTTTGTGAGTGGCCATTTTATGTCTTTTTCTTTTTTTACCGCTTGGCATAGAGGATTATTTCTTAACGTGTGATTTAACTTTGGTAATGAAAGATTTTGCTGGTTTGAAAGCAGGAATGTTATGTGCTGGAATAATAATAGTTGTATTTTTTGAAATATTCCTTGCTGTTTTTTTAGCTCTTTTCTTAACGATGAAGCTTCCAAAACCTCTGAGATATACGTTACTACCTTTTACCATAGAATCTTTAACAGTTTCCATTAAGGCTTCAACAGTTTTCTGAACT
Organism: Bacteroidales bacterium; assembly: GCA_016709865.1. Classification (NCBI taxonomy): domain Bacteria; kingdom Pseudomonadati; phylum Bacteroidota; class Bacteroidia; order Bacteroidales; species Bacteroidales bacterium. The sequence continues at coordinate 622,982 of JADJLX010000002.1, forward strand.
GTTACCTTTTCAATACCAGTGTTCTTGGCAATTTCATTTACGATGTCTGCTTTAGTCATTTTTCGTGAAGTTTAAAATTCAACAAATTATTTTGAGAATACGTTTTTTTCAACTGTGCAAATATAAAAATATTATTTGTTTAAATAGAAACACTTACAGAATAATTTTTTTAATTTTTTTTTATTAATGCCTTAAATACAATGAAATAGATGGAGTACTATATATATATAACATACACTCAGATCAAATTTCAAAACATAAAAACAGAACATAAGGAACTGATGCATTGAGCATTAATCAATAATTATAACCGGTGGTTGCAGAAAGTGGTTTTTTTCTTAACTTTACAATCCTGTAACATATTTACTAATTAATATATAACTACATGTCAATCAATAAAGTTATACTTGTTGGCAATGTCGGAAAAGATCCTGTTGTAAGGTATTTTGACAAAGGTGTTGCCAAAGCGACATTTCCTCTTGCCACAAGCGAAACATATACCAACCAGCAGGGGGAAACAATAACTTCAACAGAATGGCATAATATAGTCCTGTGGCGTGCTCTTGCCGAAGTGGCAGAGAAAACAATAAAGAAGGGTGCACAGGTTTATATAGTTGGGAAGATAAAAACACGGTCATATGTGGATAAAGACGGTGTTAATAAGTATATCACTGAGATTCTTGCAGATACATTGCTGACTCTGGAGAAGAAACAGGGCGCAGGAAGCAGTTCTCCGCAACCGGAAGCTACAAGAAATGATGTGCAGGCCAAGAGCAGTCCCGGTCAGTCAGTTAACGAACCTCCTGCAGAATACAACTCTGGAGCGCAGAATGAAGATGATCTGCCATTTTAGAGTATTTCACAAATAAATATTCAATTGGAAGCTGACCATACACTATCTGTTATATCAATTTTTACAACCATTCCGGTAAATGCTCTTGATTTTAAAACAATTACAGGGCTTATAGTACTCTTGATTTTATTATTCGCCTCAGGGCTGATGTCTGCCTCTGAAGTTGCTTATTTCTCTTTCAGACCCGAAGATATTGAACGGTTTAAATCAAACAAAAACAAACAGTCAAAGAGTGCCTTAAAGCTATATAACAAACCTGAAAGACTTCTGAGTACAATCCTGGTAGCGAACAATACAGTCAATATTGCCATTGTTTTGCTTGCTGCATTCATAAGCTCCAGAATGTTTGACTTCAGCAGTGAACCTGTAATCGGGTTTATTGTAAATGTCATTGTAATTACATTCCTGCTTCTGTTTTTTGGAGAGGTAATGCCCAAGGTTTATGCTTCAAAGAATCATATTGCTGTAGCACTTTTTATGGCATACCCTCTTACGTTTTTACAGAAACTATTTCTGCCTATTACTTCCCTGCTGATCTTATCCTCATCATTTGTAAGAAAAAGAACCGGCAACAGACATTCAAATATCAGTATGGATGATCTTTCAGATGCGCTGGAACTTACTTCTGATGAGAATAATGAAGATGATAAGATCCTTAAAGGCATTGTTAATTTCGGCAATATCAATGTAAGTGCAATAATGTGTCCCAGAATGGACGTGACATCAATTGACATAAGATCAGGTTTCGATAAAATAGTGCCTGTAATAATCTCATCAGGCTTTTCCAGGATACCTGTTTATTCAGGGTCCTTCGATACTGTTAAAGGAATATTATACGCAAAAGATGTTCTCCCCTATGTAAATAATCCTTCGGGATTTAAGTGGCAGGCACTTCTCCGGCCCCCCTACTTTGTCCCTGAAACAAAAAAGATAAATGAGTTGCTGAAGGAGTTTCAGACAAGGAAAATTCACATGGCTGTTGTAATTGACGAATACGGAGGAACTTCCGGCATTGTGACTCTGGAAGATATCCTCGAGGAGATTGTCGGTGAGATTACTGACGAAAGTGATCAGGATGAATTATTGTACAGGAAAATCGACGACAAGACATATATCTTTGAAGGAAAAATACTCTTAAACGACTTCTGCAAAGTATTTGAAATTGAGGAGGAAATCTTTGAAGAAGTACGGGGTGAGTCGGAAACTCTTGCAGGACTAATACTTGAGTTAACAGGTGAGATTCCTCAAAAAGACCAGGTAATAAAACATAACGGTTTTATTTTCAGAATTGAATCGGCCGACCGGAGAAGGATTAAGGAGATACGCGTTGAAATAGTCAAAAATGATGAGGAAAAGAATCAAGAGTAACCTGCTGCTGATAATTGTTTCTCTTTTAGCAACATACAGTTGCAGGGAAGTCTCTGTTCCAAAACCTAAAGGCCATTTCAGAATAGACCTGCCAGCTAAGAATTATACAAAGTTTTCAGGGATGTCTGATAAAAGTAATACGCCGTTCTCTTTTGAATACCCGGCTTACGGGAATCTCTCTTTTCAGACAGAAAACAATGATGAGACAGGCTGGTTTGACATTGAATTTCCTAGATACAGGGCTAAAATTTATCTTACTTATAAGGATGTAAAGAATGATTTCGCAGGACTGATGGAACAGACATATAAGATGAACGTTAAAAATCATATAGCTAAAGCGGATGCAATTAATGAACAACAGTTTAATAACCTGGAAAACAGAGTTTTCGGGGTCTTGTATGATCTGAAAGGGAACACTGCTTCCGCAGTTCAGTTTTATGCCACCGACAGCGTTAAGCACTATCTGAGAGGTTCTCTATACTTTTCTGCCGAGCCTGATGCAGATTCCCTGGCACCTGTAATTGAGTTCTTCAGAGAGGATATAATACATCTTATAGAAACTCTGAAGTGGAATAACTAACACTTATTTTAAATTAATGGGTTGTATTACAAAACATTATCTGAATGAATACTCCATTCTCGGGGTCTGGAAAATAGAGGAAGATCTTGACTCTCTTCTCCAGCTTGTTGTACTTGATAATGATGAAAAGAAAAAATATAAAAGTTTCAGCAGTAATTCCAGAAAACTTGAGTTTCTGAGTGTAAGAGCCCTGCTGGCAGACTTAATAGGGAAAGAAGCAAAAATAGTCTATAATAAAAATAACAAACCTTTTTTAAAAGACGGCTCCAGGTTTATCAGTATATCTCATTCACATAAACTTACTGCCATTCTGCTGAGCACGAACGAGAAAGTAGGAATAGATCTTGAATACATGAGCACCAATATTGCAGCCATTGCATTCAAATTCCTCAACAGAAAAGAAAAAGTCACAAAGGAACAGGAAGAGAGAAAATATCATCTTTATATTCACTGGTGCGCTAAAGAAGCACTGTATAAGATTTGCGACAAAGAGGGAATCAGTATCAGAAAAAACATTACAATTGAACCTTTCAAAGTTCAGGAATCAGGAGAGATTAAAGGTCAGGTCCGGACTGATAAAATAAATGAATCGTTTGATCTTTACTATTCAAAATATGATAATTACGCAATAGTATGGACAAAGAAAAACTATGAAAACAAACAATTTTCCAGCTAAAAAGAGTATTGCTCTTTTACTTGACCCTGATAAGGCTAAGGGCGACTCCCTTGTCAATGTCCTGAAAATTGCCGCAGACTGCAATACTGATTATATTCTTGCAGGCGGAAGCATTACATTTAACAGTATTGATACTTTAATTGAAAACATACGAAAACTCTGCTCAATTCCGGTAATCCTCTTCCCCGGGAACCTGTTGCAGCTCACAAAAAAAGCTGATGCTATCCTTCTTCTCTCCCTTATTTCAGGAAGAAATCCGGAATTACTAATTGGTAATCACGTAATTGCTGCTCCATATCTCAAAGATGTCAAAGATAAACTCCTGCCTGTTGGATATATTCTTATCAGTTGCGGAAACAAGACCTCAGTTGAATATATAAGTCAGACTGAAGCTATTCCATGTGATAAACCGGATATAGTTGTTGCCACAGCTCTTGCAGGTGAGATGCTCGGATTAAAAATGATCTATCTTGAAGCAGGAAGCGGTGCAACCAGTACTGTACCAACAGGTATTGTAAAAGCTGTGAGGGAAAATGTATCAATTCCAGTGACTGTTGGCGGTGGAATAAAAACAGCTAATGAGGTTGAAGATCTATTCAAATCAGGTGCCGATATGATAATTCTTGGCAATGGCGTTGAGAAAAATCCTAACCTTCTTAAAGACGCGTGCCAAATAAGGGACAATTTAAGAAGTCCTTTACCGAAATAATTCAAACATTGGTTCACCGGTACAGGCATTCGGATAAGGAATCTTGCAAAGCGAAGATAATGTAGCAGCAATATCCGTCATGTTAACTTTACGTGTTACAGTTGCCCTGTTTACTGTCCATCCATACCATATCAGAGGCACATGAGAATCATATTCATAAGGTGAATTATGATTTGTCACAAAATCAACCTCCTTTTCCACCCAACCCGGATTAAGCGTAACAATAACATCTCCTGATCGTTGCGGATTAAAATTATTAATGATCCTCTTCAAATTACCGTTTCCGAAATCATTTGCCTCAAATGCATAATACGGATAAGCTGCTGCCACCCCGGTAAACTGTACCAAAAAACGGGCAACCTTTTTCTGAACCTCTTCAAGAGATAACCTTGCATCTTCGATCAGAGTACGGTTAAGGAACACCTGCCTTTCAGAATAACCCTTTACCCAGTCACCTTCTCCGTAAACTGCGTTCAGATAACTTCTGAGCAGCTGCAATGCCTGATTTTGTTTGAAATATCCTGCAGGGATGCGGTTCTTTTCGAGGACAGATGGTATCTCAGAAACACCATGAGCAGATGTGAAATAGATAAGGACATTTCTTTTTCCGATACTGTCATTCAGAAATGATAACAGTTCTTTTATCTCATCATCCAGTCTCAGAATGGCATCACCCATCTCAACAGAGGATGGTCCGAATCTGTGTCCAATATTATCAGTTGCAGCATAGCATATTGAAAGATAGTCTGTTACTTCATCCTTTCCTAACTTCTCCTTCTCAATAAGTCTTATTGCAAAATCCGTTGTAAAAGAATTACCAAAGGGAGTCTCACGCAGTAATGAGTAATCGGTTTTGGAATTATTGAAACCCTTTGCTCTTATTTTCTTAAGATCATAAGGGAAATAATTCACACCATTAAAACCGGCTTCAAACTGATTGGAGTCAGCAAGGCAATCCTTGTATTCAGCAACAGGGTGAAACAGGTTCCATTCGCTGTTAATGTAACCTCCCGAGTAACTCATTGCATTAAAATCATTTATCCACACTGGCAACGAATCAACATAATATGTACTGGACATCCATGTTCCGGTAGTATTATCAAGCCAATAAGCCCCGTCAGCAGCATGTCCTGCTGAAAAAATTGCAGAACTCTCTTTCATTCCTATGCCAAAAACTTTTGCTCCTGTTTTTGTAGCCATCTCCAGCTCATCAGAAAATGTCGAAGCCTGAAGATTCACCGGAGAATGTAATCCTGACTCATAACTTCCTCCAACCGGATTTACCTCAATATCCTTTGAACAGTAAATCAGCTCATTTTTCAGGGGAACGTACCAGTTGTCTGATGTTATACCATGGAACGATGGTTCTGCTCCCGTTGATATGGTAGCATGGCCAGGGGCTGATTGTGTAAGCATGTATTCAAATGAGGCATTTTTAAAATAAGTACCTTCATTAATTAATCTCTTAATTCCGTTCTCGCTTAACCTGTCCCTGAATTTCTCAAGCTGATCGTATTTAAGCTGTTCAACAACTATACCTATCACCAGACGGGGCTTATCCGGAGGCAGATATGCACCCTGTCCGGACACTTTAAAAAGTATGGATATCAATAAAATAACAATTGAAAATCTCTTTATTATCGTTTCTTGATTTTTCATAACTGACAACGAAAATTCTTATAGGAATTATTTAAACAGCTTCTTCTTAATACGGAAGTAAGGTGCAAAAATACTTGTTTTAATTACAGAACCAAATGAAGGAGATTATTTTATAACCACGAACCTGCCATGCTCTGAAGCTCTGCTATTTATATTAGTAAAAACAACGGAATAGATACCGGCAGGCAATTTGCTGATATCAATCCTGACAGGAATTCCCGGCTGGGAAAAGGTCTTGAATTCACTCAGAAGCATACCTGTCTGATTAAAGATTCTGACATTTACAGATCCTGTTGTTATTTCATGGAGTAAGGCTTTTATTTCGCTTTTGGCAGGATTGGGATAAAGAGCAGGAGAGCCAGGTGTTGTAGTGTCGATACTGCTTGTTCTGGGTTCCATTTCCACAGTCAGGTCAAGTCTCTGTGAGGCCTGCAAAATAAGATCGCTTATCGTAGTGTCTTTATATCCATTAGCGGAAAATGTAAGGTTCCACGAACCGGGTGAAAGCATTCTTATGAAACTGCCGCTAAGTGTATCTGAATAAACATGAGAACTATCCTTATCATGACCGGTAATAAAAACCTTAGCCGGTACACCAGCTGATGTTACTGAGTTGATTGTTTTGCCATGTATTCCATATAATGCATTCTCAAGGTAACCTAGTAATGAACGCCAGTTATTCTGCCACAGAAGCGATAACTGTGCTGCCGGAGTAACATGAATATCATCAAGTTCAATAGTTACTTCGCGACCCTGTAATTCTGATGTTACAAAATCCTGTCTGCCTCCGTAAACCACATACCAGACTGCGCCGCGGGTAACTCCATTATCGAGGAAATTCATATATGCCGGTCCGGAATATACATGAACAGTATCTGCATAGGCTCTGCTAATGTTCCGAAACCAGATATCATCAGCATGAAACTTCGATAACCATCTGTCCCATGGATAGTTAACCACTTCCTTACCTGCATGAAAGTTGCATGAAAGTACAAACCTGTGGTTACGCATGAACTTAATCATATCGATTGTCTCTTTCTGCTTAACAGTATTCGGGGTAACCGGATCAGGGAAATTACGGTTAAGATCATACCCATTGGCATTATACCTGACCGGAGAACTCATCGTATTGCCTGTTTTATATGTGCCGTCAGGATTTGCAAGCGGATTTATCCAGATTTCGAGATTATCAACAAGATTTTTCACCCTGCTGCTGGTGTTATAATTCTTAAGCAGATAATCTGTGAGACGTAACATAAGAATGAAGCCGCCTGTCTCATCTCCGTGCATTGTGGAACTATAAAAGACTTCAGGTTCGTCCTCATCAGAAGAGACATTATCAGAAATCTTTATTGCAAATACCTTCTTTCCGTAAATACTGGTTCCTATTGTCTCAAGCTTACATAATGCGGGGTAAAGTGCAGCAAAGCTCTGCATTATAGAATCATACTGTGTGTAGGATGGATAGGTCTCCCAGGCCATTGCCTCCTCTAAACTTGCTGAAGAAACTATGCCCTTATGACCGGAATCAAACAGAATATCATAGTTATATTTCTGACTTATAAACCAATCTGCGGTAATAGGTGATAAACTTACATTTATAGTTTTCCCATCGGCAGACAGAATTGAGACATTGCGTGTCAGGATGTCAATACTTTTTCTGTCGGAGTATGGTATTGTGACAAGAACCTCGCCTTTTTGCTTAACAATTTCAAGAAGTCGTTTATCATTGTCCGTATTTTGGGAATAGCTCCCCGGCGCCAGGAAGAGTGCAATAAACAAAATAAGTATCAAACGCCTTATCATAAATACTTTATACGTTAAACCTTATATGCAGGATATCACCATCTTCAACAATATAATTTTTTCCTTCAACATAAAATTTGCCTGCTTCCTTACATGCATGCTCTGATCCAAGTCTGATAAAATCATTATACTTCATAACCTCTGCACGGATAAAGCCCCTTTCAAGATCGCTGTGAATTACACCGGCTGCCTGAGGCGCTGTCATTCCGGTTTTTATGGTCCACGCCCTGATCTCCATAGGTCCGACTGTGAAAAAGGTCTGCAGATTCAGCATTTTATATGCTGCTCTGACAAGTTTATCAACCCCCGGTTCTGTGAGTCCTGCATCCTTAAGAAACGCCAGACGGTCTTCTTTGTTCTCCAGTTCGGCAATTTCTGCCTCTATCGCTCCTGCAATTACAAGTATCTCAGCATCTTTGCCCTTGAGAAATTCTTTTACCCTTTCTACATAGCTGTTACCGCTGATGGCTGATTTTTCATCAACGTTGCATACATAGATCACTGGTTTTATTGTAAGAAGAAAGAGATCATCAATATACTTTCTGTCTTCATCGCGAATTTCAAGTGTGCGTGCATTGTTAAAGTTTTCAAAATGATCTTTGAAACGTGTCAGCACTTCCAAACCCTGTTTAGCATCCTTATCCCCTGTTTTTGCAGCTCTTTCAAGTTTCTGCATTTTCTTTTCTACCGACTCAAGGTCTTTTACCTGTAACTCAAGATCAATTGTTTCAAGATCCCTTACCGGATCAACCGAGCCATCAATATGCGGAAGTAATTCATCATCAAAGCATCTCAGCACATGAATAAGGGCATCGGTGTTTCGGATATCGCCCAGAAACTTATTTCCTACTCCCTCCCCTTTGTTAGATCCTTTAGCCAAACCTGGAATGTCTACAATCTCGACTGTTACATGAACAATCCTGTCGGTAACCTGATGTTTTTCAAGCTCATACAGCCTTGGATCGGGAACCTGCACAACACCCATATTTGATTTGGTTGCACTATAGGCAAAAGCGGTAGTTTCACCCTTTGTATTTGAAATACAGTTAAATATTGTTGTTTTACCAACATTCGTTATCCCAATTATCCCACATTGTAAAGCCATCAGAGCAGATTATTTTGTTAAGGTGCAAATTTATCACAAAAAACATGGAACATTATGATATTCTGATTTTTTTTGCCACCAAGGCACTAAGACGCCAAGGTACACAAAGCTAATACGAATAATTCTTCTGGTGATACTTTGTGACTTCGTGACTTCGTAACTTCGTGTCTTGGTGGCAAAATTTTTTTTCCTATCGAAAACCTGGATTATCTTTAAACCTTTTAATATATACTTCATCTAAGAGTAAAATCTGAATTGCAATTGAGTAATCTTAAGCCTGTCGATAATATTGCTGATTTACTTAAGACCGATCTGAATAAGGGATTCCGGCTTTTAGTTGAGAAATACAGCTCAAAACTGTATTGGCATATCCGCCGGCTGGTAATACTGCACGAAGATGCAGATGATGCCCTTCAGAATACTTTCATAAATGCATGGAGAAGTATTGGTGATTTCAGGAGCGAAAGCTCGCTTTACACATGGCTTTATACGATTGCAACAAATGAAGCCCTTACTCTTATCAACAAAAGAAAGAGGAACTCTGCGATATCAATCGACGACCTTGGGAGCTACTTTGAGAATTCCCATGAGGGTAATACCTGGTTCGATGGAGATGAAGCGCAAATAAAACTACAGAATGCTATACTCAAACTTCCTGACAAACAACGAATTGTATTTAACCTTAAATACTTTGATGAAATGACATATGAGGATATGAGCAAAGTGCTTAAGACTTCAGAAGGAGCGCTCAAGGCATCTTACCATCATGCAGTAAAAAAGATTGAAAAAATCCTTGAAGAAGATTAAACCTTTTTAATTTCTGACTATCTAAATAAAAGATGAAAAAGTTAAATGACATACCGGGGAAAAGTCCTTTTAAAGTACCTGAAAACTATTTCGAAGAGGTAAACAGAAAAATTCTTACTGACACTTCTGACAAAATACAGGTAATAAAAAATGGTGGTTTGCTGATCAGATTCAGACCGTATCTGGCCATTGCAGCATCTATAGCAGGTTTTATTATTATTACTTATACTGCTGTTAATTTATTAACAGCAAAAAAACAAATTCTGAATATCTCTGAAATTGTGTCTGAAGGGAGTCCCGAATTGTATATTAATGATATAGATCTGTATTCTCTTGAAGAAAATGCAGCTCTCTCATCCACCTCAGAAATGGAATCAGGTATAAGTAATGAGGAGATTATTGATTATCTTATCTCCGAAAACATTGATATAAATGATATTTTTGAACAATTATAAACAGTGAATCATGAAAAAAGGATTATCAATACTGTTAATTTTTCTGTTCGCCCCTTTAGTTAAGATCTCAGCCCAGGGTCAGAATCTTGAGAAATTAAATGCCTATAAGATCGGATTCTTTACAAAGAAACTTGATCTCAGTTCCGCCGAAGCAGAAAAGTTCTGGCCTGTATATAATGATTACCAGGATCAAAAGACCAGGATTCAGTTTGAAAGAAATATGATAATCAGAAAATTCAATCAAAGCGCAGGCACTCTCTCCGACAGCCAGCTAAGTGAAATGGGAGACAAACTTGCTGCTACAATTGTTCAGGAATCGGCTCTGGCAGTTACTTTTCATAACAAGCTGAAGGAGGTATTCCCCCCGGCAAAGGTTATCAGATTTTATCAGGCTGAAAATCAGTACAAAGTCCAGCTTTTAAATGAATTGCAGGGCAGGCAGCAACAAAGGTTAAATCCCGGAAGCGATCTATAGGTTAACCTTATAACTCCTGATGAACTCCACTGATTTGGCAATCTCACCATACATTACTTTATCGTCATTAATAAATGGTACGGTTTTTCTGTATGATTTTACCAGATCTTCAATGAAGTCTGAAGATTTGAGGGGCCTTCTGAACTCAAATGCCTGAATGGCAGTAAACAACTCAATTGCAAGTATCCTTTCAAGGTTGTCCGCTACCCTTAATAATCTGGTTGCTCCGTTTGCTCCCATACTTACATGGTCTTCCTGCTCATTAGAGGAGGGAATTGAATCAACTGAAGTTGGTGTACAGAGCTGTTTATTCTGGCTTACAATTGATGCAGCAGTATATTGCGGGATCATGAATCCGCTGTTCAGGCCCGGATTTGCAACAAGAAATTCGGGCATATCCCTTTGTCCGGCAATTAACCGGTAAACCCTTCTCTCCGAAATGCTTCCAAGTTCTGCAAGTGCGATCGCAAGATAATCGAAAATGAGGGCCAGAGGCTGACCATGAAAATTGCCTCCCGAGACAATCAGATCTTCTTCCGGGAAAATTGTCGGATTGTCTGTAACAGAATTAACTTCCGTAACAATAACTGATTTGGCATAGCTTATCGCATCCTTGCTGGCCCCGTGTACCTGGGGTATACAACGGAAAGAGTAAGGATCCTGAATATGTTCTTTGTATTGCGAAAAGATCTCGCTTCCCTTTAACATTTCCCTTATCGCCCTTGCGGTAGCCAGTTGTCCCTTATGCGGCCTGATAGTATGGACTATCTCAAAAAACGGGTCGGGTCTTCCATTGTATGCTTCCAGCGAAACTGCTGAAGCAATGTCGGCGAACAATGAAAGCCTCTCAGCCATAGAAATAATATAAACGCCATAGGAAGCCATGAACTGTGTCCCGTTAAGAAGAGCAAGCCCCTCTTTTGATTTGAGTTCGACAGGTGACCATCCGAATTTTTTAAGGATAACTTCCGATTCACAGGTTTCCCCCTTGTATGTCACCTCTCCCATACCAAGCAATGGCAGTACAAGGTGAGCAAGAGGCGCCAGATCGCCCGATGCACCCAGGGAGCCCTGCTCATAAATGACGGGAGAGATTCCTTCGTTGAAGAAATCTATCAACCTCTGTACAGTCTCAATCTGAACACCCGATTTTCCAAGACTCAGGGCATGTATCTTCAGAAGAAGCATTAATCGTACAATCTCCTCTTTTACAACAGGTCCGGTTCCACAGGCGTGCGACATAACGAGATTTTCCTGAAGCTTATTCAGCTGATCGCTGCTGATTGTTTTCTTATGCAGCGAACCGAAACCGGTTGTGATCCCATAAATTGGCGTTTTATTGTTCTCCAGTTTATGGTCGAGGTACGTCCTGCATGAGTTTATAAGAACTGCTGATTCCTTTGAAAGTGAAAGTTTTCCACCTTTATTCAGAATATCCCAGAGTGTTTCAAGAGCAAGATTTTCAGGTGAAATATTGAAGTTCATCAGATTTTTGTTTTAGGTTGAATTTCAAGCAATCATTAAAGATCAGGAACCAAGCTCATTCTTTATAAATGAACTTAAATCATCAACAGACATCTTTTTCTGTTCACCGGTAGACATTACCTTAACAGTTACAGATCTGGTTTTTATTTCATCTTCTCCGGCAATTATAATATACGGTATCTTTCTGGAATCGGCATAGGACATCTGCTTCTTTAACTTTACCGCATCAGGATAAAGCTCACATCGGATACCCATCATACGCAGCTGATCTAGGATACTGATGGCATAAAGAGATTCATTATCCCCGAAATTTACAAACAGCACTTCTGTAGCTGAGACTTTTAAATGCTCAAAAAGACCGAGCTGATTCATCACATCATATATCCTATCGGCACCGAAAGAGACCCCGACGCCGGAAACACCTTCCATTCCAAATACTCCGGTAAGATTATCATACCGGCCTCCTCCACAGATACTTCCTATACTTACATCTTTAGATTTAACTTCAATAATTGCTCCGGTATAATAGTTCAGGCCTCTAGCGAGAGTAAGATCAAGTTCTACCTGACAATTCATATGAGAGCTCTCAATGTATTTAAACAGAGTAGTAAGCTCCGCTATTCCTTTCATGCCTGCTTCAGAGGTTGCCAGGAGATGACTTAATTTTTCAAGTTTTACAGCTGTGTTACCGCTAAGTTCGAGAAGAGGTTTAAGAGCTGCAATTGCCTGAGCAGAAAGACCTTTGGAAATCAATTCCGCATTAACAGCATCTATTCCTATTTTGTCAATTTTGTCAATGGCTACAGTTATATCGGTAATTCTCTCAGCCTCACCTATAAAATCTGCAATACCGGATAAGACTTTCCTGTTATTGACTTTTATAACGACAGAGACGTTCAGCTTGCCAAAGATCTCATCAATAATCTTTATTAGTTCGTATTCATTTAATAATGAGTCACTGCCGATTACATCAACATCGCACTGAAAGAACTCACGGTACCTTCCTTTTTGTGGTCTGTCGGCTCTCCATACCGGCTGAATCTGGTACCTCTTGAACGGGAAAGTTATTTCATCCCTGTGCTGAACCACATATCTGGCGAAGGGCACTGTAAGGTCATATCTCAGGCCTTTTTCGCACATCTTTGAAGAGAGTCTTGCTCCTTCGCGCTTAAGCAGCTCTTCATCATTAACTGAAGATAAGAAATCACCCGAATTTAAGATTCTGAACAACAACTTATCACCCTCCTCTCCGTACTTTCCCATAAGGGTTGTAAGGTTCTCCATGGCAGGAGTCTCGATAGGCTGATAACCGTACAATCTGAATACCTGTTTGATTGTTTCAAAAATATATTCACGTCTCAGCATCTCCTCTGTTGAGAAATCGCGGGTTCCTTTAGGAATGGATGGTTTTGAGGACATATTATCAGGATAAAGGATAAAAGATAAAAGAACAAAGACAAAAGTATAAAAGATAACCAGAATCTAAAAGGGAGAAATGCAGATTGGGTCAAAACATGTAGAGACGCCATGCCTGGCGTCTAAGATTGATATAACACATGTAGAGACGCCCTGCCTGGCGTCTAAGATTGATATAAAAACAAGCAGAGATCTGTATAAAAATAAGCAGAGACGCCATGCATGGCGTCTCTACAAATAAATTTCCTGATTAATCAGTATTTTTCAGGCACAAATGTCTGGTCGGTAACCGGAGGCCTTACATAAGCCGTATTGTGCTTTAATGGCGGCAGTTTGAACGGTTTTGGTGTCAGATCCTCATAAGGAATCATCGAAAGAAGGTGATCAATAGTGTTCAGACGGGCCCGTTTTTTGTCATCAGCATGAACAACATGCCATGGAGCCTGTTTGGTATCGGTGAAAGCAAACATTTTGTCTTTGGCCATAGAATATTCAACCCATTTATCGCGTGATTCGACATCCATCGGACTGATTTTCCATCGTTTTGTGGGGTCTTTGATCCTGTCCTGGAATCGTTTTTCCTGTTCATGATCACTTACTGAGAACCAGTATTTTATCAGGATTGTTCCTGATCTTATTAGCATCCTTTCAAACTCAGGGCATGAGCGCAGAAATTCCTCATATTCATCATTTGTACAGTATCCCATTACTTTCTCAACACCTGCCCTGTTATACCAGCTTCTGTCGAAAAGAGCTATCTCTCCTCCTGCGGGAAGCTGGGAGACATATCTCTGGAAATACCATTGGGTTTTCTCCTTTTCGGTAGGAATGCCAAGAGCAACAATTTTGCATATTCTGGGATTGAGACAGCCGGCAATTGTTTTTATTACTCCACCTTTACCTGCTGCATCGCGTCCTTCGAAAACGACAACGATCTTCAGCTTTTTGGCTTTTACCCATTCCTGGAGCTTAACCAGCTCAATTTCCTGTTTAAGAAGAAGTTCTTCATATTCCTTCTTGTCGATTTTTTTCCTTTTTTCAGGTTCAATATCACGATATTCACCAACCTTTTCAGCAACTTTTGCTTTAGCGGGTTTCTTTCCTTTTGAATGTCCCATGATTCAGAATATTAAAATAAGAAAGAAATATACCAAATAATTTTGGGATTTCAAAATCCGCAACCCGCAATCAGGAATCCGCAATACCTAACTATTGAATAAACGGAATAGATAAAGGATATCTGAAGAGTTCTCCTTTTGAAGCTTTTATGCTTGCAATTGTGATACAGACAACTTTAAGTGTAAGAAGGATAAAAAGCAGCGGGAAGCCTATAATAATGAAGCATAATGGAACTACAAGCACCATATACAGAAGTATAGAGAGCTGAAAGTTCATAGATGCCTTACCGTTAATATTAACCCAGGCGGATTCATCTCTTTTAGATAACCAGCAAATCATCGGGCCTAAAATTGCCCCAAAAGGGAAGAAGAAACCTGCAAAAGCTGACAAGTGGCACAGCATTGACCAGTTTCTTTCTGTTTCGGATAATATCTTATTCTCTTCCATGACCTTCAAGTTTTATTAAAAGACGGATCTATTTCCCCAATGCTGCATCAATTCTATTTAGCAAGCCTCTTAAGATCGGCAGGTAACAAGCCATTTGGATTAGATTTATCTATCAGGTGCTGGTTATAATAATACATGTTTGCATCATCTGTACCAATAAGCATCTTAAAACAGTAACCTGAGTTTCTTTCGCCAACAGGACCGACTTTATGAAGGATTACTGTATTGGCACTCTTATTATCAATAGCTTTTACAATATCTTCCTCTGTAACAATTTCAATCTTATTATTATAAATAGATTTTATTTTATCGATTGAGGAAATTTCAGGTGCGAGATCCTCCAGTTTTACAAGTATTGTTTTATTCTGCACTTCGGGGATATACTTATTATAATACTTCAGATACTTTCTCCCTGTTAATGAAGGATCTTCTGAAATCATCTGAGCATGTTTTTGCATAAAAGCAAGTATAGCACCAAGCTTATAGCTGTAATCAAGGTCGTCCTCGCCTGCGAAAGAGAGTGGAATTGCACAGATTTCAGGATTCTCTCCCAGCTTGTTAACGTTTTTACCCTGAAGCAGATTAACAAAATTAAAAAGGCCATTTGTTTTGTCCTTCTCAAAATTGGTCTGTGTAAGTACAATAAATGAATATGCAGGATTGAGCCTCTTGACATTAAAATCTGCAATTGAAATGATCTCATAAGGAGTTATTTTCCAGTAAGCTTTTACTGCTTCTGTTATATAAGCATTGTACGTGGAGAAAGGATCATCTTCCAGAACAACACAGGTTTTGGATGCAGTAAACTGTTTTATCTCATCTTTACTCGGGAAAGGGGCCTGTGCAGTAAGCAACAGTGAGTAAAAAAACAATACAAGGGCAAATGAAATCTTTTTCATATCTGGCGTATTAATTTACTGGGATATACAATGGATTCTTCTCATTGAACTTTCTGATATAAACAAACATCTGTTCCTTTTTCTTTTTCCTCGACAGCTGAATATACTCCTCATACAGCTGATTATCTTTCATCAGCAAAAGTTCAGTATTCTCAATGTCAAACTCAATAACCTTACCACTCTCAAAATCAATTAAATATTGTTTCAGCTCATTCCGGCTCACATTTGATTGCCTGTATGGTGAATAAGGTGAGTAAGGCGAATAGTATGAGTAGGGTGAATAATAATTACTGTATCCGTAAGGGGAATAGTAAGGATCATAATAACCGTACGGAGAATTATTGTAACGCGAATCGTAAGTTGTGATATCGGCAACGAAATGGCAGATACTCCCTACAAAAGTTATCCTGTTGAAGTTCTCCTGGATCTGAACATATAATACTCCATTACGGGAATAACCCCATATCATGTTCTTGGCGATCTCCTGTCTGATGCCCATATTATCGTAGAAATAGATTTTGTCCATCTCCATGACTTTCTTAAAGAATTCCCTGTCGTTATAATCAACAGATGTTAAGAGTTTGGCTTTAGGTATAGGACTATTCAATCGAACCTGGTCAAAGTTCAGATAAATACCATCTTTGAACCTGAAATCGGGTGTATATCTGACCATTCCCTCCTTTTCCTGTGCAGAAACCGGGAAATATGCAAATGCTGAAATGAAAAAGCTTATAACCAAAATATTCCTTATCCCAACTGCCATGTTAATCTATGTTTTACCTTCTCATTTCAAATATTGTACCGAAAAGGGCAAATTTAATGTTTTCCATTAAAGGTTGTTAAAATCAGTTGATGTATATTTATTACTTATTTTGATTATTTTTACAGAACCTTAAATGTTTTAATACATGGTTAGCGAAACCGGGCAAAAAGATATTCCAGATTCATTGAACAGATCTTCTGAGGAAATTTTTAACAGGAACCGGAAGAAAATTGAGACATATTCAATTGTTGCACTCTTTTGCCTAATCGCGGCAATCCTTCTTATTTCGGTTGACCAGAGGCTAATTGCCGGATGTCTGATAATAGCAGCTGCAGTTTTGGGAATAATGGTTTTCAGGAAAACAATTGAAGTAAATAAGAAATTTAAAGACTCCTTTTCCGAATTTTATTCCCTGAATGAGAAAAAGGATGATGTAATTACAGATTTCTCTCACAGGATAAGGGAACCCCTTAACAATCTGGTTATCATTGCTGATATGTTGATGGAATCGGGTCTTCAGAAAAAACAGAAAGAATTGCTTGAGACTTTTATTGCATCAACCAATAACATGGTCACCACTGTGAATGAATTATCGATGCAATCTGCCGGTAATCTTAGTTATGAACCGCGAAAAGCAATCAGATTCAACCTGTTATCTACTATCCAGAACACATTCGAACTCTATAGTCTTAAGGATAAAGCAAACATCGATTTCATACTGAATAAAAAAGATTTCATCGATCAGGAATATTTAGGAGATCCTATTATACTCAAACAAATATTTCTTGATCTATTCAATACTATTGAGGACCAGGTTTCTGACAGAGCTATAAAGGTTACAATTAATCTCAAAAAGACCAGGGAGAGTGAACTGGAAAATATTATTGCATTCAGAATTCAAACTGATAAGAGTATTGTGCTTATAAATGAATCGGCCGGAAACAATAATCTTACTGCGCGGCTCATTTCTTCAGGCAATGGAACATTCAGTCAGGAGATCGGTACAAATCATACCATTTTGAACATATATCTTCCATTCACTAATTCTGCAACTGAGCCGCGACAAAAAACGGTTTCCCCGAAGATGGAAGAGCTTATTCCAAAGGAGAAAACCCATAAAGAGTTGAAAGACATTAAAATACTCCTGGTTGAAGATAACCTGATTAATCAGAAGATCACCCTTCTTACTCTCAGCCCGCTTGTAAACAGTATAGACACTGCCTCCAATGGTAAAGAGGCACTTGATAAGTTCGGCACATCAAACTATGATCTTATTCTTATGGACATACAGATGCCGATAATGAGCGGCCTCTTAGCTGCCGAAAAGATCAGGGCACTGGAATCGACTACTAATTCTCATGTTCCGATAATTGCGATAACCGCTAACGCCATGATAGGTGATAAAGAAAAATGCCTCTCTGCAGGTATAGATGATTACATCAGCAAACCATTTCAGCCTGCAGCTCTTCTTGAAAAAATAAAGAAGATTATTTAGTTGATTTAACCATAGGGCGGAACCCGATTACCATAATATCATCAACCTGTTCATTGCGCCCAATCCATGTTTTAATATTCTCATCAAGAATCGCTTTCTGGTCATTAACAGGGAAGTGGTGAATAGTAAGCAGAAGATACCTGAACCTGCGGTACATGAATTTTTTATTCTCTGATCCTCCGAACTGGTCTACGTAACCATCAGAGAAGATATAAATTATATCATCCTCTTTAAGGTCAATCTCACTGTCGTTATATGATACCCCGTCAGGATTCATTCCAATAATGATCTTATCACCTTTAATCTCTATCAAGCTGTCATTACGGATAAGATAGAGAGGGAAAAATGCACCTGCAAAATTTAGTTTCTTCTTTTCCTTATCAATAACACAAAGCCCAATATCCATTCCGTCCCTGATAATTGTTCCGATATTTTTCTCCCTGCTAAAGGTCTTTTCCAATCCTTTATTCAGTATAGCGAGTATTTGAGAGGGTAATTCTATGTTGTCTTCATTGATAGTCTTTTCGATAATTTCAAGTCCGATCATAGACATGAGTGCGCCGGGAACACCATGACCAGTGCAATCGGCTGCAACAACAAATACTTTATTGCCTTTCTCTCCTATCCAGAAAAAATCTCCGCTGACAATATCCTTAGGCTTAAAAAGAATGAAAGAATCAGAGAAATGGCTCCTGAAATATTCTTCTGAAGGAAGCAATGCCTCCTGTATTCTTTGCGCATAAATAAGGCTGTCGGTGATATTTTTGTCGCGCAACTCAAGTGCTACTTTCTGTTGCTCGATCATCAACAGGGCCTGTTCCTTTTCTTTAAGCAGGTTTTTAGTCTTGATAAGCATTCTGGTCTGCGACTTAACCAGCCAATAAACAAGGGCTATTACAATAGCACCATAAAGTATAAAACGGAACGGAGAGCCGGAAGAACCAATTGTGCTGACATCAGTACCAAAGGCTGAAATCAAATAAAAGCCGCTATAATGAGTGTAACTATATGTACTTAAATAGAGTCCCATCAGATAGTACAAAAATAGACTATTTATCCGTACCTCTTATCTGCCTTCGCTGAAAATAAGTATGATAACTAACTAATGTACAATTCATCCTTACCTTTTCCAAGCAATAAGCGGTATTTAACGGATGGTGACTCAATTAATTTTCCTGCTCCCAGAGTATTCCATTTCTTATCAACTGCAGAAATCGTATCGGGATCAGAGCACACTACATTCGGCCATTTTCTGGGAAATCCTCCCTTTCTGAATGCTTTTATAGTTCCATCAAGTAACAGAGTTCCATTGGAAAAATATCTGTGATCGCGCTGAGGATCAGAGTTGCCAAGAAGCTGCCATGCAACAGTATGGATATCTGAAGTATCTACAGTATGATCAACAACAATTACAAGTTTGAAAATGGAATCAGGATCATTGGACTCCAGAAGGATTTGAATTTTGTCGATAACACCGGCATCCTCAGAAATGTTAACCGACAGAATCAGAACAGGAATATAAGACGAAACCAGGTGGGAGTTATAATCTTTAATTAAGTCTGTTCTGAGAAAATCAGTTTTGAAATTTGAGATTTGCTCATTAATCCTATCCGGGGCTGCTTTCCTTCCATTGAGTTCTTCCGGATGTTTAATTGTAGCATCGAGGCCTGCCTTACCTCCAAATGAGAAGTTATCGGAGCAATGATCAAGTACATCGAGAGGTCCTTTTGTAAATAACAGGTCTTTACCAAGATCTGTATTTTCAAAGATATGAACGAGCAATCCGGAATAATCTCTTATATCAATATTGCCACTTACAACTACCAGGTATTTTGAAAACATCATTTGTCCGGCCCCGAACAGAGAATTCAGTACTTTCATGCCCTGTCCTGGATATGATTTTTTTATTTTCACTATCACAAGGTTATGAGCTACTCCTGCATCCGGCATGTGAAAATCAACTATTTCAGGCTGAATTGCCATTTTTACAGCAGAGAGGAAGATCCTTTCAGTTGCCTTTGCAAGCCAAACATCTTCCTGTGGCGGGATACCAACTATTGTAGCCGGATATATTGCTTTACGGGAATGGGTGATACAGGTCACATGGAATTTTGGATACCAGTCTGCCAGAGAATAGAATCCGGTATGGTCACCGAAAGGTCCTTCCCACACAGGTTCCTCAGCCGGGTCAACATACCCTTCAATAATAATATCTGCATCATAAGGCACGTACAGATCATTTGTCAGACACCTGACCATTTTAACTTTTTTACCTCTGAGAAATCCTGCAAGAATATACTCATTAATATTTTCCGGAAGAGGTGCTGTAGCTGCATAAGTATAAACCGGATCACCGCCCAGAGCAACAGAAACAGGCATCCTTTTTCCGGTCTTTTTCCAGGCTTCAAAATGATTTGCTCCTGTTTTGTGACGCTGCCAGTGCATTCCTGTTGTATTCTTATCTAAAATCTGCATCCTGTACATACCGACATTTGTCTTACCGTTTTCCGGATTGACGGTGTGCACCATAGGTAGGGTAATGAATCTTCCGCCATCATGCGGCCAGCATTTCAGAACAGGAAGTATTCCCAGGTCGGGATTCATGTGGATTACCTGCTGGCATGATCCTTTTCTTCGTAAACGTGAAGGCAATATACCTGCCAGCCTGATCAGAGAGGGAAGCGATGATATTTTTTTAAGGATACCGCCACTGTTATCGGTCATCCTGCTGAATAGATTTTCAATCTCTGCTCCTGCATCGTCGAGATCTGCTCTTCCGATTGACATTGCCATTCTGCTGTCAGACCCAAAAGCATTAATCAGTACGGGGAAATCAGTACCGTTATTCTCAAAAAGGAGAGCTTTTCCTGAGGATTTAGTTATTCTGTCGGTAATCTCGGTTATTTCCAGAACCGGATCGACGAATGTATTTATTCTCAGGAGTTCATTTTTTTTCTCAAGAGCATTGATGAAAGTTATCAGTCCCGGATAAGCCATATAAGTCTACAATTGAATCTCAAAGATATATAAAACAATAATGGGAACTATTCGCTAGGAGTAGTTCCCATTCACCGTTTTCAGCCGAGGCTGCTAACGATGTCAGATTACTGTTATTGTGACCGGCTGCTTACTCAGGATACGGGATCCTTTTTTGCAACCCATGGCTTTCGGGTTTTGCCTGTTACAGCAGAACCGTCGGGCTGTCCTTTTTTCCTGCCTTGCGGCGGGACTTCGGGGACGAAGTGTCATTCAGGCGCTGTTGCTTATTTCCCGGAGGATCAGGCATCAGTTTCAGTTAGCCCGGGGCCGAAGCCCGTCGCAGTCTGAAGCCCTGTGACTCAATCGCTGAAAGAACGTTTCCGGTTTTCGTTGACCTACTGAACATCGCGGACGTTGAGTCCTCTAAGTTCAGGCTTCGGCTCTCATGGTGCGCAGACCCGGAGGTCTGACCGAAACGGATCGTGTCTCAATTAAGTAACCTTTTCCGTTTCCACATCGTTCGAGCAGTCTTTTATCGCTCACCTGATAGAATCAAATTTACATCAGGATTCTTAAAAAACAATAGAAAGATGGTCGTTGTTATAAACCTGGTTTCAACAGATGTTATCAACAATTGTTAATAACGTCGGGATGTGCGCCCCCTGGCCGCAATGCGGCCATCCCCCTAAAGGGGGACTAACTCCGTCACATATCTTAATCTACTCATTTATTGAGAATTAGCCCCCTTCAGGGGGGTTGTGGGGCAAAAAAAAGGCCATCCCTGAGGACAGCCTTTCTATCTGAATTTAATATGGTCTATTTTTTATAGCCGTATACAGCCAGTGCACCCAGTTCCTCTTCAATTCTGAGAAGCTGGTTGTACTTGCAGATCCTGTCGGTTCTGCTAGCAGAACCTGTTTTAATCTGACCTGAGTTAGTTGCTACTGCGATATCAGCTATAGTGGTATCTTCTGTCTCACCTGAGCGGTGTGAAGTAACACTTGTATAGCCAGCCCTGTGAGCCATTTCAATTGCCTGAAGGGTCTCAGTAAGTGAACCAATCTGGTTTACTTTGATCAAGATTGAGTTTGCGCAACCCATATCGATACCTTTTTTTAAGGTATTCCACATTTGTAACAAACAGGTCATCACCTACAATCTGGCATTTCTTTCCAATCCGGTCTGTAAGCATTTTCCAGCCGTCCCAGTCACCTTCTGCCATACCGTCTTCAACTGAATCGATAGGATATTTTGTAACTAGCTGTTCAATAAAATCAACTTGTTCTTTTGAGGTTTTTCTGGCACCTTTGGGACCTTCGAATTTTGAGTAGTTGTAGAGACCTTCCTTATAGAATTCAGATGCAGCACAGTCGAGACCGATAGTAATATCGGAACCGGCCTTGTAACCTGCCGCTGTAATTGCCTTGATAATAGTCTCCAGAGCATCTTCAGTCCCGTCGAGTTTTGGAGCAAAACCTCCTTCGTCACCAACTGCAGTGCTTAATCCGCGCTCTTTAAGGACTTTCTTCAATGAATGGAAAACTTCAGTACCCCAGCGAAGACCTTCTTTAAAAGAAGAAGCGCCAACAGGTCTGATCATGAATTCCTGGAAAGCAATTGGGGCATCAGAGTGAGATCCGCCGTTGATAATATTCATCATAGGTACCGGAAGAGTTACTGCATTTGCACCACCTATATAACGGAATAATGGAAGTCCGTGGTAAGCAGCTGCAGCTTTAGCGACCGCCAGAGATACACCAAGAATAGCGTTTGCTCCAAGGTTACTTTTTGTTTTGGTGCCGTCGAGATCGATCATTTTCTTATCGATGCCGGCCTGATCGGTTACATCGAGACCGATAACCTCTTCAGCTATAACGTTATTAACATTATGAACAGCTTTAAGGACACCTTTTCCTAGATAACGAGCCTTATCGCCATCACGTAATTCAAGAGCTTCATTTTCTCCAGTAGATGCACCTGATGGTACTGCAGCACGGCCAAAAAAGCCGCTGGCTGTTGATACTTCAACTTCAATTGTCGGATTGCCGCGGGAATCAAGAATCTCACGAGCATGAACACTAACTATCTGACCCATAATTTTTTATTTATTATTAAACAATAATGCAATATACAAAAAAAGGGATAAAGCCTTTATGACTTATCCCTTTCCTTTAAAATATTTCTTCAAACATTTTTTTACTCTTCAGGAGCGGCCTCTTCGGCACTCTCTTTACTCTTTGCTGCAGGTTCATCTGCTTTTTTTACTTTTTCCTTAGCAGCCTTAGGTGCTTTAACTTCGCCTTCTACCTCATCTTTTTTCTTTGAAGTCTTCCTTCTGCGGGTAGTTTTGGTTTTGGCAGCCTCACCGCCAAGCATAGCTTCGTTATAATCAACCAGCTCGAGAATACACATATCGGCATTATCTCCGATCCTGTGGCCTGTTTTCAATATACGAGTATATCCGCCTGGTCTTTCGCCGATCTTCGGGGATACTTCTCTGAACAGTTCAGCAACTGCAGTCTTATCTTTCAGATAGCTGAAAACCACTCTTCTTGAGTGTGTTGAATCTTCTTTCGATTTAGTGATAAGAGGTTCAACATAGGTACGCAGTGCTTTTGCTTTAGCAGTTGTTGTTGTAATCCTTTTATGAAGGATAAGTGATGTTGCCATGTTAGCAAGCATCGCCTTCCTGTGTGAACTTGTTCTTCCTAAATGGTTAATAACTCTTGAATGTCGCATTTCTCTATTTCCTTAACCAGTTTTCAAATTAATCTTTCTCTAACTTATATTTACTTACATCCATCCCAAATGAAAGACTCATATTTTCGAGCAACTCATCAAGCTCAGTAAGTGATTTTTTTCCAAAGTTTCTGAATTTAAGCAAGTCGTTCTTGTTAAACCTTACAAGGTCGCCAAGTGTATCAACTTCAGCTGCTTTAAGGCAGTTAAGAGCCCTCACAGAAAGGTCGAGATCGACCAGTTTGGTTTTCAGCAGCTGGCGCATATGCAGTACTTCTTCATCGAATTCCTCATTAGCCATCTTGTCGTCTGAGTCGAGAGTAATTTTCTCATCTGAGAATAACATGAAATGATATATGAGGATTTTTGCAGCTTCTTTAAGAGCATCTTTCGGGTGAATTGAACCGTCAGTTTCTATTTCGAAAAGAAGTTTTTCGTAGTCAGTCTTCTGCTCAACACGATAATTCTCAACAGAGTATTTCACATTCCTAATAGGTGTGAAAATAGCATCAATTGCGATGAGACCGAATTCGCTGTCGGCAGGTTCATTCTCTTCAGCTGGCACATAACCTCTTCCTTTGTT
This sequence comes from Bacteroidales bacterium, assembly GCA_016709865.1. Classification (NCBI taxonomy): domain Bacteria; kingdom Pseudomonadati; phylum Bacteroidota; class Bacteroidia; order Bacteroidales; species Bacteroidales bacterium. The sequence continues at coordinate 647,400 of JADJLX010000002.1, forward strand.
TATGGTAACCTCGATCTGCATTTTTACATCGGTTTCCATTCTGAAGATCACCAGTTCTGGATTCAGGACCTCAAAGCTGCTGAGAGCGTTATTAAGGTTGCCTGCTTTAAATACTTCCTGACCACTGACTTTTATTGTTACTTTTTCATGATCAACATCTTCAACAGTTCTCTTAAAACGTACCTGTTTAAGGTTAAGTATTATCTCGGTAACGTCCTCCATAACACCGGTTATAGTAGAGAACTCATGGTCTATGCCCTCGATCTTAACAGTTGTAATGGCAAAACCTTCAAGCGAAGAGAGAAGAATTCTTCTCAGTGCATTGCCGACAGTAATACCATAGCCAGGTTCAAGCGGACGGAATTCGAATTTTCCGTACTTTTCGTCCGCTTCCAGCATTATTACTTTATCAGGCTTCTGGAATGATAAAATGGCCATAGAATTTTTCTTAATATTATTACTTGGAATACAATTCAACTATAAGCTGTTCCTTGATGTTTTCAGGAATATCAGTACGTTCAGGCACGTTCATAAATTTACCTGCCATTTGTGTATCGTCCCACTCGAGCCATGAAAATTTAGTAAATTTTCTTGTTGTAAGTGAATCAACAATATTCTCAAGAGATTTTGATTTCTCGCGAACCCCAATTATATCACCCGGTTTAAGCTGGAAAGAGGGAACGCTTACAACTGATCCGTTCACAGTAATATGTCTGTGAGAAACCAGCTGACGTGCGCTTGCTCTTGTAGGAGCAACACCCAGACGATATACCACGTTATCGAGACGTGCTTCGAGCAACTGAAGGAGTACTTCACCGGTAACGCCTTTACTTCTTGAAGCTTTTTCAAAAGTATTGCGGAACTGACGCTCAAGCATTCCATAAGTATATTTTGCTTTCTGCTTTTCTCTGAGCTGAACGCCATATTCAGAAGTCTTCTTTCTCTTCTTGTTCATTCCATGCTGCCCGGGGGGAAAGTTCTTCCTTTCCAGGTGCTTATCGGCACCGAAAATGGCTTCGCCGAATTTTCTTGCTATTCTTGTTTTTGGGCCAGTATATCTTGCCATTTGTATAAAATTTTTGAACTTAGTTACTTTTATTATTATTTCGGATTTCGGATTTTCGATTTCGGATTTCAAAATCCGCAATCCCAAATCCGCATTCCGCAATTATTTACACTCTTCTTCTTCCGGGAGCACGGCAACCATTGTGAGGCATTGGTGTAACGTCGACGATTTCAGTTACCTCAATACCAACATTGCTGATTGATCTGATAGCTGATTCGCGACCTGAACCCGGACCTTTAACGAATACCTTTACTTTCCTTAATCCAAGATCATAAGCAACCTTTCCACATTCCTCGGATGCCATCTGTGCAGCATAAGGTGTGTTTTTCTTTGAACCTTTGAATCCCATTTTACCAGCAGATGCCCATGAAATAACCTGACCTGAATTATTTGTCAGTGTAACAATAATGTTATTAAATGATGAGTGAACATGTGCCTGGCCTGTAGGTTCAACCTTAACAACCCTCTTTTTTAATGCTCCAGTCTTCTTTGCCATAATCTATTTATTTAGTAGCTTTTTTCTTGTTTGCAACAGTTTTCTTTCTCCCTTTGCGGGTTCTTGCATTATTCTTGGTACTCTGTCCTCTTACCGGGAGACCAATTCTATGACGAACACCACGATAGCAGCCAATATCCATAAGCCTTTTGATATTCATCTGAGTTTCCGAGCGGAGCTCACCTTCCAGCTTATAGTTATCATTCAGAATTCTACGGATGTTGTTGATCTGATCATCGGTCCATTCCTGAACCTTTGCATTCCGGTCAACACCAGCCTCATCGAGTACCCTTTGAGCTATGCTTCTGCCTACTCCGTAGATGTAAGTCAGGCCAACTTCGCCTCTTTTATTTCTTGGTAAATCTACACCAACAATACGTGCCATATAAAACTTTTCTTAAATGAGTTGCAAAATTAGTTAAAATTATCCCTGTCTCTGTTTGAACTTGGGATTTTTCTTATTAATAACGTAAATGCGACCTTTTCTCCTGACGATTTTACAGTCAGCGCTGCGCTTTTTAACAGATGCTCTTACTTTCATTACCGTTAATATTTCTTATTTATACCTGAATGTTATTCTTCCTTTAGTTAAATCATATGGTGACATTTCCACTTTTACTTTATCGCCTGGCAGAATCTTGATATAGTGCATTCTCATCTTTCCCGAAATATGTGCTGTTATCACATGTCCGTTTTCGAGCTCCACCCTGAACATTGCATTTGACAGGGCTTCGATGATTGTGCCATCCTGCTCAATTGATGCTTGTTTCGCCATACGATTACAATTTATTTAAAACTTTATCTATAAACTCAAAAGTGGTTAATACGTCTGCTTTTCCTTTATCAACAGCAACGGCATATTCAAAATGTGCTGATGGTTTGCCGTCGGCTGTTTTAATTGTCCAGCCATCTTTCATCTGTATAGTCTCCTTTTTCCCGGAGTTTATCATCGGCTCGATACAGATTACAAGACCTTTTTCCATCTTCGGTCCTGTTCCCTTTTTTCCCCAGTTAGCTACCTCAGGCGGTTCGTGTAATTTCTTCCCCAGCCCATGCCCTACCAGATCTCTGACTACAGAGTAACCTCCGCTTTCTGCTTTAGTCTGAACTGCACTGGAGATATCTCCAATCCTGTTTCCGGCAACAGCCTCCTTAACTCCTTCCTCAAGAGAAGCCCGGGTAAAATCGAGCAATCGTCTTATCTCTTCACTTATCTCACCAACCGGAAAAGTAAAAGCACTGTCGCCATACCATCCGTTTAATATCACTCCGCAATCGACTGATATTATATCACCCTCTTTAAGAACATAGGATGACGGGATTCCGTGAACCACTTCGTCGTTGACAGATGTGCAGAGTGTATTCGGAAAACCACCATATCCCTTAAAAGCCGGAGTCGCACCATTATCGCGAATGAACGATTCAGCAATTTTATCGAGATAAAGAGTGGTAATCCCCGGTTTGATAATTGAAGCCATTTCAGCAAGTGTCCTCGACACCAGCAAATTGCTTTCTCTTAACAACCCTACCTCTTCATCAGTCTTAAAATACAACATCAAAGAACGCTAAACTATATTATACCGATGTTACGGCGCCTGATCTGCCTTTAACACGGCCTGATTTCATCAGACCATCATAATGACGCATAAGCAAATGACTTTCAATCTGTTGTAAAGTATCAAGAATAACACCTACAAGGATTAAAAGAGATGTGCCTCCAAAAAACTGAGCAAACTGAGGAGTTACTGTAGCCTTTACCGCCAGTGAAGGAAGTATAGCTACTATAGCAAGGAAGATAGAACCCGGGAAAGTGATCCTCGACATAATTGTGTCGAAGAATTCCACAGTCTTTCTTCCCGGTTTGATACCCGGAATAAATCCTCCGTTTTTCTTCATGTCTTCTGCCATCTGAACCGGATTGATAGTAATTGCGGTATAAAAATAAGTAAAGACAATAATCAATATTGCAGTTACAAGATTATACCAGAATCCGTACATATTGGAGAATGCAACAACAAATGCTGAACTAGAATCTGCATATCCGGCAATAATTATAGGAAGCATCATGATTGCCTGGGCAAAAATGATAGGCATAACACCGGCAGCATTAACCTTAAGAGGTATATACTGACGTACGCCTCCATACTGCTTGTTTCCTACAATTCTTCTTGCATACTGAACCGGTACGCGGCGTGTTCCCTGTACAAGAAGTATTGTACCAAGTACAACAACAAACAGAAACACAACCTCAACAATTACAGCAATAAATCCGCCAGCACCGTTTAACCTTGCACCTACTTCGAAAACGAAGTTTGCCGGCATACGGGCAACAATACCAATCATTATTATAAGTGAGATACCGTTTCCGATACCCTTATCAGTAATTTTTTCTCCAAGCCACATCACAAACATTGTACCTGCAGTAAGAATTACAACAGAGGAGAACTTAAAGAAAAATCCTGAAAGGACAAACGCAGATGGGTCAAGTTGTGCCTGAAGATTTAAAAGATACGTTGGAGCTTGTAAAACAAGGATAGCAACAGTTAGATATCTTGTATACTGATTCATCTTACGTCTTCCGCTCTCACCCTCTTTCTGTAACTTCTGGAAATAAGGGAATACTATACCTAGCAGCTGTACCACGATGGATGCAGAAATATAAGGCATGATACCCAGGGCGAAAATTGAAGCCTGCGAGAATGCACCTCCTGAGAACATATCGAGCAGTCCCATTATACCGGAAGATGTTTGATCCTTAAGACCTGCTAGTTGTGATGGGTCGATGCCCGGAAGGGTAATGTATTTACCCAGTCTGTACAATAAAATGATTCCAAAAGTATAGAGTAACCTCGCCCTGAGGTCTTCTATCTTAAAGATATTTTTTATAGTCTGAATCAGTCTCATGAAATTACAGTATTACAGCGGTTCCCTTTTTTGCTTCGATTGCTTCGATTGCTGATTTGCTGAATGCGTGGGCATGAACTTCGAGTTTTTTCTCAAGAGTTCCTTTTCCCAGGATTTTAACATGTGCATTTTTTGAAACATATCCAGCCGATACAAGTATCTCAAAATCGATTTTTTCAAGATTATGCTGATCTGCAATAGTCTGAAGGGTACTTATATTAATACCTTTGTACTCTTTGCGGTTAACATTTTTGAATCCGTATTTTGGAACACGTCTCTGAAGTGGCATCTGGCCTCCTTCAAATCCTACTTTCTTACTATAACCTGATCTGGATTTCGCGCCTTTATGTCCTCTGGTGGAAGTTCCACCTTTACCGGAGCCCTGGCCCCTACCGAGACGCTTACCTTTTTTAACCGATCCTTTAGCAGGTCTTAAGTTACTCAAATCCATAACTTTGTATTATAAATGTGTTTAATACCTTAAATATTTTCAACTTTAACCAAATGGCTTACTTTCACTACCATACCTAAGATCTGGGGAGTAGCTTCATGTTCAACGCTATGGTTTAATTTACGGATACCGAGAGCTTCGAGAGTTCTCTTCTGTCTTTCTGGTTTTCCGTTTTTACTTTTCACCTGGGTGATACGAATTTTTGCCATCGTAATCTTCTTTACTAACCGTTAAAAACTTTATCCATTGCAACACCTCTGTGTTCAGCAATCGAGAATGCATCTCTCATTTCGAGAAGAGCAGCGAATGTTGCTTTCACAAGGTTGTGAGGGTTTGATGAACCTTTCGACTTTGCAAGCACATTATGCACACCAACACTTTCAAGAACTGCACGCATAGCACCACCAGCCTTAACACCGGTTCCCGGAGACGCTGGCTTGATGAATACTTTAGCACCGCCGAATTTGGCAATCTGCTCATGAGGTATAGTACCATTATGAACAGGTACTTTTATCAGATTCTTCTTAGCATCTTCGATACCTTTTGCAATAGCTGTAGTAACTTCACTTGCTTTACCAAGGCCATGTCCGACGATTCCATCTTCATTTCCCACCACAACTATGGCAGAAAAACTGAATGTACGACCACCTTTGGTAACTTTGGTTACTCTCTGAATGCTAACAAGCCTGTCTTTAAGCTCGAGATCGCTGGTTTTAACTTTTCTTATACCGTTTCCCATAATTCATTAGAATTTTAATCCGCCTTCGCGGGCTGCATCAGCCAATGATTTTACTCTGCCGTGATATTTATAACCGCTTCTGTCGAAAACAACTTTCTCAATACCTTTTTCTTTGCATTTGGTAGCAAGAAGTTTTCCCACGAGTTTAGCCTGTTCAATTTTCTTAATACCTGTCTGGGCAGCAATATCTTTCTCTTTAGAGCATGCCGACAGTATAGTAACACCATTCAGATCGTCAACAACCTGAACATATATCTGTTTATTGCTACGGTATACTGCCAGTCTTGGTGCTTCAGCAGTTCCGTTTATTTTCTTGCGGATCCTCATTTTGATCCTTGTTCTTCTTTCCAACTTAGTTAAGGCCATGATTTTTTACTTTTACCAGATTAAACACTAGCAGATTTTCCAGCCTTCCTTCTTAGCTGTTCTCCAACAAACTTGATTCCTTTTCCTTTGTAAGGTTCCGGCGGACGGAGTGATCTGATTTTTGCAGCCACATGTCCGATAAGCTGCTTATCGATGCATGTAAGGGTGATAATCGGATTTGCCCTTCTTTCAGTTTTAGTCTCAACTTTAACTTCATTCGGAAGCTGAAGAATTACTTCGTGAGAAAAACCAAGGCTCATCTCAAGATTTTGTCCTTTTGCCTCTGCCCTGTAACCAACTCCAACGAGTTCAAGTTCTTTTTTATAACCTTCTGAAACACCTACCACCATATTGTGGATAAGTGCGCGGTACAAACCGTGCAACGATTTATGACTTTTTGATTCTGATGGTCTCGACAGAATTACTTCATTCTCCACCACTTCCACCTTCAGGTCGGGGTCAACTGCCTGAGTTAACGTTCCCAAGGGGCCTTTCACACTAACCATGTTGGTGTCACTGACACTGACAGTAACGCCTTTTGGCAGGTTTACAGGTAATTTTCCTATTCGTGACATTAAGCTATCCTCCTAATTAGTAAACATAACATAATACTTCACCGCCTATTTTCTCTTTTTTAGCCTCTTTATCAGTCATAAGACCTTTTGAGGTTGAGATAATTGCGATACCGAGTCCGTTAAGTACTCTTGGCATCTCTTCAAATCCGGTATACTGGCGGAGTCCCGGACGGCTGACTCTCTGAATTTCTTTGATTGCGGGTTTCTTGCTCTTTGCATTATATTTGAGAGCAATTTTCAGCACACCCTGTGGTCCATCACCTTCAACAACCTTATAACTGAGGATATAACCTTTTTCGAAAAGAATTCTGGCAACCTCTTTCTTAAGATTGGATGCTGGAGCCTCAACAACCTTATGACCGGCCATAATGGCGTTCCTTATTCTGGTCAGTAAATCTGCAATTGGATCAGTCATCTTCTGTTATTTAATATAGTTTTTAATTTATTCTGTTTATTACCAGCTGGCTTTTTTCACACCCGGGATAAGACCGAATGATGCCATTTCCCTGAATGTAATCCTGCTTATACCAAACTGTCTCATATAGCCTCTTGAACGTCCGGTCAGTTTGCAACGGTTGTGCATTCTGTTTGCGTTTGAATTCTTTGGGAGACGGCTTAATCCGACATAATCTCCTTCGGCTTTAAGCTTTGCTCTTTTAGCAGCATATTTCTCAGTCAGTTTTGCGCGTTTTACTTCGCGGGCTACCATGGATATCTTAGCCATATTACTAGTTTTTATTGTTTTTAAATGGTAATCCAAAATGTTTGAGCAGAGCCAAAGCTTCCTCATCAGAGTTTGTTGAGGTCACAAATGTTACCTGGAGACCCATGATCTTTGCAATTTTGTCAAGGTCAATCTCCGGAAAGATGATCTGTTCAGTAACTCCGAGAGTATAGTTACCTCTTCCGTCGAGTTTTGAATTTATCCCTTTAAAGTCGCGGATACGTGGCAGGGCCACAGAGATCAATCTCTCAAGAAACTCATACATCCTCTCTTTGCGTAATGTCACCATTATGCCGATGGGCATGTTCTTTCTCAGCTTGAAGTTTGAAATATCCTTCGAAGAGAAAGTCTGAACAGCTTTTTGTCCGGCTATATCAGATAGTTCCTTCACACCATATTCCAGCAGCTTCTTGTCTGCAATAGCCTGTCCTACACCCTGGTTGATAACAATCTTCTCTAACCTGGGAACCTGCATTATCGATTTATATCCGAATTCCTTCATCAATGCAGGGACGATCTCGTCATTATACTTGGTTTTTAGCGCAGGTATGTACATTACTTGATCTCCTCTCCTGATTTTTTTGAATAACGCACTAATTTATCTTTTTCGTTCAGTCTCTTGCCGACGCGGGTAGGTTTGCCTGAAGTAGGATCGATGAGCATAAGATTTGAAATATGCACCGGTGCCTCTTTTTTAACAATACCGCCCTGAGGAGCTTTTGCGTTTGGCTTGGTATGTTTTGATACCATGTTAACACCTTCAACAATTGCTCTTGTCTTTTCTCTGTCGACTTCCAGAACCCGGCCTTTCTGGCCTTTTGATTCACCTGTTATAACCATAACGGTGTCTCCCTTTTTTATATGTGTCTTCTTCTGCATCGTTGTGTATTTAATATATTACAACACTTCAGGTGCTAATGAAACAATCTTCATGTACTTATCGCGGAGTTCCCTTGCAACGGGCCCGAAGATACGAGTTCCGCGTACTTCATTTACGTTGTTGAGGAGAACCACAGCATTATCGTCAAATCTGATATAGGAACCATCGGGACGACGGATCTCTTTTGTTGTTCTGACGACAACTGCTTTGCTCACAGTACCTTTTTTTGCTTCACCTGAAGGAAGTGCGGATTTCACACTCACAACAATTTTATCACCTACGGTAGCATATCTTTTCTTGCTACCACCGAGTACCCTGATGCATAAAACTTCTTTAGCACCTGAATTATCGGCTACGGACAATCTGCTTTCCTGTTGTATCATGATTACTTAGCTCTTTCGATTATTTCAATTAGTCTCCAAGCCTTGTTCTTGCTCAAAGGCCTGGTTTCTGATATACGTACGGTATCACCAACGCCGCATGTATTCTCTTCGTCGTGCGCCATCAGCTTTTTTGTCTTGTTAATAAACTTGCCATAAATAGGGTGTTTAACTTTCCTTTTAACGGCTACGATGATGGACTTGTCCATTTTTGTGCTGACAACCACACCAATTCGCTCTTTTCTAAGATTCCTTTCTTCCATTGCTGACTAGCTATTTGATTTTTTATTCAACTCTCTTGTACGCAATTCGGTTAGCAGGCGTGCAATCGTAAGTTTCACTTCTTTAACCTTTTGTGGATTATCAAGCGGAGTGATTGCATGGTTAAGCTTCATACGAACGAGCATTGTCCTCTCTGTATCGATCCTCTCGAGAAGATCGGGGGTGCTTAATTCTTTTATTTCTGAAGTTTTCATTATTCTCTAATTATTATTCCTGTACGTAATCGCGTCTTATAACAAATTTTGTTGTTATCGGAAGTTTCTGAGCTCCCAGACGGAGAGCCTCTTTTGCAACTTCGTATGGTACACCTTCGGCTTCGAGTATTATTCTGCCCGGAGTTATTGGTACCACAAATCCTTCAGGTGCTCCTTTTCCTTTACCCATACGAACCTCTGCAGGTTTCTTTGTTATAGGTTTATCGGGGAATATCCTGATCCACAACTGGCCTTCACGTTTCATGTGACGTGTAACGGCCTGACGAGCTGCTTCGATCTGCCTTCCTGTGATCCAATGCTCTTCAAGTGCTTTGATACCAAATGACCCGAATGCCAGCTGGTTGCCTCTTTGTGCATTGCCTTTCATTCTTCCCTTCTGGGCTCTCCTGAATTTGGTCCTTTTCGGTTGTAACATTGCTCAAATATTGTTATAAAATTATTTACTAAGTATCTTACTTCTTTGTTTTCCTTTTAAGGCTCTTGCTCTTGGCATTTCTTGCTCCGATGTTCGGGCTGAGATCTCTCTTTCCGAAAACTTCACCGTTACAGATCCATACCTTAACACCAAGGAGACCTACTTTTGTATGAGCTTCAGCAAGAGCATAATCTATATCTGCTCTTAATGTATGAAGCGGAATACGACCCTCCTTATATGATTCGCTTCTGGCCATTTCAGCGCCGCCCAGACGACCGGAGATCATAATTTTTATTCCTTCTGCACCCATACGCATTGTAGAGGCGATCGACATTTTGATGGCACGACGGTAAGAGATTTTACCTTCGAGCTGACGTGCAATATTGTTTGCAACGATATTGGCATCAAGCTCCGGACGTTTTACTTCAAAGATGTTTATCTGAACCTCTTTCTTTGTAATTTTCTTGAGTTCTTCCTTCAGCTTGTCAACTTCCTGTCCGCCTTTTCCGATGATAATACCCGGACGTGCAGTGTTAACAGTTACAGTGATAAGCTTCAGTGTTCTTTCAATAATAATCTTGGAAAGACTGGCTTTTGCGAGCCTGGCATTCAGGTATTCCCTGATTTTTGTATCCTCAACCAGTTTGCCGGAGAAGTCTTTTCCACCGTACCAGTTTGAATCCCATCCTTTGATTATACCTAATCTGTTACCTATCGGATTTACTTTTTGTCCCATCTGTTCTAGTTTGATGTTTTTTCAACTTCATTAATCTTACTGTCAAGCACGAGAGTTACATGGTTTGATCTTTTTCTCAACCTGTAAGCCCTACCCTGCGGTGCTGTCTGGAGTCTTTTAAGTGAACGTCCGCCGTCGACATGAACCAGTTTTACGTACAGGTTGCTGTCTTCGACTCTGATACCTTCATTTTTCGACTGCCAGTTGGCAATAGCGGACAGGAGAAGCTTCTCCATTCTGCGAGATGCCTCCTGTGAACTGAACTTGAGGACATCAAGTGCTTTGTTAACTTCCATTCCGCTTATAAGATCTGTAACGAGTCTCATTTTCCGCGGAGAAGTCGGACAGTTTCTGAGGATCGCCTGATATCTGCTCTTGGCGGCCTCTTTTTTCTGGTCAGCTGTATTTCTTTTTCTTGCACCCATTTCTAAATGTTTTTCAATGTTTACATTACTTATTTATTACCAGAGTGACCCCTGAAAGTACGGGTAGGTGAAAATTCGCCTAATTTATGGCCTACCATGTTCTCGGTAATGTAAACGGGGATAAACTTGTTCCCGTTATGAACTGCTATAGTATGTCCTACAAAATCAGGTGAGATTACTGATCTTCTTGACCATGTCTTGACCACTGATTTCTTCTGTCCTGCATTCATTTCAACAACTCTTTTCTCAAGTTTGAAATCAATGAAAGGGCCTTTTTTAATTGATCTACTCATAATATATCAGTTATTTTTTCCTTCTTTCAATAATATGTTTTGCAGAGTACTTCTTCTTGTCTCTGGTCTTGAAACCTTTTGCAGGAATTCCCTTGCGTGATCTTGGATGTCCGCCGGAAGCTCTTCCTTCGCCACCACCCATCGGGTGATCAACCGGGTTCATAACAACACCTCTAACCCTTGGACGACGTCCCTGCCAGCGTGAACGGCCTGCCTTACCTGATCTCTCAAGGTTATGGTCGGCATTCGATACTGTACCAATAGTAGCACGGCAAGTTGTAAGGATCATTCTTGTTTCACCTGAAGGGAGTTTGATAGTAGCGTATTTACCATCGCGGGCAGAAAGCTGTGCATATGTTCCTGCGCTGCGGGCTATTGCTCCGCCTTTTCCTGGTTTCATCTCAATGTTATGAATGATAGTACCCATAGGTATATCACTCAGGAACAATGTATTTCCGATTTCAGGAGAAGCTTCTGCACCTGACATCAGAGTCTGACCGACCTGAAGCCCTGTAGGAGCTACAATATATCTCTTCTCACCATCTTTATAAACAACAAGTGCAATTCTTGAAGTACGATTAGGATCGTATTCAATTGTTTTCACTGTTGCAGGCATTCCATCTTTTTCCCTGAGGAAATCGATTACTCTGTACATCTTCTTGTGACCGCCTCCGATGTATCTCATAGTCCGTTTGCCGTTAACGTTCCTTCCTCCGGTTTTACTCAGCGGTCGAAGTAAGGATTTCTCCGGCGTAGCACTTGTGATTGTGTCAAAAGTGCTTGCGATTTTGTGTCGCTGACCTGGTGTTACAGGTTTGATCTTTCTGACTGCCATATAGGATATTAAATATTGCTATAGAAATCAATCTTGTTTCCTTCTGCAAGGGTAACTACAGCTTTCTTAGTTGCTGCTGTTTTTCCTATGAGAAGACCCGATTTTGTATTACGGGATTTTATTTTTCCGCCATAACGCATGGTGTTAACCGAGTCAACTGTAACAGAGTACAATTCTTCCACGGCCTTCTTAATCTGCAATTTATTAGCGTTTCTAGCAACGAGAAAACCATAGCGATTAAATTTATCGCCCTGGCTTGTCATTTTTTCCGTTACAATCGGTTTAAGCAAAATATTCATCACTCAAATTTTTCTAGTTATCAAAAGTTGCCTGCAAAACGTCAACTGCACTCTCCACCAGTATCAGAGTTGAAGCCTTCATTATCTTGTAAGTGCTTAATTCACTGGCAATTACAACTTCAACCCCTTGTACATTTCGGGATGACAAATATATATTATTATTTTGTTCCGGTAAAACAAATACTGATTTTTTATTTGTAAAATTCAGGTTTTTCCCCATATTGATGATTTCCTTTGTTTTAGGAGTCTCTAATGAGAAGTCTTCCAGTACAATAATATTATTTGTGGATGCCTTATAAGAAAGTGCTGATTTTCTGGCCAGTTGTTTAACCTTCTTGTTAAGTTTAAAACCATAGAATCTTGGTTTAGGACCGAAGATACGGCCTCCGCCGCGAAAGAGTGGGTTTCTGATATTACCTGCACGTGCAGTACCGGTACCTTTCTGTTTCTTTATCTTCCTGGTACTTCCAGCTACCTCACCACGCTCTTTGGCTTTATGAGTACCCTGCCTCTGATTGGCAAGAAACTGCTTTGTATCCAAATAAATGGCATGGTCGTTAGGTTCAATACCGAAAATTGAATCGTCAAGATTAACTTTCCTTCCGGTTTCCTTACCACTAGTATTAAGAATCGTTAATTCCATTATTTTGTAATTATTACGTAACCACCTTTTGGACCCGGGACTGATCCTTTTACTATAATTATATCGTTCTCGGCCATAAGTTTTACAACTTTAAGGTCCATCGACATCACCTTGTTTCCTCCGGTACGTCCGGCCATTCGCATGCCAGGCAATACTCTTGAAGGGAAAGATGAAGCTCCGAGTGATCCGGGTGCCCTGCCCCTGTTATGCTGTCCGTGGGTCTGTCCGCCAACACCGGCAAAGCCGTGACGTTTAACAACACCCTGGAAACCTTTTCCTTTTGACCATCCTCTTACATCGACTATTGAGTCGGCAGAGAAAAGCTCTGCTGTTAGTACTTCGCCTTCCTTACACTGATCAACACCGAAACCTGTGAATTCAACAAGTTTTCTTTTTGGTGTTGTATTGACCTTTTTGAAATGGCCCTGTTCAGCTTTTGTAGTATGCTTTTCCTTTTTATCTTCAAATCCTAACTGCACAGCAAAGTAGCCGTCTTTTTCCACTGTTTTAATCTGTGTAACAACACATGGACCGGCTTGCAGAACCGTACATGGAATATTCTTTCCATTTTCATCAAAAATGGATGTCATTCCTACCTTTTTTCCAATTAATCCCTGCATCTCTTTATTCCTTTACTGGTTTCACACTTTAATTTCTACTTCAACTCCGCTTGGAAGCTCAAGTTTCATCAGTGCATCGATTGTTTTAGGTGTTGAACTGTAAATGTCAAGCAACCTCTTGTACGATGAAAGCTGAAACTGTTCTCTTGCTTTCTTGTTAACAAACGGCGAACGAAGAACTGTATAAATCTTTTTGTGGGTAGGAAGCGGAATAGGACCGCTAACCACTGCACCAGTAGATTTTACTGTTTTTACGATCTTCTCGGCAGACTTATCCACCAGGTTGTGATCGTAAGATTTCAGTTTAATACGAATTTTCTGACTCATCTTTTAAAGAATTTTTCCTTTTGTAATTTCTACAATCTTGTTTGATATTTCTGCAGGTACCTTTTCGTAATGAGAGAACTCCATTGTTGAAGTTGCTCTTCCCGAGGTAAGGGTCCTAAGTACTGTAACATAACCGAATTTCTCGGCCAGAGGTACTTTTGCTTTAACAACCCTTGCGCCTGCTTTCGATTCCATACCTTCCACCCTGCCTCTTCTTCTGTTGAAATCGCCGATAACATCACCAACATATTCTTCAGGAGTAACAACTTCTGTAGACATAATTGGCTCGAGGATAACAGGATTGCATTTTGATGCGAATTTCCTGAAAGCCTGTTTGGCAGCAATCTCAAATGAAAGTGCATCAGAGTCAACCGGATGGTATGAACCGTCTTTGAGTACTACTTTAAGGTTATCGAGCGGGAAGCCTGCGAGCGGTCCGTTGACCATTGCTTCGCGGAATCCTTTTTCAATAGCAGGGATATACTCTTTTGGAATATGTCCGCCTTTAACCTCATTTACGAATTGAAGACCTCTTACACCTTCATCAGTCGGACCTAAGTCGAAAGTCATGTCGGCAAACTTACCGCGACCTCCTGACTGCTTCTTGAATACTTCGCGGAATTCCGCAACAGTTGTAATAGCCTCCTTGTACGCAACCTGTGGTGCTCCCTGGTTACATTCAACTTTAAATTCCCTCTTCAGACGGTCAACGAGAATCTCCAGATGCAGTTCACCCATACCGTGTATTACAGTCTGGCCGCTATCCGGATCAGTTCTGACCTGGAATGTAGGATCTTCTTCAGCAAGTTTATTGAGGGCCATTGACAGTTTATCAACGTCAGCCTGAGTTTTAGGCTCGATTGCCACACCAATAACCGGTTCCGGAAAATCCATTGTTTCTAGTAAGATCGGCTTGTTGATGGCACATAATGTATCGCCGGTCTTGAGATCTTTAAATCCAACACCTGCGCAAATATCGCCAGCCGAAATACTCTCTTTCGGATTCTGTTTGTTGGCATGCATCTGGAAAAGACGGTTTATACGTTCTCTTTTTCCTGTGCGCACATTTAATACTGTATCGCCTGCTTTAAGTGTTCCTGAATAAATTCTGAGGAAAGCAAGACGACCAACAAAAGGATCTGTAGCTATTTTAAATGCGAGAGCTGCCAATGGAGCTTCATCGTCAGGCTCGCGTGTAATCTCTTCATCATTTCTGGGATCGATACCTGTTACAAAGCCTTTGTCAACAGGACTCGGAAGATAAGCGATAACAGAATCAAGAAGACTCTGAACACCTTTATTTTTGAAAGCCGCACCGCAGATAACAGGGATTGCCACACCACTGATAGCTGTTTTACGCAGAGCAGTCATTATCTCCTCTTCAGTAATTGATTCGTGATCTTCAAGATATCTTTCAAGAAGTGTATCGTCTACACCGGCAACAACTTCAATAAGCTTGCCTCTCCACTCCTCGGCTTCCTCTTTCATATTCTGAGGAATATCTTCTATCTGGAAGCTTGTAGCGCTGTTCTCATCATTATAATAAACGGTTGCCTTCATTGTAATAAGGTCGATAAACCCTTTGAAGTTCTCCTCTGCACCTATCGGAATTTGTATAGGTACCGGATTAGCTCCGAGTTTTTCCTGGATCTGCTGGACAACACTGAAGAAATCAGCACCTGCACGGTCCATCTTATTAATAAATGCAATCCTTGGTACAACATACTTATTTGCTTGTCTCCATACTGTTTCAGACTGCGGCTCAACACCACCAACAGCACAGAAAACTGCAACAGCACCGTCGAGTACTCTTAATGATCTTTCAACTTCCACTGTAAAATCAACGTGACCGGGAGTGTCAATTATATTAATCTTATAATCATCACCCCTGTATTTCCAGTAAGTTGTTGTAGCGGCAGATGTAATTGTTATTCCTCTCTCCTGCTCCTGAACCATCCAGTCCATCGTTGCATTACCGTCATGTACCTCACCCATACGATGGGTACGACCAGTATAAAACAGAACACGTTCTGTAGTTGTGGTCTTACCGGCATCAATGTGAGCCATGATTCCGATGTTTCTTGTATATTTCAGGTTCTTATCCATCTACTCTGTTCCTTCTGCCTCTTTATTCAATTAAAACCGGAAATGAGCAAAAGCCTTATTAGCTTCAGCCATCCTGTGAGTATCTTCTTTCTTCTTATATGCACCGCCTTCAAGCTTGTAAGCTGCCATAAGTTCTGCGGCAAGCCTCTCAGCCATCGAATGACCGGTTCTCTTTCGTGCGAATGATATCATATTTTTCATGCTGATAGCCACTTTCCTGTCGGTTCTGATCTCCATCGGCACCTGGAAAGTTGCACCACCAACCCTGCGGGCTTTAACCTCAACCTGCGGGGTTACATTATCAAGAGCCTGCTTGAAGATTTCAAGCGGAGTCTTGCCTTCGCTTTTAAACTTATCTCCGACTATATCAAGTGAGTCGTAGAAAATCTTAAAAGCAAGATTCTTTTTACCACTGAACATAAGATTATTCACAAACCTTGTTACATACGGATCTTTGTATTTTGGATCCGGTAACAGAATCCTCTTCTTTGGTCTTGACTTTCTCATTATCTTATACCTTTAACTGTTACTTCTTAGGCCTTTTGGCACCATATTTTGATCTTCTCTGAGTACGGCCATCAACTCCTGATGTGTCGAGCGCACCACGCACAAGGTGGTAACGAACGCCCGGAAGGTCTTTAACCCTGCCACCCCTTATCAGTACGATAGAGTGTTCCTGGAGATTGTGACCTTCTCCCGGAATATAGGCGTTAACTTCCTTCTGGTTGGTAAGCCTTACCCTGGCTACCTTCCTCATTGCTGAATTAGGTTTCTTTGGTGTTGTGGTATAAACACGCACGCATACTCCCCGCCTCTGTGGGCATGAATCCAATGCAGGTGCTTTACTTTTATCTACCAGTTTTTTCCTGCCTTTTCTTACTAATTGCTGAATTGTCGGCATATATCCAATTTATTTTAGCATTAATTTTACTCAAAAAAATGGTTTGCAAAGGTATTGTTTTTATTTCTTAATTCACAAACAAGTTTGGAATTTTTTTTAAAACAATCCATTACGCATGTTTCACACACCTGATTACAGCCAATACTCAGGTATTAGAGCATGATCAAAAACAATATATCTTACTTAAAAATGTAAGTTATTAACAGGTTCCTTCCCGACCTTTCCCTGCGAAAAACGTTTTGTAAACTTACGATGAAAGAAAAACCGGTACTCCTGTATTTCAAAAAACTGGTGCAAAGGAAATAAAAAATTTCGAATTATCACCTCTTTCCTATGCTGTTTTTAAAAAATTATTATTTTTGTCCCTCCTCACTTTGATATATAATAAATAAGTATAACATATAATCTACAGAAAAATATGAAAACATATCAGGCGGACCAGGTTAAAAACATTGCACTGCTGGGTAACTCCGAATCAGGTAAAACCACTCTTGCAGAGGCAATGCTTTTTAACGGAGGTGTAATTGAAAGAAGAGGTACTATCGAAGGAAAAAACACAGTTTCTGATTATCGTCCGATCGAACACGAAAATGGAAACTCATTATTCTCAACTGTACTTTATACCGAATTTCTGAATAGTAAGATAAACATTTTAGACACACCGGGTCTTGATGATTTCAGCGGGGGGGTTATCTCTTCACTCTTCGCTTCAGATTGTGCTGTTATGACAATCAACGTTCAGAATGGTGTTGAAGTTGGTACTGAGATCCATTTCAGACATACTGAAAAAGATAACAAACCGGTAATACTTGTGGTAAACGGGCTCGATCACGAAAAAGCCAACTACGAGAAAGCAATAGAGATGCTTAAGGAACGCCTGAGTTCAAATATTGTGATTGTACAATATCCTGTAAATGAAGGAGTAGGATTCAATTCAGTAATTGATGTTTTCAAAATGAAGATGCTCCGTTATGCAAAAGACGGCGGCAAAGCTGAAATACTTGATATTCCAGCAGATCAGGCTGACAAAGCAGCTGAACTGCATGGAGTGCTTGTTGAAAAGGCAGCTGAAAGTGACGAAGCACTTATGGAGCTTTTCTTTACAAATGATACTCTCACAGAGGATGAAATAAAGAAAGGCATATCAAAAGGTATTGCAAAAAGAGGTTTGTTTCCTGTTCTATGTATCTCAGCAAAACACAACATTGGTGTAGATCGTCTGATGGAGTTTATAATAAATGAAGCCCCGTCAATCGCAGATATGCCTGCACAGAAAAACAACAAGGGAGCCGAAATAAAACCAAATCCTGCCGGAGCAGCCTCAGTTTATGTCTTCAAATCATCAATTGAAGAGCATATCGGTGAGATCAACTATTTCAGGGTATTCTCAGGTAAGATTACTGAGAACCTTGATGTTGTCAACTCAAACAACGGTTCAAAAGAAAGACTTTCACAGTTATATGTCTGCGCAGGCAAGAACAGAACAAGGGTTCCTGAACTTAATGTTGGTGATATAGGTGCTTTTGTTAAACTGAAGAACACAAAAACCGGACATACCTTAAGTGTTCCTGGAAATGACTGGAAATTTGAAGGTGTTAAGTTTCCTGAGCCAAAATACCGGACTGCCATTAAGGCTCAGAGTGAGAGTGATGATGAGAAACTTGGTGAAGCACTGAATAAGATACACCTTGAAGATCCGACAATCATAATTGAATACTCAAAAGAACTAAAACAGATTATAGTTCATGGCCAGGGTGAATACCATCTTAATATTATGAAGTGGCACCTTGATAATATATATAAGATACATACGAACTTCAATGCACCCAAAATTCCTTATCGCGAGACAATTACGAAATCGGCGGCAGCTGATTACCGTCACAGGAAACAATCAGGAGGTGCAGGCCAGTTTGGTGAGGTACATATGATTATTGAACCATTTGAAGAGGGTTCAAAAGAAGTCACAATGCAGAAGATCAATGGCAAAGAGATAAAAATATCAGTACGCGACAAGGAGGAGATAACACTTCCGTGGGGAGGTAAACTTGTTTATGTCAATAGTATTGTTGGTGGAGCTATTGATGCACGTTTTATGCCTGCTATACTTAAAGGTATTATGGAAAAAATGGAGATCGGTCCGCTTACTGGTTCATATGCCCGCGATATCAGGGTATATGTTTATGATGGTAAGATGCACCCGGTTGACTCAAACGAAATATCTTTCCGTCTGGCCGGAAGAAATGCATTCAGTCAGGCATTTAAAATTGCCGGACCGAAGATCCTTGAACCGGTTTATGATGTTGAGATCTTTGTTCCATCAGACCGTATGGGTGATGTTATAAGCGACCTTCAGGGCCGTCGCGGAATGGTTCTGGGTATGGCAAGCGAAAAACGCTTTGAAGTCATAAAGGCGAAAGTACCTCTCGCAGAAATGAACAAGTATTCAACTGCTTTAAGTTCAATTACAGGCGGTCGCGCGATGTACACAATGAAATTCGCTGAATATGCACAGGTTCCGGGCGATGTTCAGGATGCTGTTATCAAAGCTTACTCAGCTGAAGAGGATGAAGAATAATATGTAAGGAAGGGTCGCGACCCTACACTACAACATATTTTATATCGAAAAGGCTGCCCACATCGGACAGCCTTTTCTTTTGCATAGTTTAGGTTCAGGTAAAGCGTTTATATACTATTATATTATTTGCTAAAATGAAAAACCGACAACAATAAATAACTGTTCTCTGTCGGGATTAACAATTATCTGTCCAAGAACCGGAATTGAGAAAGTGTCTGAAAGCTTGATCTCTTTAGATGTGCTTAAACCTACGTTACACAGGTCAAATTCACCGTCTTTGGTATGCCATCCGTTACCGCCACCTGCAAAAAGGCTGAAACTGGTAAAAGCATAACCTGCCTGAAAGTACATGTCGCCACCAGCCGAGGCTGCACCACCAGCTTCATTAATTATATAGTTGGCGCTAAGTGAAAGTCCTCCTTTTGTAAAACCTGAGTTAATCTCTATCGCCTGGCTTCCCGTAGCTTCTGAGAAATCGAACAATTCAAGTCCGGGATAGTAATAATCTGTTATTCCCAAACTCAATCCAAAGGGAAATGCAAAAGAAACATATGGATCTGCTTCTGCATACCCGCTTGCATCAAATGCCCCCCAAACACCTGCTGTAAATCCTCCGTTGATGTATTTTACACTGGGTTGGACAGATGGTCCTTTACCAAACTTGGTTCCCCTGAATATATAATTAGAGTAGAGATCTGCACCGGCAGTGAATTTAGACTTTTGAATGGTTTCCTGTGCCTGAACTCCGATTGAGGAACAAATCAACATCATAACCAACCCCATAAAAAACATCTTTTTCTTTTCCATTTTCTTAAATTTTAAATTATTAATAAAACTTCGATGCAAATATAGTCTTTTTTTATTTAGACCCTATTTAAATTAGGGTACAATATCTATTTTATATCTTTTTTTGCTTTTATACCCCTTTCTCAAGGGGGGTACATCGTCTTATTTTATATTATTTTCAACTCATACCCCCTTTTTTCAAACTTATTCATATTCAACTGTTGCTTTTTTTGTATAAATAACTGTTGATGTACACCTTATAAAGATAAAAAAAGGCTGACACTAATGTCAGCCTTTAAAAAAGCAGATTGGTAACCCTATACCATCTTGAGTATATCCCAGACAAATGCTTTGATACCTACTTCTTCATTTATAGCATCTATCCTTTTTACTTTATCAAGGACTGTATCAACAATATCATCCTCAACTATAGTAAGGACGCTCTTGTTTATTTCAGGCCAGGTATGTGTTCCCATGTGAGGTACACCGGTATTACTACCCCTCCCCTGTACATTCTCCCAAAGGGTATAACCTTTAATCCCAAGCTTATCAAGCATATATTCAACCTTTTCGGTATGAGCCTGATTATATATTATCATTATTGCTTTCATAATCAATTATTTATAATTATCAATTATTGTTTTTTGTCCCCATCGCCATTCATGAAATCAAAATGAGAATAGACAGCTAGGTTCTTATTTCGTTCCCCGTGCTTTGAAAATATAGCATAAATAACAGGAACGAGGACAAGTGTTACAACTGTTGAGAATACTAGTCCGCCGATAACAGCTACACCCATGGGGCTCCATAGTTCTGAACCCGAGCCTGTACTAAGCGCCAGAGGGAACATACCAAGTATAGTTGTTGCAGAGGTCATAATTACCGGTCTGAGTCGTGAACGGCCTGAAATCGCAATTGCTTCATAGAGTTCATAGCCTCTTTCACGCATTAGGTTAATGAAATCGACAAGTACGATAGCATTTTTAACAACTATACCAATCAACATCACTGCTCCGATACCGGAAATTACACTAAGAGCAGTATCGGATACAAACAGTGCAATTGCCACTCCCGAGAATGCAAACGGTATTGAGAACATGATAATGAAAGGCATCTTTAAAGATTCAAATTGTGAAGCCATAATAAGGTATACCAGGACAAGGCTTATTAGGATCAGCATGGCTATATCCATAAAAGCATCCATCTGTTCTTTAATTGCACCTGAGATCTGTACCATAACTCCAGCGGGTTTAACTGTTTCGTCGATTGCTTTCTGAACATCCACCTGAAGGTCAGTTAATGATCTTTTAAATGGAGTAAATGACACCCTTACTATTCGTTCTTTTCGTTTACGCTCTATACTTGGCGGAGACCAGAACTCTTTTATTTCTGCAATCTCACCTAGTCTGACAATCTGACCCATCGGATTAGTAATGCCAATATTTTCTATATCCGTAATAGTACTTGTGGCATCTCTTTTAAATCTTACGACAACATCGTACTCGTCACCAAACTGACGGAGTCTGGTTGCAGTCATACCATCAACCCTGTTCTTAACAGCCATAGAAGCCATCGCCGTATTAAGCCCATTAGCGGCCATCTTGTTCTGATCAAATACTATCTGGAGTTCAGGTTTGGATTTATCACGGCTGATTGTAACATCCTTTGCCCCTGGAATATTTCTGATTTTTTCTGCAAGTTCTTCAGCAACAAGGTTAGTCTCAGATATGTTGTAACCATATATTTCAACATCCACTGTGCTTCCTCCGAAGCTTCCCATGTTATCAGTTGTGCTTACAGTAAAGTCAACAACTTCAGGCATTTTAGCCAGATCAGCCCTCAATTCATCCGCAAGGTCAAAACTGGATTTGCTTCTCTCTTCGATTGGAACAAGACTCAGACTGTATGTAATCTTATGGCTTCCACCTCCTGAAAAAATTGATGCGAATCCTCCCTGATCGTCCGAACCTGTTGCAGTTGAGATAATCTGAACCTCCGGATATTTGGTCTTAAGCAATTGATCTATTTTTTCTGATGTAATCAGAGTCTGACTAACTCTTGTACCAGTCTGAAGCTCAATTGTTGCAGATAAACGTGATTCATCGGCCTGTGGAAAGAATTCAGTTTTTATAACACTGAATAGGCTCATAGAGGCAATAAAAATTATCAGAGACAGAATGGAAACCATAGTCTTATGGCGAAGTGACCACCTGAGTGTTTTTTCATAAAAGTGGTCGAGTTTATCCAGACCTTTTCTGATACTTCCGTCATATGTCCAGAATTTTGCATTTTTATTAATGGGATACCATTTAAGTAAAAGAGCACTTAAAGTCGGGGTAAGAGTAATAGCAGCAAAAACAGATGTAACGATTGTAATTGTAACGATCATACCCAGCTGTTTGAAGAGTACTCCTGTAAGACCGGTAACAAATGTTAACGGGAAGAAAACTGCCACTACTGTTAATGTTGTAACGATAACAGCAAGCCATACCTCATTTGTTGCATAAATAGCAGCTTCCCTGGGCTGGCTTCCCCGTTCAATGTGTTTTGTTATATTCTCAAGAACCACAATAGCATCATCCACCACCATACCGATCGCTATTGACAATGATGTAAGTGAGATAATATTAATAGATGCATCAGTTACAAAAAGGTAAATAAATGCTACAATTAGTGAAATCGGAATTGTAAGAATAATTATAAATGTAGCCCTCCATCTGCCAAGGAAGAATAAGACCACCAGGATCACAAATATAGCAGCATACATCAGGGTCTCTGAAAGGTTGCTTATTGAGTCCTTTATAAATGTTGCACTGTCGAAGAGCTTCTCAATTTTAACATCCGGAGGAAGTTCCTTCTTAAGGATTTCAAGGTTTTTTTCTATCTCCCTGGTTACCTTTACAGTATTACCACCCGATTGTTTCTGAACAAACATCGACATTCCCTTGGCACCATTAATCTTTGTATCAAACTTCGATTCACGGATAGTATCCCTTACTTCGGCTATATCTTTAAGGTATACACTGGCGCCATTGAAGTTGCTGACAACAATATTCTTAACCACATCACTCTCGGGAAATTCGCCCTGAATACGCAAGGGATAATCGGTTTCACCCATCTCAACATAACCTGCGGGCAAATTCATATTCTCTGCCCTGAGGATATTTCCGATCTGTTCAATGGTCAGATTATAAGCCTCCATTTTCCTTGGATCAACATCAATATAGACTTTTCTTCCGGGCACTCCGGTTAATGCAACCGATCCTACTCCTTCAATCCTGTTGAGGGGGTTAACAATCTTTTCATCAAGGATTTTTTCAAGTCCGGCATAACTCTCATCAGCAGTTATAGCATAAAATATTATTGGCATCATGCTTGTACTGAACTTAATAATGGCCGGCTTCTCACAATCCTCGGGGAGAGCTCTCTCGACAAAACCAAGGCTGCTCCTGATGTCGTTGGAGGCTTCATCGAGATTCGTACCATACTCAAAGTTCATGAAGACGATTGAAGTTCCGTCACTTGAAGTTGATGTTATTTCCTTCAACTTGCTTACTGAGTTTAAAGTGTTTTCAATTGGCCTGGTAACATTTGACTCAATATCAGATGCACTTGCCCCCGGATAGGTGGTCATTACAACTACGAATGGAAGTTCCATTTCGGGATAAAGATCAACCGGAAGCTGAACCAGGGAATAGAGACCCATTACCATCAGACCGACAAATATCAGGATGGTAGTTACAGGTCGTTTTACAGAAGTACTATATATACTCATATTGTTATATTATTTATCTATTTTACTATTTCAATCTTATCGTCATTGATAAGTCTTGATTGTCCTTCAATTACCAGTTTACTGCCCTCTTTGAGCGTTTCAGAGATTATCTCAAGCTTATCGTCAAATCTCTTACCTATTAAGACCTCAATCCGCCTGGCAATATTATTCTCCGCCACAAATACATATCTGATGTTTGTTCCTTCCTGGACAAGAACATTGGAAGCAGGGACAACAAAGGTTTCAACCTCACCGAGATCCATTGATACTCTTACAAACATTCCAGGTTTCAGAAGGTCATTTTTATTAGGAAGCTCTACTTCTGCAATGAATGCCCTCGTACCGGAATTCACTGTCGGGGCAACACGAAAAACCTTTCCTTCAAATAACTCATTTTCATAAACATCCGCTGTAACTTCAGCCTTCAAACCTCTTTTTATTAAAGGATAGTACTGTTCCGAAATATTAACATTAATTTTCAAAGGGTTAACCTGCATTACTGTTACAATTGCAGATCTGCCTGTTGCAGTTGTCGGGGCTCCTGAGTACATCTCTCCATTTTCAAAATATTTTCCGGTTATAACTCCGGAGAATGGTGCCTTCATAAGAGTATTTTCCTCCATGAAGTCAACATTTGTTTTTGTAACGTCATACTGCGTCTTGAGCTGATCGTATTGCTGTTGCTTTGCACTTCCGGATCTTAAAAGAGTATCAAGTCTTGAAAGGTCTTTGGCCAGGCTGCTAAGCTGAAGTTTAAGCTGATAAAGCTGTGTCCTGTCCATCAGGAAAAGATCATCGCCTTTATTTACCCTGTCTCCTACTTCAACATAGATCTTATCTACCCTGCCCGGAGTTGAAGGGGCCATATTTACCTCCTCGAATGGTAGTATTGTAGCTGTATAATCAATTGTCCTGGCAATCCTAGTCTTCGCCAGTACAGCTACTTTTACAGGGATAGCAGCTTTTTCAGCAACAGCTGTTGAATCACCTGCAGGAGCAGCAGCATTGTTAGTTTTTGCAGAGCAGCCAGCAAGTAACAGCCCGCTGATCAGTATTACCGGAAGTGTTCTTAAGTATTTCATTCGTGTGTAATTTTATTTTTGTTTTTGTTTAATTCTATATTTCTACCTTTTTCAGTTCTTCTACATATTATTCAGAAGCTTATCAAGTGCAAGCTTAGTCTGCAGCAAATTCATCAGGGCAGACACATAGTTGTTCTCCGCCTGAAGATAAAGTGAGTTAGACTGTGTCAGCTCCAAACTGGATGCCATACCCTGCTTGAATTTGTTTTCAGTACTGGTATAAACTCTTTTCGATACATCAACATTTGCCTTCTGGCTTTTATATTGAAGATTCGCATTTACAAGGTTGTAGCGAAGCTGTTTCTCCTGCAGAAGAAGCTGCTCAGTTACCATCTCTTTTGTATTACGGGCTTTATCGAGACTAATCTGTGCCTTTTTAATTTTGGTATATCTCTGTCCGCTTGCAAAAATTGGAACAGATAGCTGAAGTCCTGTCATAGAGTTTGGAAACCATTGAAGCTCAGACACTTTGTCACCCATTCCATTAGTACCATAATTATAAAATCCGGCTAATGTTGGTAATACGGCAGCTTTCTGAGTCTTAAGCATGAGTGACGACATCTGTTCTGCTCCCTCAATAAGCTTATAGTTGACATTCTGATTAATATCAAATGCCTGTGAAAGCAGCGTCTCCACATTGATATCAGATGTCAGGCTCTCAAGTGTCTCAGTCAGGCTGATTTTTGTCGTGGCAGGCACTCCCAGCTGAAATCTTAACAGATTATAATTAAGTTCGATTGTTCTCTGAAGCGAGCTGCGCGAATTTTCAATCATAGTCAGATTTGATGTCATCTGGTCAACATCTGTCGATTCAGCCATCCCTGCTGAGAACATTGCCTTAGTAGACTTGAGGGTTTCATTGAGGTTGGCAATATTACCTTCAAGAATCTGAAGTGATTTTTCCGTAACAAGAATAAGGTAATAAGCCGTACTCACAGATTCCTTTGTATCAAGCTCTGATTTTTCGAGGTTTTGCTGACTCAATTTCCCGGCCAGTTTTGATGACTCTATACCTATTAATAAAGGTGCATTAAAAAGGAGCAGGCTTGCCTGTATAGTTGCACTTGAATTAAACTGCGATCCGAAGGTAACAGGAACCTTTACCCCGGGCTGTCCGAAAAAATCTCCCGGCAGAAGGGTTGTCATCAGCTTTAGATTATCTGCAAATGAAGCTGAAGCACTAACCTCAGGCAATGCGGCAGAAATTGTTTCCCATACAGCTCTTTTAGATTCCGCAACTTCCATCCGGGCTGAGATTACCATCTTATTATTTTGTAATGCATAATCCTGAGCTTCCTTGAGAGATAATTTTAATTCACTGTTTTCTGACTGAGAAAAAGCGAGATTCCCTGTCAGAAAGAAAAGCATGATAATTGCTTGTAATTGTTTGTTTTTCATGTTTATAAATTGTTTTCTGTTATTCTCTATTATTCTATTGATTATTTAAATCTTTTGTTCCAGTACACCTATAAGTTCAAGACCTTTTGCTGTTGATATCCCCCTCAGGTAATTGATGAAAATATTTTTGATTACATCCCGTCGTGAAAAAAGATCAAAAGGGTATAATTGCTCATCCATTATTGTGCTGCCCAGATTATAAAGACACCTGTTAGCCAGATCAGGATTAATATCTTCCCTGAAAAGTTTTTCCTTTATCCCCCTCTCAATCACCTGCTGATTATTCCTGTAATCAGGCATGTCACACTTATCTGCTTTCTTCATAAGAACATCATGGTGATATTTTTTCAGGTCGGCCTGAAATGCAGGACTCATATTCTGAAGGTATTCCCTGTTTATTTCAAGCATCCTGAAAATTGCAACAATGGAATTCTCAGATTCATCGAGGATCTTTTTCACCAAATCCCTCTGACGCTTGGCCATCCATTTCAACACTCCTATCAAAAGTTCGTCCTTATCAGAAAAGATTTCGTAAATAGTTCTCTTGGACATGCCAAGATGATTTGCCAGGAAATCCATGGTTACTGACCTCATCCCGTAAGTCTTGAACAACTCTGCAGCGCCTTCTATTATTCTATCTCTGTTATCCATGCATTTTTAAAATAAACGATGCAAAAATGTGAAAACTTTATTAGTTTACAAAGTTTTATTGGTTAAATTACCGTAAAATTTAGCTGAAAGGGTAAAATCGACCGGTGAATGACGAATTCAATGTGGAAATGTTGCATTAAAAACAATTCATCTTAATTTTATAGTCAAATTACTTTCGACAGACATGAAATACAAACAAACAATTTTTCAGGTTGATGCTTTCACAACCCGCCCATTTAAGGGGAATCCGGCAGCAGTCTGTATTCTGGAGAATGAACCGGAAAAGGAATGGATGCAAAATATAGCAATGGAAATGAATCTCTCTGAAACTGCATTTGTTTTCCCGGGAAAAGATTGCAGAAATATCAGGTTCCATTCTCCCGAAGCTGAAATACCTTTATGCGGACATGCTACTCTCTCCGCATCACATATTTTATATGAAACGGGGCAGGTAAAAACTGGTGAAGAAATTAAATTCTCTTCAAAAGCAGGTGAGCTGGTAATCAGAAAGGACGGCGACTGGATAATAATGAATTTCCCGGCATATCACCTGAGGGCAATGGAAATAACAAATGAATTTGAAACACTGACAGGAATAAGACCAATTGAACTGCACCGGACAGACCATGGCTGGACTTTTGCTCTCTTAAAAGATGAATCTGAAGTTAAAAATATGATGCCTGATTTTGCCGGAATGAAAGATTCGGTTTTCGGTGACCTTATTGTAACTGCACCTTCATCTGATAAGAACTTCGACTTCTGTGTGAGATGTTTCGCTCCGGCACTAGGCATTAATGAAGATCCTGTAACCGGTTCTGCACATTGCGCACTTGTTCCATTCTGGGTGGAAAAAACAGGAAAGAAAGATTTTCTTTCCCATCAGGTTTCGAAACGTGAAGGGATCCTTAAGGTATCATTAAAGAATGACCGGGTTGAAATATCAGGTCAGGCTCTAACTATTATGAAAGGAGAACTATTTGTATAATATTAGGATTACACCTCTGTGGACCTCTGTGACTACTCTGTGACTACTCTGTGGATCTCTGTGTCAGTTCTTCAGAAAAACATTACACAGAGGAGTTCAGGAGAAGACACAGAGTGACACAGAGGAAAAGACAAAAGACAAAAGACAAAAGACAAAAGTAAAAAACAAAACTATGGAAAAGAAGTATGATCCCGAATCGAGAATTATTGAGTTAGGTCTTGTTTTACCGCCAACTCCAAAACCTGCAGGCGTTTACAAACCTGTTCTGGTAATTGATAAATTCCTGTATGTCTCAGGTCAGGGACCTATAAACACCGATGGCACACTGATGAAAGGGAAAGTGGGTGCTGACCTCGATACCGCTGAAGGAAAGCTTGCAGCAAGACAGGTCGGACTGACGATGTTATCGACTATAAAAACTCATTTCGGAGATTTAAAAAAGATAAAGCGTATCGTTAAAGTTCTCGGTATGGTTAACTGTGCACCTACATTCGAACAACAACCTGCAGTGATCAACGGATTCAGCGAATTGATGGCAGAAGTTTTCGGGGAGGATAATGGCGTTGGGGTAAGAAGTGCGGTTGGAATGACACTCCCGTCAAATATTGCGGTAGAAATTGAAGCTATGTTTGAACTCTATTAGAATTGAAATGAACGAATCTGTGACCATAAATGATCGCTGGTATGAGGTCGAAAACGTGACCGAAGTCTACTCCCCGGCCCTTTTGGTATACCCCGACAGGATTGAGGAGAACATACGCAGAATGATAAAAATTGCCAAAGGGGCAAAACACCTCCGGCCACATGTAAAGACTCATAAGATGGCTGAGGTTGTTATGCTTCAGATGAAACACGGAATTACCAAATTCAAGTGCGCAACTATCTCTGAAGCAGAGATGGTTGCAAAATGCGGAGCTCCTGATATACTACTGGCAATGCAACCTGTGGGTCCAAACCTTGAAAGATTTTTTAAGCTTAAACAAACATTCGAAAACATAAAAATATCCTGTATTGCTGACAATGGCGAGACTATTATACAGCTTTCTGATATGGCCAGAAAAACCGGACTTGAAACTCACGTCTGGGTCGATATCAATGTGGGGATGAACAGGACCGGTGTCATTCCCGGTGAAAAAACAATCAGATTATTTAACAGGATCGTTGATTCGCCAATGCTTGTGGCAGAGGGTCTTCACGTTTACGACGGACATATTCATGAACCAGACCCGGCTAAACGCAAACTGATTTGTGACGAGGCATTTTCTCCGATTGAAAGCATGATAGAAGAGCTTAAGCATGAAGGGATTACTCCAGTTAAAATTATTGCAGGAGGAACACCCTCCTTTCCTTTACATGCCCAGAGAAAAGGTGTTGAACTTAGTCCGGGTACAATACTTCTATGGGATTATGGTTACAGTACATCCTTCACCGACATGGATTTTCTACATGCTGCAATACTGCTTACACGAATAGTAAGCAAACCTGCAAAAGAACTCTTATGTCTTGATCTTGGCCACAAGGCTTTGGCTTCAGAAATGGCACAGCCGAGAGTTAAACTACTGGGACTCAAAAGCTATTCAGTAGTTGGTCATAATGAAGAACATATGGTTATAAAAACAAATGAGGCTGATAAGTTTAATATAGGGGACCATTTGTATGGTATTCCATGGCATATATGCCCGACCGTAGACAGACATGAAAATGTAACAATTGTTACAAATAATCGTGCTGTAGGACAATGGATTGTTGCCGCGAGAAAAAGAAAAATAACTATTTGATCTAAGAGGATTCATATGCATAAAAAACAATTAATATTTGATGCTCACCTCGACCTTTCGATGAATGCACTGGAATGGAACCGCGATCTCAGATGGACTGTGGAGGAGATCCGTAAAAGCGAGGAAGGTATGAATGATAAACCCGACAGGGCAAAGGGGACTGTAAGTCTGCCCTCATTGCGCGAGGGAAACATCGGTATTTGTGTCGCCACTCAGATAGGAAGATATGTTAAGAGAGGCAACAGACTTCCCGGATGGAATTCGCCGGAACAGGCATGGGCACAAACCCAGGGCCAGCTTGCCTGGTACAAAACAATGGAAGAATCAGGTGAAATGGTCCAAATAGCAACTAAGGGAGAGCTTAAGAAACATCTTCAGACATGGAAAAACCCAAAACCTGATTCACCTATAGGATATGTGCTGAGTCTCGAAGGAGCTGATTCCCTCGTTTCGGTCGGGCATCTCGAAAAAGCCTTTAATTATGGATTAAGAGCAATCGGTCCTGCTCACTATGGACCAGGCACTTATGCACAGGGTACTGACTCCACAGGTGGATTCAGTAACAAGGGCCGCGAGCTCATTAAAGAGATTGAAAGACTTGGTATTATTATGGATGCCACACATTTATCAGAAGATAGCTTCCGTGAAATGCTGAAAATCTTTAAAGGTCCGGTTTGGGCAAGCCATAATAACTGCAGGGCGTTCGTTGAGCACAACAGGCAGTTTTCTGATGACCAGATAAAGGAGCTGATAAGTCGCGGGGCAGTAATAGGTGTGGCCCTCGATGCCTGGATGATGGTGCCGGGATGGATAAGGGGAAAATCGGATCCGGTTATGATGAATGTATCACTTAAGCAGATGGTTGATAACATTGACCATATCTGCCAGCTTGCCGGAAACTCTTTATATGCAGGCATCGGATCGGATCTCGATGGTGCTTTCGGAAAAGAACAGTGCCCATATGACCTTGACACTATTGCCGATCTTCAGAAGGTTCCGGCGATGCTGAAAAATATTGGATATTCGGAAGATGATATTCATAATATAATGAGCTTTAACTTTATACACTTCCTTGAAAAAAATCTCCCTTCTTAATAACTAAACATTTTTCTGAAACAGTTGTTATCCTTAAAAATTAGTTTTATGGATATGCAAAATGCTTTTCAGAACCTTAACTGGCTGGCAATTACTGTTGCAGCAGTAAGTGCTTTTATTCTCGGTGGATTATGGTATTCACCCGTTATGTTTGCAAAGAGATGGATGAAAGAGACTGGTATTACTGAAGAATCAACAAAGAATACCAACATGGTGAAGCTTTTCGGATTTGCTTTCCTCCTTTCATTCATTGCCGCTTTTTTCCTTGCAATGTTCATCGGATCTGATGCCGGTGCTTCCTTTGGCGCACTTGCCGGATTCATGGCTGGTTTTGGTTGGGTATTTACCTTTATAGGAATAAGCTATCTTTTTGAATCAAGATCACTTGCCCATTTCCTGATAAACGCTTGTTACAGTGTAATCAGTCTTACCATCATGGGATTAATTATCGGGGTGTGGCAGTGAAAGGCGTAATGGCGCAAAGGCGTTGTGCCTTTACGCCTTTGAGCCCCTACCTATACAGGTAGAAAAAGCCCCTGTATTCTTCACCGTTCCAATCAATATCATCCCAGCCATAGCCACGAACAAGATAAAAATATATGCCGGGAGCTGCTTTTATTGATGAGTTATTGATATTCCCATCCCAACCCTGCCATGTTCTAAGAGCCTCCCCCTCACCGAAAAAGCTATATACCTTAATTCCGCTCCTGCTGAATATCTCTACACTGATACGACGAAGAGAGGTTTTTTTAACCATGAAGTAGTCGTTCAGGCCATCTCCATTAGGTGTAAAAACATTAGGGACTTCAAGATCTGACGGATCAACTACAATCTTATCAAACCTCATAGAGTCAATGCAATGAAGAGGACTTTCAATTGTAAGTTTAACAGAGTACTCCCCTGGTTTGTAATAGATATGCGGGTCGGGATTTTTCAGATCTGATATACTGTCTTTTCCATCACCAAATTCCCATTTGTAAATATCACCCCTTATCGACTTGTCTGTAAAAGAGACTTCAAGTGGAGCTTCACCTTTATCGGGATCAACAGAAAACTCCGCCTTAACATGAATTGATTCATAGAAGAATGATGACTCACTTATGCATCCGAAGCTGTCGCTTACATGAAGTTTATATGTTACGTCAACCAGTGGCGGCAGAAATGTCTGCGGATTAATCTCAAAGTCGGGAAATGGGATCGATGATATTGGATCAGAGGTCCAGAGAAACTTTACCTTATTGGGTAGTTTAATTGAAATGCCGTTTGCAGGATCTCTGTAATAAAAGGTATCGATAGCCGCCTTCCCCTTAAGTGCAACATAATCGCAGGTTCTGTTCTGAAGCTGAGCAAGAGAGAATGGTTTATCTATATGAATCCAGCCTGTTAATGTCCCGCTATATCCGCCACTAACAGTAACCCTGTAGCCTCCTTCATCAAGATTTGTCAGTGATGATGTAAATACTCCAGTTTCAGTCTTTATAAATTCACTAAAACTTTTGGTAATATCGCTCCACTTGTTCCAGGTAAAATTGAATGGTCCGGTTCCGCCAGGACTATTTGCTGTAAGTGCGCCCTGTTGTGTTCCGGAAGTATTGCAATAGATAAATACAGGATCGTTGGCTGTTGGAGCTGAAGGATACGAAGAATACCTTATTGCACTCATCCCGGGCGCAGAAAGCTGTGCTTCAGAAAGAACAGGTAGTATTAATGCAATGATCAGAAAAAAATAACGCACTGGTAATCAATTCTTAGTAAGAAAAACGAAATCTCCCAACCTTTGGTATATTCTTCTGCAAGTATAATAAAAACCTGTAAATTTCTGATATATCTGTCTTGAGGATGAGGTAAAGATCCGTTTATTCATACTTTAAAACAGCTGATGCTATGCAATCATTACCGGCAATAAATCTGATCCACCGTGCCTGAAATGCTGCAGGAAACTCAAATCTGTAAGTTTCTCCCGGATTCACAACGACTTCGCTATACTTCATCCAATGTCCGTTTCCTACCGGATCTGCCTCAATCCGGAATTTTACCTTTTCTCCGGAATGATGAGATAACTGAAGTCTCCTTTTATCATAGAATCCAATAAGATATGCATCAGACGGAATCCCTGACTTTACTATGGTATTGTACCAGGGACCTCCCTCTCCGGTTGGTTTTCCCATCAGCCATAAGTCGTCAATCGTTCCGGCCCAGACGGCTGCTTTTCCATCAACAGATCTGACGATATGATTATTCACCTCATTATTATTAATATCTATTCCTGTCATTATAAGCATACCCCGGTATGATGCATAATCGTGGATCCTGAAATTATGAGAAGAGACAGGTCTTATCTTCGCGAATCCGTCAGCATTTTCAGCAGGCAACTCGTAGAATGTACCCGAGCAGTTGAAAAGGTCACGTTCAGTAGCAACCTCACGGCAAATGCGTAACAATGAATTATTTGTAAGATTGGTGAATTCTCTCTTCCCTTTTGGCAATCGCCAGCGTCTTCCCTGGTCATCATCAATAACAACCGATGCACTGTCGATTGTAACCACATTATGCGGAATTGATACTTTATCGCGTATCAGTCTGGCTGCCTCAGCATTCTCCTTTTTTTCAAGATTCATGAGTGAATCAAGCTCATAATAACCTGATTCAGTGAATGAACTGTCAGAGAGTGTCCCTGACAGGACACCAAGCTTATGACTATTTCCGCCCATGCCCCAGATCAATCCGCCTGTTGAAGATAGCTTTTCTGCATCAGTAAGTCCGTTAAAAATTAAAGCGGGAATATCTGACCTGGAATCACTTCCTGAAAACCAGAACTGTGCAGTTACTTTTGTCGGTCTGTCGGCGAATAGCCTTATCCATTCACCTTTATCAGCAGCTTCAAACGGTACTAATAAAGATTCATCTGGCTTTATGCTTATCTTCCTCAACGACTTCCATGTGTCTGACCCATTTAAATCGGTTTCAAGAGTGAAATTAACAGTCTGTTTCCCTTCATTCTTCAGCCATAATGATCTGTGTTCCCAGCCGCCGAAGATAAATGGCTCTGAATATTCATCAGCCTTTATATTCTCTGAAACCCACACTGCGCCTTCTGCAGTTGTCGGACCAAGCTGACCAGGCTTATCGGGTGAGATAAACCACAGATTAGAATTTGACTGACCCGGACCTTCAATAGTTCCTTTTTCCCCGCGCTTATTCAGGAATTCTTTATTTGCTGAATCGTCGCAGCCAAAAACCAGGAGATTGTTCCAACGGCAAAAGTCACCGATAACTTTCAGGAATGCCGACATAGGACGAATACCTGAACTATTTGCAGATGTGAAGGTTGCAGGAAATCTCCAGAACATTCCGTGCATTGTCATAAGATAGAAAGGATTGCCAGGTATTCCGATATCCCTTA
This sequence comes from Bacteroidales bacterium, assembly GCA_016709865.1. Classification (NCBI taxonomy): domain Bacteria; kingdom Pseudomonadati; phylum Bacteroidota; class Bacteroidia; order Bacteroidales; species Bacteroidales bacterium. Next base: position 681,606 of record JADJLX010000002.1, read on the forward strand.
TCCGTGGCCACTCAGTGTTCCAGCCATGGGCACCATCGTAACTGTGACTTGCTTTGGGGAGCCTGTAGAATCGCCATCCCTTAATATCACGTACCCCCACAAGCAGTGATTTATGATCCCAGCCGGTAACCCAGATGGGATCGGCAGCAGGATCAGGATTTCCATAAATTCCTCCAGGACCTGTTACTTCCACAAACTGATTGCGTCTTACAATATTCCACTCTTTACCATCCCACTCATTCAATGATCCTGATTCTATATCAAATTGGGTCTGAGCCTTGTCTGATAATTCTCCGTTATTAGAATAAATAAGAACCCCCTGTCCGGAGTAAACACCTTTCCCATGAGCTCCCTTTAAAAGTGAAAGGGGAAACTGTGCTGTAGGATTATCACTTTCAGATTTCACATTCCCGTCCCTGAAGAGACAGCTTACCGCAAGAGAATTAACATCAACTTCATACAAACCCTCCTCCATGGTGGCATAATATATTTTGCCGGAAGGATCAGTAAGATGCCGGGCATTACCGGTCAGCCTGCCGGGCATAACCGATGGAGAGATGACTCTTACATTTTTTTCTTTATCAATAACATACGGGCCTATGAACAACTGATTGCTTTCCTTATGTATCATCCTGTTGGCAGGCGTCCCTCCAACACTCTCTGAGCGAATCTGCCTGACAAAATCCTCAGAGATTTCATAAAGTTTATCCGACGAGCCAAAGGGAAGATGAGGTCCGTAGGTAATTACCCACAGCTTGCCGGCCCATGGAACAACAGCTCCTGTACCGCATTCGCCTTCATTATTATAATAAGCAAGATGAGGATAAATTCCGCTGAAACTCACGGGAGTTTCCGGACTATTCTTCTTACTGCAGCCTGAAAATATAAGTGAAGCAGCAATTATCAATCCATAGATTTGTCTCATAGGGATCAGTCAAGATGAAATACCTCCTCCATATTTGCCCACCATTCACCTTTTTTGCGGTTGGCAACCGGATCCTGCATTGGCTCCATGATTGACCACCACTCCTGTGTTTTTGGATCGGCAGCCATTTTAGCCATGTCGGCAGAAAAATCAGTACCTGTATACTCAAAATATGCATATAACATCCCGTCTTTGTGGAAGATGGAATAATTCTGCATGTTGCATTTTTTGATCATATCAAGTATTTCAGGCCATACGGCTGCATGATATTTCTTATACCTTTCAAAGTGCTCGGGTCTTACTCCTATTACCTGGCCAAATCGTCTCATAATATTAATCAGTTAAATATTAACACAATATTAATAAAAACCATGGAATTGCTAAATTTGCCGACCCTGAATGCTGTAATTCAAAATTAAACATGACTAGCAATTACCTAAACGATCTGAATGAATCTCAGAAACAAGCAGTTATAAATTCTGAGGGGCCATCCCTTGTCATAGCAGGAGCTGGCGCAGGCAAAACCAGGGTTCTTACTTACCGTATTGTACATCTCCTGGAGAAGGGTGTTCCCGCAGGGAAAATACTTGCGCTCACCTTTACAAATAAGGCTGCCAAAGAGATGAAGGAAAGGATCACCCGGATCGTTAGCCCTGAGGTGTCCAGGTATCTATGGATGGGCACGTTCCATTCTATTTTTGCAAAGATCCTCAGGATGGAGGGAGATAAACTCGGATATAAATCAAATTTTACAATATATGATTCATCAGATTCAAAAAGTCTGATCCGCTCAATAATAAAGGAACTAAATCTCGATGACAATATTTACAAGCCGGGAGCAATATCATCCAGGATATCAGCCTCAAAGAACAACCTTGTTACCGCAAACATGTATGCAGCTGACAGTTCTTTACAGGAATATGACAGAGCCAGCAGGATGCCCTTGCTGGCTGACATTTACAAAACTTATGCAGCGCGATGTTTCAAGGCAAATGCAATGGACTTCGACGATCTGCTTCTGAATACAAACATACTGTTCAGGGATTTCCCGGCAGTACTGGCATCATATCAGTCGAGATTTAATTATGTACTTGTTGATGAGTATCAGGACACCAACTACTCTCAATATCTGATAGTTAAAAAACTTGCAGCATCTCATCATAACATCTGTGTTGTAGGCGACGATGCCCAGAGTATTTATTCTTTCAGGGGAGCACGTATTGAAAATATCCTTGAGTTCAAGAACGATTATTCCGACTATCAGCTTTTTAAGCTTGAACAGAACTACAGGTCGACACAGATTATCGTCAATGCTGCAAATACGATTATAGCGAATAATGAAGCACAGATCCAGAAGAATGTTGTTTCAATGAATGAGACCGGAGAAAAGATTCAGGTCTTTCAGTCTGTCACAGACTCAGAAGAGGGATTCAATGTTGCTTCAGACATATTTGAAAAGAAGTTTTCACAACAGCTCAACTGGTCAGACTTTGCTATTCTGTACCGGACCAATGCGCAGTCGAGGATCTTTGAGGAGACTTTGCGCCGAAAGAACATACCATATAAGATTTATGGCGGTTTGTCATTTTACGAGCGAAAGGAAATAAAAGATGTTCTTTCTTATTTCAGAATGGTCATTAATCCTGAAGATGAGGAGGCACTGAAAAGATCTATAAACTATCCTAAAAGGGGTATCGGAGATACTTCGATTCAGAAAATATTTGAGCTCTCGGCATCGTTGAATGTAACAGCCTGGAGTATACTTGGTGAGGCAGCAAAATACCCCGACCATTTCAATCAGGGAACAGCTAAAAAACTAAAGCTATATGCCGATGTTATTAATAACCTCCGTCTCAACTCTGATTCAACCGATGCATTTACCAAAGCAAGGGAGATAGCAATGGGGTCTGGCATCATGAGAGAACTGAAGGAGGGGAAATCTCCGGAAGAAGTGAGTCGTTATGAAAACCTTGAAGAACTTCTCAATGCTATAAAGGTATTTACCGAGGCAGCCGAGACGAACGGGGATCCTGCAACCCTTGAGGCATATATGGCGAATGTGGCACTGCTCACAGATCAGGATACTGAGAATGATGAGGACCGCAACAAAATCACGCTTATGACTATGCATTCTGCCAAGGGTCTGGAATTCAAACATGTATACATAGTGGGAATGGAGGACACCCTGTTTCCCTCACCAATGTCGTCGGGAAGTGCACGGGAGCTTGAGGAGGAGAGACGGTTATTCTATGTAGCAGTTACCAGGGCTGAAAAGCAGGCTACTCTGAGTTATGCCCTCAACAGGTATAAATGGGGTAATCTTGAAAGATGCAGTCCGAGCCGCTTCCTTAAAGAGATAGATCAGAAATATCTTCAATATCCTCAAACCGGGGGGAAACCATTTAACAGCAACAATCAAAAAACTGATAAGCCCATAATAATCAGAGAGGAACCAAAGTCGTATCTCAGGGAAGATAAACTGAAAAAGATAAGTAAGGCGGTTTCTTCATCCGGATCAGGAGAAGTATTTGCTGCAAGTGATGCCTCTCTGTTTTCAGAAGGCGATTCTGTTCAGCACGAAAGATTCGGGAACGGAGTTATTATTACCATTGAAGGTCAGCCACCCAATACCACGGCAACTGTCGAATTTGAAAAAGAGGGAAGTAAAAAACTTCTGCTGCGGTTTGCGAAACTTAAGAAATTATAGGTCTATGACAAATTCATATGAATCCTGGAGATCCTTCGCTATCGCTCAGGATGACAGGTTCTTATGGAATCATAAGAGGAAAAGAAATGGCGATTCGCTGATAATTTCGGACAGTTCAAATTTATCTTGCGAATCGCCATTTCTTTTCCCCCCTCACAACTAAAGCTCTGTCATTCCGAGCGATAGCGAGGAATCTCCTTGATTCTGGTACATTTTTTTCAAGTGTACTTTGTAAGGTTTAAGGATAGAATCAGTCTGAATTTAAATTATTTCCCCATATTCATCTGACGCAGGGTGTATCCTTTTACAGAAATAGATTGAGGGAAATTTTCATTGATTTCCTTGGTTTCTGTTTTTGCTGTAAGTTTACCCTTGTCATCATATGATTCACTGGCAAGAATTATACCTTCATTGAAGTCGGGATTTCCATAATATGCTGCCATGTTTGAGTTCTGCCAGCCTTTCTTATCAATTTTAAGCTTTGCATCTTTTGTGAACCATACTTTACCTGTGGAATTATCATCAATATCTTTATAAGTGTATTCATCACACTTATACCCGGCAATTACTTTTGAATTACCTGTTTTTGTAAAATTCGGAGGATTATCCTTTTTCTTCTTACCATCCTGGCCGTTGGCACTATTCTCATCTGGTATTGCAGAGATGATTCCCATTTTCATTCCGTTAACATCAGTCAGCATAATGAAACACTTATTTTCACCATCCATAACCATCCGGGCAACCACAGGTATTGAACCCTCCTCCTTGGTATTTATAGTATTTGTTTCAATCCCGATACTTGGTGTACTACTGCTGTAGAACATAAAGAAGTCCATCTTGGTTACATCCTTTTTGTCATACACCTCAGTTATCATATATATCCTTGAAGTGAAGCTGTAATCTTCTTTGTATTTAAGGTCTATTTTGTTACCGAATAGACCGCTCAAAGCAGCACCGCCAGAAGCCTGCTCGTCCTGTCCTGTATTACCGCCTGATGGCTGTGAAGGCTGGTTCTTGGCTTTGTTCTCCTCTGTTCTGACAGCAGCTTTTTCCCGTGCCTTGTCAGCCTCCTTGTTAACGGCCGTATCGATCTGATTATCAATTTCTTTATTAACGGTTTTAGCACCTGCATTTACTACCTTGTTCATTTTGTTCTTGAGCAAATTTCCGACCTGGGCACTCGAAGTTGCAGGCAGAATAAGCATGCAGGCAAATAATAAGAATAGAGTTCTGGTTTTCATTTTTTTTATAAGTTAAAATTCAAGATAAAGTTAAAGATTTTTTCCTTTCACATACAAACCTTGTACCAAAATAAAAGCCCCTCACTTTTTGATGAGGGGCTCAGATTAATCAGTTTTTATGCTGCAACAGCTTCAGCAGGCTTTTCCTTTTCTCTCAATACTGACTCATAAAGTGCTGCAAATGAACTTGATATCCAGATAATTGCTGGGAAAATACCAACTATAAGCAACATCAATCCGAATATGCAGATAAAGAATGAGGCAATAGCCATAAAGAAGATCTGCCATCCATGTCCCCTTGTAAGCCTCCAGCTCATTTCAACTGCTTCAATGGGATCAAGTTTTTTGTCCATAATAATGTATGATACAAATACCAGCCTGCATGCGATTATGATACCCGGTATAATCAATGCAAAGAATCCCATTACAACCAGAGCAAAGACCAGAAGGTTGGCAAGAACAATACTCAGATAGTTCTCCATGAAGCCCTTAATAAGATATTCAAAATCGGGTTTGATCTTTCTCACTGCCTGAACAAATATCATATCTCCGCCGAACTCAAATACTGGTGCAATAAGAAAGGCATAAAGAATTCCGATAAGTACAAAAAATGCTGCAAAAATGCCAAGCGAACCTAAAGTTAATGCACTTTTCATATTGTGGCCAAAGTCAAATCCATTACCAAAATTAAAAGGCAATTTGTGCAGATCTGACATATCCATATGCCAGTTGAACATTTTAAATGGGGCAGTAACTATAGCTAATACAATAATCACCAGGAATAACCTGAGAAAATTATCAAACATAACCTGCCATCCTGTACCAAAACTGTTTCCAAAAGATGGTACTAACCTGTAATCATTATTTGTTTCCATTTTTTTCATTTTTTTTAAAAGTATAAACCGGTTGTTATGAAGCAAATTTACATCTGCTCTTATTCTCAGCCTTCATACTATAGTAGTGATTTTAAAATATACTACTTTAGTATTTAGTACACTACTTTGGTTGTGTCTATTTTTGAACCGTTGGTTAACCAAATTTTATACCTTTATATAATGTTGCAGTATTTTATCTATTTAATATTCATTTTATCAGTTGCCATGGCTGCCGGGGGGATAGTGCTCTCCACCAGACTGCGTGACAAATTCCACCATGAAATATTCTCAACACTTCTATATTTTCAGGTCTTTATTTTTGCTTTCGGGTTTTATGGGATCTGGGGACAAGCGGTTATCAAAGTGTTGCTTGAATCATATATTTCTGAGGACCTTATGTCGAGATTTTCCGATATTGCCATGCTTCTTGGTCTCCCATTCCTGGTTTTTGCATGGCTAATGCTTATTCAGTTTGCATGCGGTATTTCGGGAAGAAAAAGTAATAAATGGCTGGTACTTTGGTTTCTGCTTTTTAATTTCACTATCATAATTGTTGTTGGATATTTTATTGCAAAAGCAAATGACGTAAAACCTGTATCGCTTATCAGGAATTACTTTATTGTCATGAATATGCTCTATTCAATTATTACTGCACTGATAATATACTTTCCGAATAAAGGGAAATCGTTTATTCACGATTTTGACCGCCGGATTATTGCCCCTGTAATAATCATGATCATGATAATACAGTGTGTGCTTCTTCTCCTTTACACAACACAGATCTCACTTGCAGCTGCTTTCATTCTGGCCTTTTTCGCAGGAAATACCTTCCTGCCCATCTACCTGAACTACGGAACACTTCTTTCAGCATTCATCAAAGAGCCAATGAAAGATTTATCATTTGAAGAATTCTGCAAACAATTCGAAGTATCACCCAGGGAAACAGATATCGTACGTGAAATATGCAACGGGCTAAGTAACAAAGAGATCTCGGATAAGCTTTTTATAAGTCTCCAGACTGTTAAAGACCATACCCACCGCATTTACATAAAGACTAATGTTAAAAGCAGGGTACAGCTGATAAATCTGGTGAAGGAAGCAATTTCTTTTAATCGCCCCCCAACCCCCCTAAAGGGGGGCTAACATTCTTATATACTATTTGTTACCTGCTAAAATAATGAGTCGAATTAACCCCCCTTCAGGGGGGCATGGGGGCAAATTTCAGATAAACAATCACTCTTCCGGAACTGAACTCTATAGTGAATGTATCTCCAAGGGCTTCATTCAGAGTAGCAAACCACCAGTTTTTTATTTTTGTTCTGTTAAGCGGATATCTTAATCCATGGGTTGTTATCTCTGTATCAGGATCAATAGCAAAAAGCGAAACCTGCTGACCTTTAAAAGTACTAATTGATGTGGTTTTCAGCAGTGGCATAAACAGACCCGTATCTGTAACCATAATTACCTTAACGTCTTCGACATACTCTGCCAGAAGTGAAATATTTCCTATTGTATGATCTTCCCGTTTACCAGTAGCACCAACAATAACAAGATCTTTCAGACCACTCTCCCTGCACCAGGTGACTGCCTTTGTAAGGTCGTTTGTTGCCTGGTCATCATCAGGAAATATACGGTCAGCAAATCTGTCAGCCAACTCACTGCTGAGCGAATCCATATCGCCCACAATGGCATCGGGAGTGAATCCGGACAGAACCGTATTATCTGCACTGCCATCGCAACAGATAATCTTCTCCGCATTCCTTATATAGCTGAGAGGAATCGCGTGGGTAGGGAAAGTTCCGTCGGCGATAATTATCGTGTGTGCACTCATTTTAGTATTGTTTTCTTCCATGCTATAAGTCCGGCAAACGACATAATTCCGTAAACCAGATATAAAATTACTGTTGGGTAAAGTCCCCGTGTAATAAAAAGAACTGCTGAAACGAAGTTAACAATAATCCACAAATACCAGTGTTCATATATCTTGCGGGCCAGCATCCAGGTTGCAACTATCGATAAAGAGGTAATAAAAGCATCCCATTCCGGTACAGGCGAATCAGTAAGCTTCGACAGAACCAGCCACATTCCGGTGTATAAAAAAACAAACACTAACCCCAGAATTAATCCGGTTTTCAGCTTTAATCTGCTAACAACCAATCCCCTTGTCGCTTTGGTCTGCGGTCTTCTGTCTCCCGTCTCCGGGTCTCCCCCTCTCCCATTCTCCTCTTCTGCCGTTAGGCCTTTGCGCCATTGCGCCATTGGCCCTTTGCCCTTGCTCTTTGCCCTGTGCTCCGTGCCCTTCGCCCTTAGCCCTTCTCCACCAATACCACCCCACAACACTTATCACCAGATAATACCCCTGCAACGACATATCGGCATAGAACTTACTTGTAAAAAAGACAAGTATATAAACAGCTGATGTCACAATCCCGACAGGCCAGAGCCATATATTCTGCCTGATCTCGAGAAATACATATATTATTCCGGTTATTGCACCGAAGACCTCTATGTAATTATCTGATATCCAATTACTTACAACCATTATAATGTATTGATTATCAGAATCTTACGCCAACTCTGAACATATAATTAATTCCAGCCTGAGGGAAGTAGTACGACCAGCTTTTTTCAACCCCATCCTCATACCAGTTGCCTCCATAGCCATTACTTTCATAACTGTTATTCAGAATATTATTTATAAGCAACTGAAGTTCAAGCCCCTTCAGATTTTTTATATCAGGATTAAAGTCTATCCTAAGGTTATTAACGAAATAGGGATCAATTGCCCGCTCAGGATCCATTGTATTGTCAATATACTGTAGTCCTACATATTTGCTTATAATATGGGTATTGAGATTTTTTGCGATCCTGAAGGAGAGGTCGCTTGACCCTGTTACGGAAGGTGAATATGCAATATCAACCTGCCCCAGGTCGTTGCTCTTATTTGCCTCAGACCAGTCTGTCGTGCTATATTCGACATAATGTTCAGTAAAATCGAGGATCCTGTTTCTGCTGAGTGTCATATTAATATTCCAATCAATAAATTCAGCAGGCTTAACACCCGCTGCAAGCTCAACTCCCGCTCTGTAACTTCTTGATACATTAGTCATTATTGAATAGCCAACATCACTGAGTTCACCTGTTGGGACAAGCTGGTCTTTATATATCATGGCATACACATTTACAGCGATAATACTCTTCTCTGTACGCAATTTATATCCGATTTCCGTATCATAAAGGGTCTCTGATTCCGGAGTAGCAGTTGCATCTCCTGAAGCTTCCTTAAAATCGGAACGGGTTGGTTCCCGGTTAGCAACAGAGAAACTGAGATATGCATCCTGGTTCTTTGATATAGAATAAAAAAGGCCGCCCTTGGGATTAAAGAAACTGAAACGATGTGACTGGGTAATATCCTTTTGATCATCATCGGGACCAACCATTAGATAATCGATATATCTGTACTGAAGATCTCCAAATACACTTACTTTATCTGTTAAGGAATAGTTTATCTTTCCATAAAGACTTATTTCAGCTTTAGAGGAATTGTTTATATACCAACGGTAATCCTTCTCAGTATTACCTGCATTCCTCATCCAGATGATTCTTCCGAAATGATCACCATGATAAACATTTATTCCTCCTCCTGCAACTGCTTCAACCCTATCTTTCTGATACCTGAGTGAATAAACAGCACCATAGAAATCATTTGACATCCATTTTCTTCTTATAAGATCAGTTGATTTTATTACCGAATCGCCTATGGTAACCGAAGGCAATGCGTACTTTGAAAATGACTGATCTTCGCGGTATTCTTCATAGTATCCTTTACCTTTTGTATAATGAAGTGCTGTATTGAATGACAGTAAATCATTTATTTTCAAACTATAAATGAGTTGAAGATGGTTTTGTGTATAATTATCGCTCTCATTTGAATAGTAGCGCGTAACTCCATCCGGGTCAGTATATTCGCCGGCAGGATTATACCTTCTGTCAATTGAGAGCATCTCTTTTGGTACACCCCACCAGCCGATTCCGGTGTGTTCTTCACCAAGTATAAGATTGGCTTTCAGCATCGACCGTCCTGTTCTCACAACTCCGTTTATATATGCTGATCTGTGATCAGAACCTGTTCTGGATATATAGCCGTCGCTCTTAATATCTGAATAACGCATCTGAAGTGCAAATTTACCTCCAAGCAGTCCGCTGCCCGCCGAGACCACATTCTTAAATGTATTGAAGGACCCAACAGATGAATTAACCTCTGCGAAAGGCTCATTTTTCGGATTGGTGGTCTGTATACTGATTGTCGCCCCGAATGCTCCGGCTCCGTTAGTTGATGTTCCGGCTCCTCTCTGAACCTGAATGTTTTCAACTGACGATGCCAGATCAGGCAGATCGACCCAGAATACCTGCTGCGATTCAGGATCATTAAGAGGTATCCCATCTATTGTAACATTTATTCTGTTTCCATCGGTCCCGCGGATCCGCAGAGATGTATACCCTATTCCGTTACCCGCTTCAGATGTCTCAACAAGCGACGGTGTGAGACTTAACAAATAGGGCATATCATAACCTGAATTCTGCTTTCTTATAAGATCATTTCCAATAGTTGTATATGCCAGCGGGGAATGGTCTCCGGCTCTGGTTGAACTAACCATGACATCATCTGTTAAAAATGCCTTTGGTGTAAGAGATATATCTAGTGTAAGATTGTCTTTCAGAACAACTTCTTTCACAACTGTTTCATATCCGAGAAATGAGAACCTGAGCTGGTATAAACCGGGCTTTAATCCGGTGAGGGAGTACCTTCCCTCAGAGTCGGTATAAACACCCAGATTCGAGTTTTCAATAGTTACACTTGCTCCTGTCAGAACAGCAGAACCTGTATCCGTGACTTTCCCCCTTATTTCCCACAGCTGATCCTGGAACCCTGCTGCCTCAGAGATCAGAGGTTGGAGAATGAGTATTAAAATATATAACAATTTCTTCATTACATCTAATATTAATAACAATTAACATCAAGTAAATGAGGCGGTTGTTGAAGGCTGATTTATATGATACTCTCTCTTCCCTCCGCCGGCATTACCCGGATCAGGTTTAAGGGTATGATCTCAGCCCGTAGTATTAAGGCACCCCATTTTGACTCTGTAAAGATAACTCTTTTTAGCGGATAAATATATTTATTGTAATTTAGCCGCCAAATCAGGAGTATAAAATGCAGAAGCTGGTAGAAAAACTCAATTACAAAGGTCAGGAGAGAATTGCATTAATAAACTCCGATGAGAGTTTTGCCTCAGTACTTTCAAATGATCTCAGTAATGTGACTGTTGACAGGGAGATTGATCCAAGGTATCCCTATGGTTTCATAATGGTTTTTGTTAAGAACACATCAGAAGTAAATCATATAACATGTATTGCTCTGCACAACCTTATAGCGGATGGTGTACTTTGGTTTTGCTATCCTAAAAAGAGTTCAAAGAAATACAAATCAGATCTCGACCGCGACCATGGATGGAGTATACTGAACAATTCAGGTTTTCATGGGATCAGGATGATTTCAATAGATGATGACTGGTCGGCGTTGAGGTTCAGGAATGCAAAGTTTATAAAGTCAACCAGGGATAAACTTCCCGGCTGATAATTAAAAATACTTAAAACAAAGTCTATGATACGAATTATAGCAATTGTAGTTGCCGCTCTGGCCCTTCTAATGGTGGCATTTCTTCTTTTCAGCAATAAACAGAAGCCATGGAACCAAATGACTGAAGAGGAACAGAAGAGGAAAAAAGTGCTGGTTACAAGCGGCCTGGCTGTTTTCGTTGCCGGATTGCTTACAGCATTACTGGCAGGGAAAAAGAAGTAATTTAATCATTCGCGGTCCCCCTATGATTATCACTGCAAATATTGAAACGGAACTCGGGACCATGATTGCCGGTGCTGTTGAAGATGGTATCTGCCTTCTGGAATTCAGCGACAGAAAAATGCTGAATACAGAGTATAAAGATCTTTCACGGTATCTGAAAACAAATATTGAAGCTGGAGAAAGCATCCATTTTCACGACTTAAGATTGCAGCTGGATGAATATTTCAAAGGTTTAAGAAAAGAGTTCTCTCTCGCGCTGGTAACGCCCGGTACCCCATTTCAGCAGGCTGTATGGAAAGAATTAATGAATATCAGTTATGGCACCACACGTTCATACATGGAACAATCAATAGCCCTTGGCAATCCTGAGTCTATAAGGGCGGTTGCAAATGCAAACGGAATGAACAGGATAGCTATAATTATTCCTTGTCACAGAGTTATAGGATCCGACGGAAGCCTCACCGGCTATGGCGGGGGATTGAAAAGAAAAAGGTGGCTGCTTGACCATGAAAGAAAGCATTCAGGACAATCTGTTGACCTTACATTGTTTGGAGAATAAGTATTAATATCATTATAAACAAAATCTTGAATCGAATGAAAACTCTCACATCTAGGAAATATCTCTGGTTTACCCTGCTGCTGGCAGTAATAATCCTCTCAGGATGTGCTCAGAATGAATCCGTTGAAGCTTGTCTGACCGGACATCAATATGGTTTTTTTGGTGGTTTATGGCATGGGTTTATTGCCCCCTTCGACTTTATAGGAATGCTGTTCAACAAAGAAATAACCCTGTATGCCCAGAACAACAACGGAGGCCTGTACGCACTTGGCTTTCTACTGGGTAGCGGTGGATGGGGATTCTTCAGCAGCAAGGGAGCAACAAGAGTCAGAAAGGGTAAAGTAAACTTCCAGTCCCAGAAGTTTGACCACGCAGAAATAGTGGAGTGAAAATAAATAAATGAAGATTCTGGTTCTCGATAATTACGATTCATTTACATACAATCTCGTTCATCTGCTCAGGGAACTGACTTCAGGGGATATCGATGTTTTCCGGAACGATGAGATAGCTCTTGAACAGATAGAAAATTATGATAAGATCTTAATATCACCGGGACCCGGTTTACCTGATCATGCGGGAATAACAAAAAAGATGATTACCCGTTTTGCGCCTTCCAAAAGCATTTTTGGAGTATGCCTCGGATGTCAGGCCATTGGAGAAGCTTTCGGCGGAGGCCTGATAAATCTTAACACTGTATACCATGGTGTGGAGACAAAGATCTTTGTACTTGACAGGGATGAAAAACTCTTTTCTGAGATTCCGGAGACATTTACTGCAGGAAGATATCACTCCTGGGTATTAGATGAAAAAAAACTTCCTCCCGACATAACAATTACAGCAGGGGATGAAGAAGGAAACATAATGGCTATATCTCACAAAACACTGGATGTGAGGGGTGTACAATTCCATCCGGAATCAATTATGACAAAATATGGCATGCAGATCGTTAAAAACTGGCTTAAGATATGAGTATACAATTACCCGCCTGTTAATTATGATTGATCATTGCCTCATAAAATCAATAACTTTGTACAATCTATAAGGGCTAAAAATTAAGAGTTTTAAAATATTTCCGTGATGAAAAAATTATCACTTTCTGCAATCATTATTATCATTTCGATGAACCTGTTTTCGCAAAAAAAAGATTTAATCTATCTGTGGCCCGGGAAAGTCCCCGGAGAAAACAAAGAAAAAAACGAACCTGTCTTTGCCCCATCAAGAAACGATAATGTTATAAGGATTGCAGAAATTACTGATCCTGCAATTCTTATAAGGCTTCCGGATTCTCAGAAACGTAATGGTGCAGGAGTTATTATTTGCCCCGGAGGCGGATATAATATCCTTGCCTGGGATAAAGAAGGAACTGAGATAGCTGAATGGCTCAATAATCTTGGCTACTCTGCATTTGTGCTCCAGTACAGGGTCCCGGATAAAAAGGCAGGTGCTCTTCAGGATATACAGCGTGCAATAAGAATTGTAAGGGAAAATGCTGTAACATGGAAACTTGATCCGGAAAAAATAGGTGTAATTGGCTTTTCAGCCGGCGGAAGTCTGGGCGCAAGAGCCGGGACACTCTTCAGCACAAAGAGTTACCCAATCATTGATAAAATTGACAGCCTCTCATGCAGACCATCTTTTGTTATGTTAATATATCCTGCATATCTCGATCAGGGAGAAGGGAAGAGCCTCACCCCGGAACTGCAGATTACAAAGGAGACTCCTCCTTTCTTCATATTTCAGACAGCCGATGATACTCATGGCAACAGTGCACTTGTAATGGCTTCAGCTTTAAGGGATGCGAAACAGCCTGCTGAATTGCATCTTTTAGCTTCAGGAGGACACGGATATGGTTTGCGGAAAGGTGTAAATGCTGCTGAAACATGGCCTCTGCTTGCCGAAAAATGGCTTGCAGGTACCCTGTCTGATAAGAAATAAGACTATATGGAAGAGATCACAAAAACAATTGATTTAGAGAAGGCTATCAGAAGCAGCAAATCGAAATTTGTGAGATCCCTTCCCCGCTTTGTAATAAGGATGATTGAAAAGCTTGTCAGGCAGGATGAGATGAACGAAACAATATTCCGGAACCGCGACAAGAATGGAGTCCCGTTTGTAAATGCTGTTCTGAAAGACTGGAATGTTAATGTTGAGGTAAAAGGAAGTGAAAACATACCTGCAGCCGGAAGATTCGTTTTTGTCGCTAATCACCCTGTAGGTGGAATGGATGCTTTGTCTTTTCTAAGTGCGATCCACCGGTTTTTTCCTGATGTGATCTCTCCGTCGAATGAGCTCTTCAACTATATACCTAACCTGCATCCTGTGATTCTCGGAGTAAACGTATTCGGCACAAATACACGGGATACAGTCGAAAAATTTAATCAGCTGTTCGAATCAGATAACCAGATTATGATATTCCCTGCCGGAATTGTTTCGCGAAGAAAAAAAGGGGTGATTTCCGATCCGGCCTGGCAAAAAACCTTTATCACAAAAGCTATTCAGTTTAACCGCGATGTTATTCCGGTTTTTATTGAAGGAAGAAATTCAAACCTGTTCTATTCTGTTGACAGGTTCAGGAAATTCATTGGAATAAAGATGTCGCTGGAAATAATTCTTCTGCCCCGTGAGATGCATAAACAAAGGAACTCAACAGTTACCCTGAATTTCAAAAAACCAATTCCCTGCAAGACATTCTCAGCAGATAAAACACATGCTGATTGGGCATTATATGTTAGAGAAGCCGTATACAACAAAGACATAATCTGAGTTTTGGAAGATTAAACTTTAGTTCATCTGAATTGTTCTAATCATTGAAATGTTCCGACAATGAGTTTCAGTATTTACAAACCGGAAGTTTTTCAGGGCAGCCTGAAAAACAAAAGGTACTTCGAGGGCTGGTATTTTAAACATGTTTCTTCAGATCTGAAACATGTTTGGTCATTCATTCCCGGAATATCGATAAACGATAATGAGCCGCATTCATTTATCCAGGTGATAAATGGGATAACAGGTAAATCAGAGTATATCAGTTATCCTGTAGAAAGCTTTATATGGGATAAACAAAAGGTCTTTATAAAAATAGGGGACTCCGTTTTCACAGATAGTTACATCGATCTTAAAATCAAATCCGGCAGTATAAATATTGAAGGACATATTGATTTCATCAACTGCGTGAATTATCCCAAAACCCTTTTTTCGCCCGGGATAATGGGCTGGTATTCATTTGTGCCATACATGGAATGCAAGCATGGAATAATATCTGTAAATCACTCACTGAAAGGAAGTATAAGTGCTGAAGATACTGTTATTGATTTCACAGGAGGAAAAGGTTATATCGAAAAAGACTGGGGCACTTCTTTTCCTGAAGCATGGATCTGGATGCAGTCAAATAATTTCTCAAATTCCGGTACCTCATTCACATTCTCAGTGGCAAAGATCCCGTGGATAGGGAAATTTTTTATCGGGTTCATCTCCTTCCTGTTCTATAACAGAGAGTTTATTGTGTTCAGCACTTACAACAAATCTTATCTTACTGATCTGGTGCATGATGAAAACTCTGTTTCAATGACACTCAGGAATAAAAAATTCATTTTGAAGGTAAGAGCTGTAAAAAAGACGTTCGGAGAACTGAAAGCCCCTGCATCGGGCAATATGTCGAGGAGAATTAAGGAAAGTGTGGATTCAGATTTAACTCTGACTCTCTACGATCTGAATAACAACATTCTATATTCTGATACAGGCAAAAGGGCCGGACTTGAGGTTATCGATAAAATATTTGAGTACTTGTAGGAGAAGTACTGAGTGACTAGAGTTTGGAGTGACTAGAGTACTTAGAGTTGAACAGGAATAAAAAAATTGAAGTAAAAACTATAGAACAAAAGATAATGAAACCGAATTATAAAAGCATTAAAGCAATTATGCCGCCACCTGCTTTTCATATGGTTGGTGATGGCTTCAGGGTACACAATTTCTTTCCTTCCCAGTCGCAGGTTGGACTCGATGGCATGAGCCCGTTCTTCCTTATGGATTACGGATCAAAATGGGTTGTGCCTCCTTCTGACAGGCCTAAAGGAGTCGGAGTTCATCCTCACAGGGGCTTTGAAACAGTGACTATTGCCTATAAAGGCAAGGTAGCTCACCACGATAGTGCTGGAAACAGTGGTGTAATTGGAGAAGGAGATGTTCAATGGATGACTGCCGGAGAAGGTGTTCTCCACAAAGAGTACCATGAAAAAGAATTTAGTAAAAAAGGCGGAGTCTTCCAGATGGTGCAGCTTTGGGTAAATCTTCCCGCAAAGGTTAAAATGACACCGGCAAAATACCAGGCTATTGAAAATAAAGACATGCCCCGGGTAAACCTGAGTGATGGAAAGGGCTTTGTGGAACTTATTGCCGGGGAATATAACGGGAAAAAAGGTCCGGCATTCACATTCTCTCCAGTTAATCTTTTCAACGCAAAAATGTCATCAGGTGGGAAAGCTGAATTCAGTTTCAGCCCGAAATTCAACACGGGGATGCTGGTAATTGAAGGAGAGATTAAAATAAATGAATCAAAAACAGCACCTGAGAATAATTTTGTTTTATTCGGGCATGAAGGAGAAGATATTTTAATCGAAGCAATTAATGACAGCATTGTTCTTGTATTGAGCGGAGAGCCTCTTAATGAGCCCATTGCTTCATATGGTCCGTTTGTGATGAATACCGAAGCAGAAATAAAACAAGCATACAAGGACTATTATGACGGTAAATTCGGGTATCTTGAAGATTGAATAACCGCCCCCTGGCCCCCTGAAGGGGGCTTAAAATCATCATGCAGAGAACTGCCCCCAAACCCCCTAAAGGGGGCTTAAAATCATCATGTATCATAATATTTTAGAGAATCAGAAAGTCCCCTTTAGGGGATTTAGGGGCTGATTCATATGTGAATAAAATAAATTATTTTTATCTCAAATTAAATACTTCATAGTAATCATGGCACAGCATATTAAATCACCCTCAATAATTAAAGCAGCCGGAAATAAGGAGAAAATAATCCGGGAGATTTTCGGACATGTAAACAGTAAAACATCAGAGGTTAGCATAGCCCATATGACAAGTCCTGAAGGCTGGCTTGAACCGGGCCAGTGCCCGAAATTCAATGAGTACACTGTTGTATTAAAGGGAAAACTTAAGATTACAACAAAAACTCAGGAATTTATTGTGACCGAGGGACAGGGAATAATGACGTCGAAGGATGAGTGGGTTCAATACAGCACTCCTTTTGAAGGTGGTGCCGATTATATTGCAGTATGCCTGCCGGCTTTCTCCCCCGATCTGGTAAAAAGAGACGAAGAATGATGTTCAGAAATGCAATAGTCAGATTACCTGTAGCTTCCATCGTGAATGGCCTGACATCTGCCGATCTTGGGAAACCTGATTATGTAAAAGCATTAAAACAACATTCCCTGTATACAGACCTCCTCAGGAAACTGGGTTTAACTGTTGAAGTGTTGCCTGGTAACGATCAATATCCTGATTCAACCTTCATTGAAGATGTGGCACTCTGTACAAAGCAATGTGCTGCGATTACCAGTCCTGGTGCCGTGACGCGGAGAGGTGAAACGGAGGGCATTCGTATGGTTCTGTCGGGTTACTATGAAAATATTGAGAGCATTTCCCTTCCCGGGACTATTGAGGCGGGAGATATTATGATGGCCGGTGATCATTTTTATATTGGTATTTCAGAGAGAACCAATAATAATGGGGCCGATCAGATGATTAAGATCCTGAATAAATACGGGATGACAGGATCAAAGGTCGCATTAAAAAAGATGTTACATCTCAAATCAGGAGCATCATATCTTGAAAACAACACCATGCTTGTTTGCGGAGAATTCGCAGATAATGAAGCTTTTAAAAAATATAACCGAATTGAGGTTGACAGCGATGAAAGCTATGCGGCGAATTCATTATGGATAAACGGCAAAGTGATTGTCCCGAAAGGTTATCCGAAAACAAGAGAAAAAATAGAAAGGGCAGGTTATGAAACCATTACCCTTGATGTTTCTGAATTCCGGAAAGTTGACGGTGGACTGAGCTGTCTGTCACTTCGGTTCTAAAGTATTACCTTTCTTGCCGTTTTTTCTGATTTTTATGATCAGATAAATTACAAATACAACACCAATCAGATATAGGATATACTCCATATAGGGGAAAATCTGTTCCCGCATTTCATAAAGATAGTACCCGATAACTGCGAGAATTATATTCCAGATTCCTGCTCCCACAAATGTAAATAACATAAAGTCGCGGAGATTCATTTTTGCAAGCCCTGCCGGAATAGAAATAAGATGTCGTACACCCGGTATCAGCCTGCCGATAAAAGTTGATGTTTTTCCATTCTTCAGAAAATAATTCTCAGCATGCTGCACCTTTTCTTTTGAAAGAAGGAAGATCTTACCTGCTTTGGATTCTGCAAATGCATAGACAATCGGACGACCGAGATAATACGAAAGAGTATAGTTAATCAGCGAACCTGTTAAAGCTCCAATGGTTCCGAATAATACCACAAGGAAGACATTCAGATCACCCTGGGCTGCTTTATATGCGGCAAATGGCACAACAACTTCCGATGGCAAAGGGATAAATGTACTTTCTATTGTCATAAGAAGGGCTACTGTAAAATAATTCAGATTGGCCATGTACCAATCAAAGAGTGACTGAAAAAATTCCATTTTATATTTTTTTGAAATTCAGATTGATAATATTCAATTTTAAAATAATCGTCCGCAATATTAAGCTTTTTAGATGTCTCTGCCAATTTTCGGTTTTCTGTAAGCGGCCTCAATAAAATCTCGTCCTATTGCCTGACTTAAAACATTATGATAATCGCCCTTCTCCGGGTGCCACTGAACGGCATGTAAATAACCTTTCCCCTCAGGACTTAACCATTCAAAAGACTCAATAATCCCGTCTTTGGCAAATGAGGTTGGACGAAAACAGGGAGCCAGTGTTCTAACTGCCTGATGATGAACAGATACAATGTCGAAAGAAGTCTTGCCGAAAAATCTGTAAAGGTTAGAATTGACATCAATATCTACTGTATGATACATCAGCTCATCGGTATCAGAACTATGCTTTACGCTGTTTCCGTGATCTGAAGGTATATCAACAATCAGATCACCTCCCTGACTCACATTTAGAATTTGCTCGCCGCGACAGATAGCAAGTACCGGAAGCTTTAATAACAAAGCTTTCTCAATGAGTGCGAATTCAAGAATATCCCGCGACTGATCAATCTCACAACGATCCTTTTCCCCTTCCCTTCCATAATATGAGGGATGGACATCAACCCCTCCGGTAAGAACCAGTCCGGAACATTTCTCCAATTCCATTAATGCCAGCGACACATCCATCCCATAAAAGTTTATATACTCAAATGAAGGATCAATGCTCCTGAGCCAGCTCACATAGAGCTGATATTTCCCCTTATCAGAGGCTTTTGAAAACCCTATTGTCATCTTTGAATTCCTTTAATACCTGCAATCCATTTTGGTACTGCATTATAGAAGATTATGAAAACACATACCAGAATCGACAGTGTCAGGATAAGATTTATCAGACCGGGCACCAAAGTTGAAGCTTCCCTGGCCTGAGGTATATAGATATTTTTTATATTAAGAAATGCTGCTGTAACCGTAGTTACTCCTACAAAAAGCATTGGCAGGATAGTCACCCAGGCATATTTTGCTCTTCCCCTGTTGATAATAAATGAAGTACCTATTGCCAGGGCTATTGTTGCAAGAAGCTGATTTGCAGTCCCGAACATTGGCCAGATTGTAGATACTGTACCTGTATAAATGAAATAAGCCCAGGCAAAAACAATCAGCCCGCTTGTAATCAGATTTCCCGGCAGCCAGTTTGTCTGCTGAAATGGCTTATATACTTTCCCGAAAGCTTCCTGCAACAGAAACCTTCCTATTCTTGTACCGGCATCAATCGTTGTAAGTATGAAAAGAGCCTCGAACATAATGGCAAAATGGTACCAGTACGACATCAGATGTTTCATTCCAGGGATAGATGAAAAAATATAAGCCATACCGACTCCAAGGGAAACAGCACCACCTGTTCTGCCGGCAATCTTCTCACCGACACTTGCAGAGAGCTGGTCGATGTTTGATTCTGTAAATCCCATTGCCTGAAGCTTTGGCAGGATAGCCTGAAACTTTTCAACGGGAACATTTATCTGAAAATAATCGAGAGGCAGAAGACTTGTGGCTGCGATCAGGGCCATGATAGAAACAGCGCCTTCAGTCAACATTGAACCGACGGCTATTGTCTTAATATGAGACTCTTTCATAATCATCTTCGGGGTTGTGCCCGAACCCACAAGTGCATGAAAACCGGAGATGGCTCCGCATGCAATTGTAATGAAAAGATATGGGAATAGTTTTCCAGGGATGATGGGTCCTCCTCCATGAATGAATTCAGTGAATGCCGGCATTTTTATCTCCGGAGCCACAATAATTAATCCAACAGCAAGAAGTGCGATAACCGATATTTTCATAATAGAACTCAGGTAATCGCGCGGTGAAAGAAGCAGCCATACTGGCAGTACAGAAGCAAAAAAGCCATAAACGGCGAGAAGTATAGTAAGGGTATCGTGTTTAAATGTAAACCAGGAAGCAAATTGAGAATCAGGGACATATCTTCCTGCAACAACAGCCAGAATCAGCATAATAACTCCAAAAATTGTAGCTTCAAGTGTTTTGCCTTTTCTGACCTTAAACATCCACAAACCCATGATAATGGCTATCGGAATTGTAGAAGCTATTGTAAATGTACCCCAGGAGCTTTCTGCCAGAGCATTCACAACAACGAGTCCCAGACCAGCCATGGCCACTACTATGATCAATATGATTGCAAATGTTGTTGTACCTCCACTCACCTTATTGATTTCTTCTTTAGCAATAAATGCCAGCGATTTGCCATCATGCTGTACCGATGCAGTGAGAATCACAAAGTCATGAACCGCACCTGCCATTACTGACCCTATAAGCATCCATAGAAATCCGGGCATAAAGCCAAATTGTGCAGCCAGAACTGGTCCCACCAATGGTCCCGCTCCGGCAATTGCAGCAAAATGATGCCCAAACAGTACCCATTTATTCATTGGGTAGTAGTTCTGTTTGTCGTATAATCTGTGTGCCGGAGTAAGAGCCAGATCATTTTTTACTGCCACTTTTGCCGCGACGAAACTAAAATAGAGCCTGTATGCGATAGCAAATATTGCAACAGTTCCGATTACAAAAGGCATGGCATTCATATACCTGTTTTAATAGAATAATTGAGTCAGCAAAATAGTCAATTCCTGATTTCTTTGCAATTCCAATATTTGCTATTTATTATTAAATTGCAGTACTAAACGACTCATAAACAGAAAATGAAGAGGTATGGAAGTAACAAGAACATTTGATCTTCTTGAAAGATACAGGGAGAATCCGGAAAAGGATGATGCATTGTGCTTTAAGCATGATGGGAAATGGCTGAAATTCAGTTCAAAGGAATATATAGAGTATTCATATAACTTCTGTTATGGTTTATATGAACTCGGACTTAGAAAAGGAGACAAAATTGTAACTGTTTCCACTAATCGTCCCGAATGGAATTTCATCGATATGGGTATGGCAATGATCGGGGTCGTCCATGTACCGGTATTTACTTCTCTTAATACAGCTGAATATGAGTATATTATCAAAGACTCCGGGGCGAAAATGATAGTAGTGTCTGATGCAAAATTACTTAAATGCATGAGCCCGTTATCTATGGCCATCAGCAAATCCGTAAAAGTCTATTCTTTCGATAAGATCCCGGGAATTGTCAACTGGATGGAGATAGTCAACTCAGGAAAGGAAGCTTCCGCGGAAACAAAAAATGCTGTGGAGGAAGGAAAGAGAGGGATTGATCCTGAGACTTTTGCAACACTTATCTATACCTCCGGAACAACAGGTAAACCAAAAGGTGTAATGCTTGCCCAGAAAAATCTCGTCAGCAATTTCGTCTCAGCAGCAACTGTGTTCAACCTGAAACCATCTGATAAATACCTGAGTATATTACCATTATGTCATGTCGGCGGAAGAATGGGAAATTACCAGACACAATATAGCGGAGCAAGCATTTATTATGCCGAAAGCATGGGCACAATAGCTGTTAACATGGGTGAGATAAAACCTGACGGTTTTGATGCAGTTCCGAGGGTTCTTGAGAAATTCTATGATGTTATTATTTCAAAAGGGAAGAAACTTACAGGAATTAAAAAAAGACTCTTCTTCTGGGCTGTTAAACTGGGATTAAAATATAAGCCATTCGGTGAAAACGGATGGTTATATGAGAAAAAACTAAGTATTGCAGATAAGCTCATTTTCAGCAAGTGGAGAGCTGCCCTTGGCGGCAATGTAAGAATCGTCGGCTGTGGCGGTGCAAGCCTTCAGTCGCGGCTTGAAAGGATCTTCTGGGCTGCCGGAATTAAGATTATTAATATGTATGGCCTCACAGAAACATCGCCTATTATTACTATTAACAGGACATATAAAGGAGGTGTAAAGCTGGGCTCAGTAGGAATCACCATTGAGGGCGTTGAAGTGAAAATTGCTGAGGATGGCGAAATTCTTTGCAAGGGTCCCAATGTCATGCTGGGCTATTATAACGACCCTGAGCTTACAAAGTCAGCAATAGATGAAGAAGGGTGGTTTCACACCGGCGATATAGGATATCTTGAGGAAGGTAAATTCCTTATGGTCACCGACAGGAAAAAGGAGATCTTCAAACTTTCGAACGGTAAGTTTATTGCTCCCCAGCTCATTGAGAATATGTTCAAAGAATCTAATGTTATAGACCAGATTATGGTAGTCGGGGAACATGAGAAATTTGCAAGTGCCTTAATATCACCTAATTTCAAATACTTTGACGAGTGGAAAACCTTGAAAAAGATCTCATTTTCAGATTCAGAGGAGTTAATTGGCTTGCCAGAAATCCAGTCTTACTTTAATTCCGAAATCGAAAAGATCAACAAAAAACTAAGTCCGCCAGAAAGAATAAACAGGTTCAGGTTAGTGCCTGATGAATGGAGTCCGGCAACAGGTGAGCTCTCTCCTACCCTTAAACTGAAGAGGAAATTCATTTCTGACAAGTATAAAAAGCTGCTGGATCAGGTTTATATGAAGTAGGAATAGCTTTCCCCTCCTTTTGAAGGAGGGGTGGTCGGGAGTACTAATTGTCAGATGTGTACATAGGTTTGTTTCCCGACCGGGGTGGTTGATTTTTGAGGAATATTATAAAATACAAAAAGATGAAAAGATGGATTACTAATCAACCACCCCGGCCGCAAATTAACTTTGCAATAAACAAACCAGCATTTTACTGCGGCCACCCCTCCTTCAAAAGGAGGGGAGAGCTTTTTTACCGGACTTTATCCTGAGGGACACTTTTATAGAATATTTTTATTTATAATCCATCACTTTGTTAAAAATGCAGATCACCAAAGTCTCCGACAAAAAAACAAGAAAACAATTCCTCGATGCTGCGAGAATAATTTACAGGGACGACAAGGTATGGGTGTGCCCTTTTGATAATGAGATAGAGGCGATTTTTGATCCTGAAAAAAACCCGTATTTCAAACATGGTGAGGTAGAAAGATGGATCCTGCTTGACGACAGCAACAATCTGACAGGAAGAATAGCTGCATTCATCGATAAAAACCTTGCGTTTACCTACGACCAGCCTACTGGCGGAATGGGGTTTTTCGAATGCATAAATGATAAGAACTCTGCCTTTCTCCTTTTCGATACTGCCAGGGAGTGGCTGAGGGAACGGGGAATGGAGGCAATGGACGGACCAATAAACTTCGGGGAGACAGACAAATACTGGGGTCTCCTTGTCGGAGGCTTCACACACCCTTCGTTTGAAGTACCCTATAATCCTCCATACTACCAGGAGCTCTTTGAATCATACGGGTTTCAGACCTATTATAAAATGGAAGGGTTCCACCTTGATATAACAAAACCACTCGACGAAAGATTCATGAAAATTGCAGAGTGGGTGTCAAAGAAACCCGGTTACGAATTCAGGCATTTCACATGGAAAGACCAGAAAAAATTCACTCAGGATTTCGCCCTTGTTTTTAATGAAGCCTGGGCATCTTTCAAAACCAATTTTGAACCCTTGCAGGCCGATTACATAAACACCGTTCTTAAAAAAGCAAAAGCAATAATCGACGAAGAGTTTATCTGGCTCGCATATTTTGAAGGTAAACCAATTGCAATCTATCTGATGTTTCCCGATCTGAATATGATATTAAAGCATCTGAACGGAAAACTCGATCTGTTCAGTATGATTAAGTTCCTTTACCTGAAGAAGCGTAACACAATGACACGTGCCAAAGGGCTGCTGATGGGCGTAATACCGAAGTATCAAAACCATGGGATAGAATCGGCATTTATCCTGAAAGTACGTGAAGTATTTGCAAAGAAACCTCATTATACAGAAGTTGAATTCTCGTGGGTGGCTGATTTCAATCCCAAGATGAGAAAGATCTTTATCTCAGTCGGAAGTGTTCCTGCTAAGAATTATATAACTTACAGGTATCTTTTCGACAGAACAAAAGAATTTAAAAGATATCCTATTCCGGAATCAAAATGATCTGGAAAGCTTTGTGTCCTTTGTGCATGCCTTCGTGACCTTTGTGGTAAAAAAAATTTAACCACAAAGAACACAAAGGATAACACGAAGGAACACAAAGGAAAAAACAGTGTCAGCTTAAAAAAATGATTATGAAATATGATGTTATAATTATCGGAGCCGGATTGGGCGGACTTACAGCCGGAGCAAAACTTGCAAAAGAGGGCAAGAAAGTCCTGCTGATAGAACAACACAGTCAGCCCGGAGGATGTGCAACAACATTTAAACGTAAGAACTACACACTGGAAGTTGGTTTGCATGAGATGGACGGACCATCACCGCGTGATATGAAAAACAGGATTTTCACCGAGCTGGAGGTGTTTAATAATGTTGAATTCATTAAAGTTCCTGAATTTTATCATTTTGTAAGTAGTCATCTAGAGATTACGATCCCTCATGATTCGGCAGCAGCGATCTCAGTTCTCAAAGAAAAATTTCCTGAGGAGTCTGCAGGAATTGATGCCTTTTTTAATCAGATCCTGAACCCCAAAAGGAAACCGGCCGCCAATGAATCAGTAAAAGATATCAGTCTTGGTGAATTCCTCGATTCAATAATCCATAATGACGATCTTAAACTCGTTCTTCTGGGAAACCTGGGCTACTTCCATGATGATCCGTATTCAATTTCACTGACTTACTATTCAGTTGCTCAGGGCAGTTATTTTACAGGCGGAGCAAGCTTCATTAAAGGTGGCTCACAGAAATTATCAGATCATCTTGCAGCTTTCATAAAAAATCACGGAGGTGAAGTCCTGCTTAGCCACCTCGCTACCGGTTTTATTATTGAGAATGATAAAATTCAAGGGATTAAATTCAGTAAAAAGAAAGCTCCCTCTTCTGAAACTTTGACAGCTTATGCAGACGAAATAATAGCAAATGCCGCTATGCCGGAGATAGCTGAATTATTACCTGCTGAGTATGGCAATAGTCTGAAAAATAAAATCAAAAACCAAAGACCCGGGGCATCACTTCTAACTGTCTATTTCGGATTTAATAAATCGCTCAAATCACTTGGCCATCAGCACTATTCAACATTTATATATGATGGCTCCGTAAAAACTCAGGCTGATATTCTAAGTAACAATTCAGGTCCGTTTGCAACCAGAAGTTTCACATTTATTGATTACGGACAGATAGATTCCGGTCTCGCCCCTGAAGGAAAATCAGTAGGCGCCATCTGTTGCATAGATTATCTTAAAGACTGGGATAAACTTACCGAAGAGCAATATGAGGCTAAAAAGGAAGAGGTGGCAAACATTTTTATAGACAGACTCGGAAAACTGATTCCAGGTATCGCCGGAGCCATTGAATACTATGAAGTCGGAACACCTTACACTGTGAAAAGATATACGCTTAATCCGGGCGGCGCAGTGTACGGATTTGCACAGACTCCGGGCAAGGGACAAATTGAAACCTCAGATATAATTGGTAACCTGCACTTTGCATCAGCCTGGGGGAAAACAGGAGGCGGATTCTCCGGTGCTATTTACAGCGGTTTCTTATGCGCTTATAATATTCTCAGAAAAAAATAAAAACGACTGAAGCTGGTATAATTTTTGCTGTTAATATTATAACAATAAAACCTGATAACCTGACCCGATGAAAAGCAAATTGCTCATTTTGTTATTAGCTGTTCTCTTATCCGGGTGTGAAAAAAACAGTGACTATAATGGTCGTACCATTAATGATTATTTGAAAAAGACCAGGAACGATGAGTATATCACTGCGCAGTATTCTTACAATCAGGATAACCTTATCGATGAAGTAAACAGCACATCTTTCTACAGGAAATTCCATTACAACAGTAAGGGCAAACTTATAAAAGAAGAAGTTGCAATTTCTCCCGATAGCTATAGTTCAATGATGCCTGCCGGCGGATTTTCTCATGAGTTTGTGGACCCCGAAAAGACAGGGATCTCAATGTACTCCGTCTTTGAGTATGATACCGATGGCAGGCTGATCAAACAGCTTAATTATGTTCCATCAGTGCGGCAGGATGAGTTAAGATCAATTATGACCTTTGAGTATGATCAAAACAACCGAATTTCTAAAGTCCTGCTACACGATGGCAAAGAAGTGCTGACACAATATCAGACTTATATCTACGACAGTAACGGCAATGTAATCGAACATAACTCATACTCATACTTGTTCATACCTGCCGGGACCAGTCCAACACATTTAAGCAGAGCTGAGTTTGAGTATGATTCTTATAATAACCCATACGCAGTTTTTTATCAGTCGGGATGGCCGGGGATTAACACAAATCCTAATAATATAATTAAAATAAGAACTTATAACCTATTGAACACTCCAGGGATTGATGATATAAATGAAACTACTATTGAGTATCAATATAACCACATAACAAGATATCCGGAAAGGGTAATAAACGGGGAAGAATTTATCTATGACAGATAGAATCAGGCACATAGCATTGTCTCTGCTGCTTATCAGCTCAGCAACTCTCCTTTCATGCAGTGAAGAATTCCTGACAAGAGAACCACTTGGTGTTGCTGCAGGTTCTGTTGTTACATCTCCTGAAGGGGTGGAGAAAGTCCTGATTGGTACGTATGCAGCCATGAGAGGTAAAGATATGTTTGGAGGTGCGATGGGTACTGACTGGACATATGGGAGCATCACATCAGACGACTGTTATAAAGGGACTTCAGCAGGAGACGGGACTACCTTTAACCTCATTGAGAGATATGAAGATGTAGCAGTAGATCCATATATAAGGGGCAGGTGGAGTGACTGCTACAATGGGGTAGCACGTGCAAATTCCGTTCTTGATTGTCTGGCTGCCAACCAAAAAGGGGAAAATCCAATTCCGGAACCCAGAGCATTGCAGATAGAGGCTGAAGCCAAATTCCTGAGAGCCTGGTTTCATTTTCAGGCAAACAAGGTCTTCGAAAAGATCCCATACATTAAAACAAATGCTGAACTGGCCCCATTGTTACCTGAACAGGTTCCCAATTCAGATCCGGCATGGAAAGAAATTGAAGCTGACCTGCAGTTTGCAATTGATTATCTTCCTGTTGCGCGGCCTGCAGGAGAACCGGGCCGGATCTACAAATATGCAGCAGAAGCTGTTAAGGCTCATGCACATATGTACCAGAATGAATTCAGCAAGGCCAAAGTGCTTCTTGACGATATCATAAACAACGGAGGGTTTTCCCTGGTTGATAATTTCTATGATAACTACGACATGACCCACGAAAACAACAGGGAGTCAATTTTCGAAATACAATCATTCACTACATCAACGGCTTCTACTTCAATACTGGTATCGGGTGCTGTTTTTCATCAGAAAGGACCAGCCAGCTGCGGAGGATGGGGTTTCTTTCAGCCATCGCAATGCCTGTTCGAGGCGTTTCAGGTTACACCCGAAGGGTTACCGGTACTTGATATTGAAAATCGCGAACCACTGGCAAACGACATGGGGATTGGAAGCAGCAAAACATTTATTCCGACAGATCACCAGCTTGATCTTCGGGTTGACTGGACAATAGCACGCAGGGGAATAGATTTTCTGGGATGGGGAATACACCCCGGGAATGACTGGATCCGGGAGCAGAATAACGGCGGCCCTTACATGACGAAAAAGTACATGCACTTTAAAAATGAACAGGCTTTGAATCTGTATGGTACCGGGTTCTCCAACGGGAAGAATTACAGGATGTACCGTCTGGCAAATGTACTGCTTTGGAGAGCAGAGGTAGCTGTAGAAGAGGGTGATTTTGAACTTGCAAGGAATCTTGTAAACCAGATAAGGAACAGGGCAAAAAACAGCAATCCTGTAATGGGACTTTGTACAACTTATATAAGTCCGGCAACAAATCCGGTAGTTGACTGGAGCAAACCTGCAGCCAATTATAAGGTAGAGCCCTATCCGGCAGGGCATCCTGCTTTCGCATCAAAAAGTGAAGCAAGAAAAGCCGTGAGAATGGAGATAAGGCTCGAATTTGCAACTGAAGGGCACCGTTTCTTCGACCTGCGCCGCTGGGGAATTGCCAATGAGGTTCTTAATGACTATATCCAGCGTGATACGAAGTTCAGATCTTTTATGAGAGGAGCAGTCTATAATCCAGAACAGGACGACTTCTGGCCGCTGCCCAAGGATCAGGTTGATTTACAGAAAGGGATTTTAAAGCAGGATTCTTCCTATCTGAATTATAAGTATTAAATCTCAGAAATTAGATTTACCCCAACACTCCGAATATATGTTCATATAGGCGGCAAATTATTTTTTGCGGTTAATACGTCTCTCGATCCTCTGTTTGAATTCAATCGGCACCTGTTCAACAACAGTATTGGAAGAGTCGAGGTTAAATGACCTGACATCTGAAATGCTAAGATTACCTGCTATTCGCTGCAGCATCAGAATAAAGTTTTCTGTGTTGGTAAGTTCAAAATCGCGGGGCATAATCCGGTTAATCAGAACAAATTTAAAATCACCGGGGAATCCATGTTTTCTCAGCGAATCATAACTGCTTTCAAGCTTTATCTCTCCTGCATTCACCATATCCTCAAGGACTTCCTTAAAATAGAGGTTAATTTTTGGATCAACCTTGAAACCCAGATGAAAATCAATTCTGATAAGTACTCCCGGAATAATATGTGTTACTTTATAATCAAAGCGGTTTGGTTCATCCACCCTGTCGATATGCAGCAACCAGTAGGTATCAGCACGTTTTGGGCGTTTATTAAAAATTGAATAGATAATTTTTGATTCAATCTGTTCTATCCTGTTCGCCTTAATTATATAAACCAGGTTAGTGGCTACTTTGGGAACAGATAAATCCTTTTTCAGATCCTTAAACATTTCAATATAATCTGCAATGTTTGAGAATGTTATACGTCTGTTTTTTATTTTCCTTCCAAAATACCAGCCAAACATAATCAGGAAATAGAGAGAAGCGAGCATCAGTGTGAACCAGCCTCCATACCTGAATTTATGAAGGTTGGCTACAAGAAAACTGGTCTCAATTGTAAGGAAAACAATCGACATGAATATAACCAGGCTATAATGAATTCCGGTCTGATATAAATAGTATGAAAGCAATAAAGTCGTCATAATCATCGTAATGGTTATTGCCAGTCCGTATGCCGCTTCCATATTTGCCGATTCCTTAAAGAAGATCACAACAAGACTGCACATAAACCACAATGACCAGTTGACAAACGGTAGATAGACCTGTCCCCTGACAAATGTAGGATTCAGTATTCTTATTTTCGGCCAGAAATTAAGGGATACCGCCTCACTAAGGAGTGTGAATGAGCCGCTAATAAGGGCCTGGCTGGCAATTATTGAAGCCAGCGTTGAGATTATGATGCCAGCTAAAAGGAACCACCGCGGCATTATGGCAAAGAAAGGATTAACTTCCGATCCGGGAACATAATTCATCATCACCCAGGCTCCCTGTCCGAAATAACTTAAAATCAGGGTTGTCTTTACGAAAATCCACGAGATCCGGATATTTCCTTTTCCGCAGTGCCCAAGGTCGGAGTAGAGGGCTTCCGCTCCTGTTGTACAAAGAAAGACAGCTCCAAGAAGGATAAATCCTCCAGGGAACTCACCCAGAAATCTTACAGCGAAGACGGGGTTGAGAGCTCTCAGTATATCAGGAAAAAGTATTACCTGCGAAAAACCGAGTATAGCAAGCATCAGAAACCATAAAACCATAATTGGGCCGAATGATACACCCATAAAATTCGTACCGAATTGCTGAAGAAAGAATATCACGCCAAAAATGATGAGGACTATCGGAATTACAGGAATTTCGGGATTAAAAAGTTTCAACCCTTCAATTGATGAAGTTACTGTGATAGCCGGAGTTATAACACCATCAGCCAGCAAAGCGGCCCCTCCTATCATAGTCAGGATAGCAGCCCAGGTTGTTTTCTTTCTAATAAGGGCAAAAAGGGCAAAAATGCCGCCTTCGCCCTTGTTGTCGGCGCGAAGGGTAATAAGAATATATTTAACAGTGGTCTGAAGCGTAAGGGTCCAGAATACACATGAAAGAGCACCATAGACAAGAAGTTCACTGAAATTTTCTTCTCCGCCCAGAAGAATTGCTTTTACCGTATAAAGCGGACTTGTACCTATATCGCCGAAGACAATACCAAGTGTTACAAGGAGACCCGCAAAAGAGACCTTCTTAATATCAATATGGTGTTCCGATTCTTTCATATCCGGCACACTACTCAATTCGTTTGATCCTAATGTCTAAAGGCTGATCAATTGTTATCGGGACCTGTTCTTCAATCGTGTTACATGCATCGAGCTGAAGAGCTTTAACATCGGAGATGCAGAATAATCTGGACAATCCGTGTAATGTAAGAGTGAAATTCTCTATACTCGAGAGTTTAAAGTCACGTGGCATTACCCTGTCAATCAGAACATAAATAAAATCTGCAGGAAGAGAGTGTTTTCTGAGCGAATCAAAACTGCTCTCGAGCTTTATTTCACCTGATGCTGTCAGATCTTCAAGCACCTCCCTGAAATAGAGATTTATCTTGGGTTCTACTTTAAATCCTATGTGGAAATCGACTCTGATCAGAACACCGGGTATTAACTGAGTAACCTGATAATCAAACCTGTCGGGCTCATCTACCTTATCAACATGTAAAAACCAGTATGTATCAGCACGTTTCGGCTGTTTCCTGAATATGGAAAAGATTACTTTTGATTCGACCTGATCGATCCTGTTCGCCCTTATAATATAAACAAGGTTTGTGGCAGTTTTTGGAACAGAATCATCCTTCGATAACTCTTTAAACAACTGAATGTATTTCTCAAGATTTGTAAAAGTAACATATCTGTTCTTTAGCTTTCTTCCGAAATACCACCCATACATTATTGTAAAGAAAAATGAAGCAAGAAGGATGGTAAACCAGCCGCCATCGTTGAATTTGTGAAGGTTGGCAATAAGGAAACTGCTTTCTATTGTAAGGAATCCCATGAACACAAGTAATACGATCCTGTGATTTACTCCTTTCACAAACAGATAGTACGTAAGAAGGCAGGTGGTCATCATCTCTGTTATCGTAATTGCCAGACCATAAGCAGCTTCCATGTTCGCCGATGCTCTGAAGAAAATAACAACGAGACTGCAGGAAAGCCATAGGTACCAGTTTACAAAAGGAAGATAGACCTGGCCTCTGACAAATGTCGGATTAAGGACTCTTACTTTAGGCCAGAAATTAAGAGAAACGGCCTCCTTAACAATTGTAAATGAACCGCTTATGATTGCCTGACTTGCAATAATAGAAGCTGCCGTTGCAATAAGAATACCCGGAAGCAGGAACCATTTTGGCATAATGGCGTAAAATGGATTAGTGCCCGCTTCCGGTGCACCGTTAACCATCAGCCATGCGCCCTGACCAAGATAGTTTATCATCAGGGATACCTTTACAAATATCCATGATACCTGTATATTTTTTCTTCCGCAATGTCCAAGGTCGGCATAAAGAGCCTCTGCACCGGTTGTACAGAGAAAAACTGCACCAAGTAATATAAAACCACCCGGATACTCTCTTAAGAAACTGATTGCATAAACAGGACTTAGGGCCTGTAAGATCTCAGGATGAAGTACCAACTGTGAGAACCCCAGAATACCAAGCATAAGGAACCAGAGTACCATTATCGGACCAAATGAGCTGCCAACCAGGTTAGTACCGAACTGTTGAATAAAGAATAGTACTGCAAAAATCAACAAAACGATAAGGACTACAGGAATCTCCGGATTTAGCAGTCGCAATCCCTCAATTGAAGAAGTAACAGTAATAGCTGGTGTAATAACACCATCGGCAAGCAGGGCAGCGGCCCCAATCATTGTAAGCAGGGCAGCCCAGGAGGATTTTTTCCTTATAAGGGCAAACAGTGCCAGAATACCGCCTTCGCCATTATTATCGGCTCTGAGAGCAATAATTATATATTTTGTTGTTGTCTGAAGAGTTAGTGTCCAGAATATCAGGGAAAGAGAACCGAAAACAAGAAGTTCGTTGAATTCTGAACCTCCACGCACAATCGCCTTCATTACATAAAGGGGACTCGTGCCAAGATCACCGAATACTATTCCAAGAGTAACCAGTACGCCTGCAAAAGAGAGTTTCTTAATATCCAGATGCTTACCGGTTGTATCCATAAATTTAGAAACAAAAAGCGCAAAGTTAATAATTATTAAGAGTTTATGAGCCGGCTTAAGAGGAAATATTTTCTAATTCTTAAGTGGAACCTGTTCCTGATTATTAAACCAACTTATTACCAGTGCTACAACCTGATTATAATTTTTAATTCCCGCCTTAATATTGTTTGTTTTCAGGTAAGCATCGTAAGCTACTGACTGTACCTTGTCCATTGTCTTATTCTGAAGACTGTTATAATAGTCCTTCCTGTAATATAAATCATCCATTACACGCTTATCTATCTTTTTAAGATAAGTATGATAATCGCTGAGTTGCGAAGCATCATTAATAAAATATGCAAGAAATATCATATAACCAGAATAGAGCAGTCTCTTATCTTCGGAGGTTGTACAGATAACAAATGAGAACAGGTTAGCTTCGGCTTCATTTGTTACACCGAACTGGTGCGCCTTCTCGTGCGCCAGGGCAGCCGGATAATCAAACGGGAGTCCGTTTGAAGTAAGATGTATTTCACTGAAGAATGGTCCGTAATAACCGAAAACTCCCGATTTATCCATTATTGAATTGAAAACCATTTTCTTGTTTCTTCTTGATCCGTTTGGATAATTTATTCCCAGATTGATGCTGTTCTTTTTATATGATAATTCCACAAGCGAATCGATAACGGAAAACCCGGATGAATCAAATTTCATGTAATTTGCATTAGCCCTTGAGATAATAGTATCGAATACCGTTCTGAACTCTGCTTCGTCTGTATTTGGAGCTTTCCAGCCTAACCGGGTGTGAATATCGGGTCTGAAATAATTATAACCCCATGATATATAAAGCCATACATATAAAACAGATACTATCTGGATAAATCTCAAAAAGAATATTCCGGGTTTTATTTTCCTGAATATTGTAAGAAATATTCCTGTTATTAAAAGTAATATTGCTGCTGCCCAGAAGAGATCCCATACCGACAAACTGAATATCGAACTGAATGATGAGAGTGCCACAGCCACAAACGGGTATATTCCATCCGAATAATACTTCTCTACAAACCCGGGATTTCTGGCAGCTATCCTGGTGCTGATAAAAACCAGGACTGCAATAAGAACCGGCAAAAAATCAACCAAAATCTTCCTTAGATTTTTTTTGTTTTTCTCCATATTTAAGATTTCAACTTTAGCACTTAATCCGACAAAAGTATCAATTATTTTCAAATGGTTCCTGCTCATTCCCGGAGATCCCGAGTGTCAGCGAGGAATCCCCTGATCCATGCAGGTATTTAATTAGTAACATTTTACATAATAAATGTATCTTTAGAAAACTCAAAATGAACTATTAAATCTATTATAAAGACTGAATATGAACATGTTATACAAATCTGGATACATGATGTTCATCACAATACTATTTTCTTCTGTCTGTATTTCAGCATCAGCACAGGAGCTGACGACTAAACCAGAAAAAATCACCTTTATGTTTGCCGGCGATATTATGGGCCATGATGAGCAGATCTGGTCGGCTGAGAACAGGGAGACACGCACCTTTAATTATGATGATGTTTTCAGATACATCAGTCCGGTTATAAGCAAAGCTGATATAGCTGTTGCAAACCTTGAGGTAACCCTGGCCGGAAAGCCATACAAAGGATACCCGCAGTTCAGCTCCCCTGCAGAGCTGGCAGTTGCCTGCCGTAATGCCGGATTTGATTGTCTTGTTACCGCCAATAACCATGCGGCTGACAGGGGTAAACAGGGCATAATCAGTACCATAAACAAACTGGATAGTATTGGAATGCCGCATACCGGTACATTTCTGAACAGGATCAGCCGCGATACGCTATCGCCTCTGATGATTCATCGAAATGGGGTTTCCGCGGCGGTTCTGAGTTATACTTTCAGTACAAACGGGATAAAAGTGCCGGAACCTGTTGTTGTAAATATGCTTGATAAAGAAATAATTACAAATGATATTAAAAAAGCCAAAAACAAAGAACCCGATATAGTTGTTCTTTTCCTGCACTGGGGTACCGAATATGACACTGTACCCTCGAAGAACCAGAGTGATCTTGCTGCAACTTTACTTTCTGCCGGAGCTGATCTTGTAATCGGATCACATCCTCATGTGCTTCAGAAAATGGTCTGGCTGAAAGACCAGTTATCAGGTAAAGACGGGATTGTGGTGTATTCTCTTGGTAATTTTGTTTCAAATCAGCGTAAACCTAAGACTGACGGAGGATCGATTGTAAGCATTGAATTTACCAGGGATAATGAATCTTATAAGATCTCAAATGCAGGGTATTATCTGACCTGGGTATATACTCCTATTGAAAATTACAGAAAGAAATTCTTCATACTTCCCTGCTCTGAGTTTGAAAGTAATTTTGCATTCTTTAAAACTCCGGCTGACTGGCTCCAGATGAAAAAATTCCAGAATGAATCAAGAAAACTCCTGAACGAACAAAACCTGGGAATTAAAGAGTATATTTACAATGGAGGAACCTGGCTGTTAAATAATTAACACAAACCCGGATGCCCCCTGGCCACAAAGTGGCCATCCCCCTAAAGGGGGACTAACTCACCAAATTTTGACTATATTTCACTATTATACAATTAATTAGCCCCCCTTTAGGGGGGTTGGGGGGCAAAAACAGAGAAAATTAAATTATATTCATACTTATATATCTCATTTTTTATAAATATTATTGCATAACAATTGTTTTAATTCTCATTTTTCCTGATGAATGATTCGATAGTACTTCTTTCAGCAACTGCAATATCACTGGGATTTGTTCATACAATCCTCGGTCCTGATCATTATCTCCCATTTATCCTGCTTAGCCAGGCTAAAAAATGGACCCTCAGAAAAACGATGATAATAACATTCCTGTGCGGACTTGGTCATGTATTGAGTTCTGTTGTACTTGGCCTGGTAGGCATCGCTGTAGGAATATCTGTAACAAAACTGGTATCTGTAGAATCTTTCAGGGGAAATATAGCGGCATGGCTTTTTATCGCATTCGGACTTGTTTACATGATTATCAGTATCAGAAACCTGATGAGGAAAAAGAAACATACCCACACCCATTTTCATATCGATGGAGAAAAGCACGTTCATGAACACGATCATAATAACGAACATACTCATATTCACCAGGAAGATCCTGTCAAAACCACACCATGGATCCTTTTTCTAATCTTTGTTTTCGGTCCATGCGAACCGCTGATTCCCATTCTTATGTATCCGGCAGCAGAAAACAATATTCAGGGTGCTGTAATTGTTTCAGTACTTTTCTCAGTTGTTACAATAGGCACAATGATGTCGGTAGTGCTTGCCTTTAAACTGGGCCTGAGCAAGATCAATCTTAAACCTGTTGAGAAATACAGTCACCTTATTGCAGGTGCAATGATATTGTTTTCAGGTCTGGCGATACAATTTCTGGGACTATAACAACTGATATTCTGAGTTTTTCACTTTAATAAACACCTGACTATGACTGGAATTATTGAGCTTGATGCCTTCCTGTTCGGCATAATAAGTGCAGTATCTCTGCCTCTGGGTGCAATGCTCGCATTAAAATGGAGTCCTAAGCCAAGAGTCCTGGCATCAATGATGGCAATCGGAGCCGGAGCTCTGCTGGCAGCTCTGACAATTGACCTGGTAGCTGTTTCTGTTGATAAGGGACACTTTTATCCGCTTGCAGTGGGTATGATCACGGGAGGATTATTTTTTGTTTTTCTGAATAAGATTGTAAACAGCAAGGGCGGTTTTCTAAGGAAGACAGCCACAATTCTTACTCACATTACTAAAAAACAGAATACACGCCAGAAACAACTTTTCAAACAGCTCAGTAATGTGAAGTTTTTTCATAACCTGACTCCTGAACAGGCTCAGCTCATAATTCCCTATCTGCACCGGTACAAGTACAGACAGGGCA
This sequence comes from Bacteroidales bacterium, assembly GCA_016709865.1. Taxonomy (NCBI): domain Bacteria; kingdom Pseudomonadati; phylum Bacteroidota; class Bacteroidia; order Bacteroidales; species Bacteroidales bacterium. The sequence continues at coordinate 718,563 of JADJLX010000002.1, forward strand.
AGGTGATGGTACATGAAGGTGATCCGGGTGACCTTTTCTTTATAATTGAAAACGGATCTGCAATTGTAATGGATGACAACACTAATTCTGTCGTTACAATTCTTTCGGCAAATGACACCTATGGGATAGTGGAATTAATGACCAACATATCACATAACTATAATGTCGTGGTAAAGGAAGATATGCATGCCTGGGTAATTAACAAAGAATCTCTCGACAGAATCATCGCGCTCAATCCCATGCTTGCCAGGGAGATTAAATCACTGGTGACTGAAAAGATACATCTGCTTGAGATTACAAATACAATACCCCAGGAGAAAGCTATCGCCTGGTATAATGGCGCTCTGGAACATTTTGAAGAAAAGAAATCTGCAGTAACACAGTCTGATGTCAACGAAGAAGTTGCCGAACATGGTAATCCTTCGATGGCCATATGGATGGGTATCATGCTCGATGGTATCCCCGAATCAATAGTAATCGGTTCAAGTCTTCTCCTCCATCCTACCATGAGCCTGTCACTTCTGGCAGGTCTGTTTCTATCAAACTTCCCTGAAGCATTATCGAGCTCGGTTGGAATGAAAAAGCAGAAGATGTCAAACATGAAGATCATTATGATGTGGACATCAATTATGATTGTAACAGGTTTGGGAGCATTTTTCGGTAACGTCTTTTTTGAGAATGTATCACCCTCCGTATTCGCACTTGTTGACGGGATGGCTGCAGGCGCTATGCTAACAATGATAGCAGAGACTATGCTTCCGGAGGCATTTCATATCGGTGGAACAGTTACAGGTCTTTCCGCACTTGCAGGATTTCTTGCAACATTGTTATTCAAGGTAATCTGACTTTAAATTGTTAGCTTTGCATAAAATTATCAGCCGGTGATGAATTACGATTATAATACACAAAGGAAAAGGATGGCATTGCCTGAGTACGGAAGGAATGTCCAGAAGATGGTTGACCATATCAAGACAATTGAAGACAGGGATGAAAGGAACCGTGCTGCCAAAACGATCATCCAGATCATGGGTAACCTCAATACTCACCTTCGCGATGTTGGCGATTTCAAGCATAAGCTCTGGGATCATCTCGCACTGATTGCCAATTTTGAACTTGACATAGATTCTCCTTATCCTGTTCCTGAACCGGAGAAATTTGTTGAAAAACCAAGTCAGGTACCATATAAACAGAAAGATATCAGGTTTCTTCACTATGGCCGCATTATCGAACTGATGATCGATGCTGCAGCTGACATGGCTGACGGGGAAGAAAAAGAATACTTTACCACTCTGATAGTCAATCAGATGAAGAAATCTTACATAACATGGAACAGGGGTCAGGTTGCCGATGAAGTGATTATTAATGATATGAAATTATTATCGCGCGGAAGGCTGAAGATGACAGAGGGTGTAAGGATTCTTGAAATCAGGGAGCTGATACCTCCTGTCAAAAGAAAGCCTACCGGCAACAAGCCTCACGGAAAACAGCAGAATAAACCTTACAATAAGAAAAAAGGATATAGCAGGCATTAATGGGTACTTTTATTGTACACGGCGGACATCCCCTTCATGGAGAGATTACTCCACAAGGTGCAAAAAATGAAGCGTTGCAGGTGATATGTGCTGTTCTGCTGACATCCGGAAAAATAACAATTAAAAATATTCCCGATATCGTTGATGTCAATAAACTTATTGAACTGATAGGTTCTATGGGTGTAAAAGTCAACAGGGAATCAGATTCCATCTGCAGTTTTGAAGCAATAGATGTGAACCTCGACTATCTGCAGACCAGTGAATTCAGGGCGCAGAGCTCCAGCCTGAGAGGATCATTAATGATAGTGGGTCCGCTACTGGCCCGGTACGGAAAAGCCTTCATTCCAAAACCCGGCGGTGATAAGATCGGACGAAGAAGAGTAGACACCCATTTTATTGGTTTCCAGAAACTTGGGGCGAAATTTGAATTTGATTCAGCTGATCCGTTCTTTAAGGTTGAAGCTCCTTCTTTAACCGGGACTTACATGCATCTCGATGAAGCATCCGTGACGGGTACTGCCAACATAATTATGGCTGCAGTTCTGGCACAGGGACGCACCACCATTTACAATGCTGCCTGCGAACCTTATATTCAGCAGTTATGCAGAATGCTTGTTTCTATGGGTGCCAGGATTGAAGGAATAGGTTCAAACCTTCTTTATATTGACGGAGTTACAAGTCTTACCGGCTGCACTCATACCATTCTTCCCGATATGATTGAGATAGGATCATTTATCGGTCTGGCAGCAATGACATCTTCGGAAATTACGATTAAGGATACATCATATGATAGTCTGGGTATTATACCCGACGCATTCCGCAGGCTTGGAATAAAAGTTGAAAGAAGAGGTGATGATATATTCATTCCTCACCAGGATCATTATGAGATTGAAACGTTTATCGACGGATCGATAATGACTATTGCTGATGCTATATGGCCCGGACTAACTCCCGACCTTCTGAGCGTATTCCTTGTAACAGCAACACAGGCAAAAGGGGCTGTGCTTATACATCAGAAAATGTTTGAAAGCCGCCTCTTTTTTGTCGATAAACTGATTGATATGGGGGCTCAGATAATTCTTTGCGACCCTCACCGGGCAACTGTGATTGGTCAGGATAAGAGATTCCGTCTTAAAGGCACAGTAATGTCATCGCCTGATATAAGAGCCGGGGTAGCACTTCTTATTGCAGCACTTTCCGCTGACGGAAAAAGCACAATTCACAATATCGAACAGATCGACAGAGGCTACCAGAATATCGACAAGCGGCTTAATGCACTGGGGGCGGATATCCAAAGAATCTGAAAAAACATGGCGCAATGGCTCAACGGCGTAATGGCGCAAAGGTGTCAAAACTCGTGAGCCCTTGTGCCTTTGTGCCATTATGCCTTTGTGCTGTAAGTCTCCTGTCAATTTGTCAATTTAACTGGCTTGGCAGGTAATTTGTTAATAATACTACTGTAAATGAAAAAGAGTGAGCGATGATGAAAAGAAAGACACACGAGAAGGAAGAAATTAAAGACAACACCGGTCATAAAACAACTGATAATAAAGACAATACAGAAAACAAGGAGACTCAGTCATCATCTGAAACTTCAAAAACACCAACAAATGGTGAGACGGGTGCCACTTCAGGTGCTGACAAAGTGATAGCTGAAGTCAGGGCTGTTGAAGAAAAACTGGCAGAGATGCAGGATAAATATATCAGGCTGTCGGCTGAATTTGATAATTACAGAAAAAGAACACTTCGCGAGAAGATGGATTTATCGAAATATGCTGAAGAAAACCTTCTTCTTAAGATAATTCCTTTAATGGATGATTTTGAGAGAGCTAAGCAGCATATGGATTCAGATTCAGATATAACTGCCGTAAAAAACGGAATAGATATCATCTACACCAAGTTCGGTGAATTCCTGAAACAGAACGGGATTAAAGAGATTGAATCACTGAACGGAAACTTCAACGTTGACCTTCATGAAGCTGTAGCTAAGGTGCATGTTGAAGACAAAGACAAAAAAGGGAAAGTTGTGGATGTTGTTCTGAAAGGATACTACCTGCAGGACAAGGTTTTAAGATTTTCAAAGGTTGTAGTCGGAGAATAATATAAGATAACTGTTAAGTGGCAAATTTCAAATAAATAAAGGATGGGAAAAAGGGATTATTATGAGGTGCTTGGTGTTTCCAAAGAGGCCACAAAAGAGGAGATAAAAAAGGCATACAGAAAGCAGGCTCTTAAATATCATCCAGATAAGAATCCGGGAGATAAGAAGTCGGAGGAGAATTTCAAGGAAGCAGCTGAAGCTTATGAGGTGCTTAGTAATGATGAGAAGAAAGCACGTTACGATCGCTACGGGCATGCAGGAATGGGTAACTCAGGAGGCGGGTTCAGCGGCCAGAATATGACAATGGATGATATTTTCTCATCGTTCGGTGATATTTTTGGTGATGCGTTCGGCGGTTTCGGTGGTTTCGGAGGAAGCAGACGCGGCGGAGGAAGAAGGGTAAATAAAGGAAGTAACCTCCGGGTTAAAGTAAAGCTTAATCTCCAGGAGATTGCCAATGGAACAGAGAAAAAAATAAAGGTAAACAAATATGTAAACTGCGATAAATGCGGCGGATCAGGTGCTGCAGATGCTTCCAGTATTTCATCATGCCCTACCTGCCATGGCTCCGGACATGTTACCCGGATAACAAATACGATGCTTGGACAGATGCAGACATCTTCTGTTTGTCCTTCATGCGGAGGTGATGGCAAGACTATAACCAAGAAATGTACTGCCTGCTATGGAGAAGGTGTTGTACAAAAAGAAGAGATTATTAAAATCAATATCCCTGCCGGTGTTGGCAAAGGAATGCAGATGACCGTCGGCGGCAAAGGAAATGCTCCCAGAAGGGGTGGTGTTGATGGCGACCTTCTTGTGGTAATTGATGAAGAGGAACACCCCGAACTGATAAGAGAAGGTAATGACTTAATTTATAATTTATTTGTAAGCATACCTGACGCAGTACTAGGAACACATGTTGAAGTACCAACAGTTGACAATAATGTAAAGATCAAGATAGAACCGGGCACTCAACCCGGCAAAATACTTCGTCTCAGAGGAAAAGGATTGCCTGAAGTTAATGGTTATGGCAGAGGCGATCTGCTTGTTAATGTAAATGTCTGGATCCCAAAGAATGTAAATAAGGATGAGATGAAGATCTTTGAGAAATTCAAAGACTCGGATTCCTTTACACCCAATCCTGACAAAAACGACAGGGGCTTCTTCGAGAGGATGAAAGGATATTTCGAATAGTGCAATACCTCTCCCTAAATCCCTCCCCCAGGAGGGAGGGACTTAAGCTACTACATGAATCTGGCTAACCCCCTTCTCTCCCGGGAGAAGGGGGCAAGGGGATGAGGCATTAAAGAAGAAGGTCTTTTAGATTAATGAACATTCCCTGAGAATTTCTATATTTACACTTCATTTTAATATCTTAATATATTCCCTATGGCACTTTTTGAAGCAAAGAATGTCACTAAACAGTACGGGGACCAGCTTGCTCTCGACAACGTAAGCATCTCTGTCCCTGAACAATGCATCTATGGTCTGCTTGGACCCAATGGTGCAGGAAAAACAACACTTATACGAATAATCAACCAGATTACCGGGCCGGATTCAGGTGAATTATTCCTGAATGGCAAAAAACTTATGCCTGATGATGTGCAGTTTATCGGTTATCTTCCTGAAGAAAGAGGACTTTATAAAAAAATGAAAGTAGGCGAACAGGCTCTCTATTTTGCTCAGCTTAAAGGACTCTCGAAAGCTGAAGCTATGAAGAGGCTAAAATACTGGTTTAAAAAACTTGACATTCTCGACTGGTGGGGTAAAAAAGTCGAAGAACTTTCCAAGGGTATGGCACAAAAGGTTCAGTTTGTTACAACTGTACTTCATGAACCAAAGCTTTTGATATTTGATGAACCTTTCACAGGATTCGACCCACTGAATGCCAATATCATAAAAAATGAAATACTGTTTCTGAGGGAGAGAGGAGCTACAATAATCTTTTCAACACATAATATGGGATCAGTTGAGGAGTTGTGCGATAACATTACCCTCATCGATAAAGCAAAAACAATACTGGAAGGAAGTGTCTCTGAGATCCGCAGTAAGTGGGCGGCAAATGAATATGATCTTACTTTAAGCGGAAATGTAAAGATTGAGGGAAACGGACATTACACAATTCTGAAACAGGAAACTGAGAACAACAAAAGTATTGTCAGGCTGAAGACCACATCAGACATCAGCAGTAATGATATACTTCAGAATGTCATGAAATCGGGGAACGTAATCTCATTTAATCCGGCCATGCCATCTATGAATGAGATATTTATAAGGGTAATTGAAACCCGTAACTAATCACTGCAAAATCATCGAAAACATATAATTATGAACAAGATATCTGTTATTATTAAAAGAGAATATATAACAAGGGTCAGGAAGAAATCATTCATTATAATGACAATTCTGGCACCTATTCTCATGGCAGCTATTATTATCCTGCCTACAGCCCTTATGATGAATCAGGATGGTGACTTCAAGAAGATTGCAGTTATTGAGGACAAATCCGATTTATTTAAAGGTGTCATCAAGAATACGAAAGATGCTGAATTTGTATACCTCGAGAACACTAAGATTGAAGATCTGAAATCCTCATTCGAATCAGCAGGTTATTATGGGGTCCTCTATATTTCACCCGAGCTGGTCAATACTCCTAATGCTATTGAGCTTATATCAAAGAAACAACCGCCAATTGGATTGTTGCAGCATATTGAAAACTCACTTGAAAAAGAGATTGAAAGACAAAAATTACTGGCTTTCAAAATTGAGAATCTCGACGAAATAATGAAGACCATAGATACTAATGTATCGATACAGACAATCAATATAGACTCTTCAGGGGTAGCGAAAAAAACAAGTACCGGAATTGCAATGGCTCTCGCATATATACTTGGATTCCTGATGTATATGCTGGTATTCATTTTCGGTGCACAGGTTATGCGGGGTGTAATTGAAGAAAAAACAAGCAGAGTCGTTGAGGTAATTATTTCATCTGTCAAGCCTGTACAGCTAATGATGGGTAAAATTGTCGGAATCGCTCTTGTCGGACTAACTCAATTCCTGATATGGATAGTCCTTACAGGCAGCATAGCCGGAGTATTGAAGTCAACAATGCTTTCAAATGTCAACCTGTCCGAGATCTCACAGTCGGCACCACAGAATATGATGGCAAGTGGTGATAATCAGGCAGCTGCATCAGAAGCAGTAGCCCAGGCATCGGTTTCTCCTCAACTGCTCGAGTTTTCAAAAATGTTCGACAGTGCAATGAATCAGCCGTGGTTACTGATTATTGTATCATTTATTTTCTATTTTATTACAGGTTACCTTCTTTATGCCTCTGTTTTTGCTGCAATAGGATCTGCTGTGGATAATGAAACAGAAACACAACAATTCATGCTTCCTGTAACAATACCGATAATACTTGCTCTTATGGTGGCAATGGGTACAATGCAGAATCCGGAAAGCTCAATCTCTTTCTGGTTCTCAATGATCCCGCTCACCTCTCCTATCGTTATGATGGCACGTATTCCGTTTGGCGTACCGCTCTGGCAGATAGGTGTTTCAATGTTACTGATGCTTGTTACATTTGCAGCATTTGTATGGATGGCAGCCAAGGTATACCGCACCGGCATCCTGATGTATGGTAAAAAAACTTCGTGGAAAGAGATGTGGAAATGGCTGAGGTACAGCGGATAATGGCGCAGGGCTAAGGGCGCAGGGCACAGGGGAAATCCGGGTAACTCCGTACGACTCCGTGTAATCTGTGTCTCCGTGGTAAATTTTATAAATACAGTTATGTCAAAAATTCTGGTTATTGACGACGAACGTGCCATAAGGAGCACTCTGAAAGAGGTTCTTGAATATGAAAAGCACGAGGTCGATGCTGCTGAGGATGGTCCGAAAGGCCTCGAATTATTTGCTGCCAATGCATATGATATTGTACTATGCGACATAAAAATGGCCAAGATGGACGGTATTGAGGTGCTTGAGAAGATATCGGAGACATCACCGGAGATACCTGTTGTAATGATCTCAGGTCATGGCAATATCGACACCGCAGTGGAAGCAATAAAAAAAGGTGCTTACGACTTTCTCGAGAAACCGCTCGACCTCAACAGGCTGCTCATCACTATCCGTAATGCGATGGATAAGTCAACCCTGATAACCCAGACACAGGTACTTAAAAACAAGGTGAGCAAGATGTACGAAATTGTTGGTACATCCGAACCTATAGAGATGGTAAAGAACATGATCGACAAGGTAGCTCCTACCGAAGCCAGAGTACTCATTACCGGTTCAAATGGCACAGGGAAGGAACTGGTAGCCCACCAGATTCACGAAAAAAGCAGCAGAGCCAAAGGCCCTTTTGTTGAAGTCAACTGCGCGGCAATACCTTCGGAACTTATTGAAAGTGAGCTGTTCGGACATGAGAAAGGATCCTTTACCTCAGCAATTAAACAAAGAATCGGAAAATTTGAACAGGCTAACGGCGGGACACTCTTTCTCGATGAAATAGGCGACATGAGCTTATCTGCACAGGCTAAAGTGCTAAGAGCACTGCAGGAAAACAAAATTACAAGGGTAGGCTCGGATAAAGATATTCATGTAAATGTCAGGGTAATAACCGCCACAAATAAAAACATAAAGAAAGAGATAGAGAATAATAATTTCAGGGAGGACCTTTATCACCGTCTGAGTGTTATTCTGATACATGTCCCGTCGCTCAACGACAGATCGGAAGATATACCATTGCTGGCCGAACATTTCAACACTCTCATATGCAATGAATATGGTATGAGCAAGAAGATTATAAAGAAGGATGCCATCAAAGAACTTCAGAAAATTCAGTGGACAGGAAATATCAGGGAATTCAGAAATGTACTTGAAAGACTGATCATTCTCTGCCCGAATGAGATAACCGGTAATGATGTTATTGCATATGCTTTACCAGTTTCGGGAAGCAACACTTAACACCTCAGTGTAACTCTGTGACTCCTCTGTGTAACTCTGTGTCAGTTCTTATTCTTTATAACACAGAGAAAATCAGGAGGAGACACAGAGAGCCACAGAGAAAAGAACCATAATATGTTCCGACTAGAAAAAGATTCTTTAGGTCAGAAACAGATCCCATCTGATGCACTCTATGGCATTCATGCCGTAAGGGCAAAGGAGAACTTCCCGGGCAATACTCTATTCCCGGTTGAATGGTATTCAGCCGTGGGTGTTACAAAGCTGGCATGTTATAAAACCTACAGAAAATTCCGCGATGCAGCCCTTGGAAAACTTGGAAATAATCTTCCTGTTAAAAACATAAATGATGATATTCTTAACGCCCTGATTGATTCTGCAAATGAAGTGTCTGAAGGGAAATACTTTGATCAGTTCATTGTCCCGGGTGTACAGGGTGGCGCAGGAACAAGTATCAACATGAATATCAATGAAATAATAGCAAATGCTGCTCTTCTTAAGACCGGGAATAAGTGTGGGGAATACACTTTAATTGACCCTACAGAACATGCAAATATCTTCCAGTCGACAAATGATGTAATACCCACAGCCCTGACTTTAACCGTTATGAGGCTGCTGCAGACACTAGAAGAAAACATAAATATACTCAGGCAGAAAACTGAAGAGCTTGAGAAAAACAACAGGGAGAAACTACGTCCGGGATATACCCAGATGCAGGAAGCAGTACCCTCCTCTTTCGGATTATTATTCAGTACATATAATGAAGCGCTATCTCGCGACTGGTGGAGAGTTTCCAAATGTTCTGAGCGTATAAAACAGGTAAATCTTGGCGGAGGGGCTATTGGTACCGGATTATCACTCCCACGATTTTTCATAATGGAAGTTGTACCTGAACTGCGCGCTCTTACAGGCTTGCCACTCGCCCACTCTGAGAATCTTTCAGATGCAACCTCTAACATGGATAAATGGGTCGAGATTCATGCTACGTTGAAAGCACATGCGGCTAATCTCGAAAAAATATCTTCGGACTTCCGTCTTCTGTCTTCCGACATTGCGGCTCTTAAGACCCTATCAATACCAGAGCGGCAGGTTGGCAGCTCAATAATGCCGGGGAAGATCAATCCCGTTATTCCTGAATTTGTTATTTCGGCAGCGCACAAAATATATTCAAATGATGTACTCATTAGCTCTTTATGCGGACAGGGAGTATTGGAACTCAATCCATATATTCCGGTTATAGGTACTGCCATTATTGAGAGCATAAATCTGCTTATTTCATGTAATATCACTTTGAACAACAACCTTCTTTCGGGATTAATCATAAATGAATCAGCAGGATATAATGCCCTTATCTTCAGCCCTTCATTAACAACAGCTCTTACTCCGCATATTGGTTACCACAAAGCTGCGGAGATAGCTTCACTGATGAAAACCAATAAAATAGACATATTTGAAGCTAACGGTATTCTGAAAATAATGGAAGAATCTAAACTAAGAACAATCCTTCAGCCCGGTAATCTGCTGAAACTTGGTTTCTCACTTGATGACCTTTAAACTACTCCCGTTTTTTCTCAGTGGCTCTCTGTGTTTCCTCTGTGGCTCTCTGTGTAAGTTCTTTTTTTTAAACACCGAGGTACACAGAGGAGACACAGAGTTACACTGAGAAATCCAATCTGATCTAAATTTTGCTAATTTTGATTTAAATTCTTTTACAGATGTCTAAAGGAAGGGAGTCGAAACCACATATAGGAATTTACGGGCGAAGGAATAACGGTAAAAGCAGCCTGATCAATTGTCTGGCCGGACAGGACATTGCCATAGTATCAGATCATGCAGGTACCACTACTGATCCTGTAAAAAAATCATTTGAGATAACCGGTTTTGGTCCTGTAATACTTGTTGATACCGCGGGCATTGATGATTCCGGTGACCTGGGTCAAAAAAGGATAGACCGCACTCTGAGGACTCTGGATATTATTGATCTGGCTCTGCTTGTAGTCACAAATAATTCATGGGGTGAATATGAGGATGATCTGATCGTTAAGTTCAATGAGAAAGACATTCCTGTCGTCGTAATACACAGCAAATCAGATCTTGAGGCACCATCAGCAGATTTCAGTGCCGGAGTATTATCAAAAACAGGAACACCTCTGTTTGAGTTTTCATCGGAAGATAAACGCAATTATGAGGAGCTCATAACTCTGATTAAGGATTCAATCCCTGAGCACTCGATGAAAACACCAACATTACTGGGCGATCTGATTAACTATGGAGACATAGTTCTCCTTATCACTCCCATCGATGTGGAGGCTCCCGAAGGCCGACTTATACTGCCGCAGGTTCAGGCAATAAGAGATATACTTGATAATGATGCCGTTGCTATAGTATTGAAAGAAAGGGAAGTCGATGTCTTCCTGAAAAAAACAAAGATCAGACCAGCCCTTGCAGTCACCGATTCGCAGGTATTCGTGAAGGCCGATGCCTCTGTTCCAAAGGATATTCCTCTTACAAGCTTCAGCATAATGCTGGCAAGGTTCAAGGGAGACTTCGATAACTATCTGAAAGGCACTCCAAAAATTTCCGAACTGAAAGATGGCGACAGAGTACTTCTTCTTGAATCATGCACACATCATGTTTCATGCGATGATATAGGCAGAACGAAGATTCCCCGATGGATAACCGGATTTACAGGTAAGAAAATTGAATATGATGTAGTTGCAGGACTGGATATTCTTCCAAGACCAGTTACGGATTACTCGCTTATAATACAGTGCGGAGGTTGTATGATCACACGGAAACAACTGCACAACAGACTTCAGTCCGCGATCAGAGCAGGTGTTCCTGTCACAAATTACGGTATGGCTATCGCCTATGTTCAGGGTATATATAACAGAGCAGTAGAGCCGTTTACCAAATCCAAAAGGGATAGTTCGGTGTACCTCTGATTCAGAATCTGAAATAAATGAATGGCATAGTATCAGTTGATCTCATCTGAAACAGGAGTATTGCCACAGCCATTACAAGCAAAAGTTGAAATACAAGCGGGATCTTTATAAAGAGTCCTCTGTAAGACTCTTTGAAACTTTCTGGAAGAAAATGGATAGTATATCCGACCACCATCAGTAAAAAGACGCTGCTGTATGCCGGCAGAACAGTGAAATAGGAGCCCGGAGAAAAACTATTGAAGATCTGCGAGAACATCATCTTTATGCTCTCTCCATCAGGGGCTCTGAAGAAGATCCAGCAGAAACTTACGAACTGAAAAGTGATAAACACAACCAGCGCCCTGCCAACCTTACCCTGTTTTAACCTTTCTCCAAAAACTGCATTCCATATTCTTCCGGCAACAAGTCCGAACCCATGCAACAAACCCCAGATAATAAACCTCAGGCTCGCTCCATGCCATAATCCTCCTAATAACATCGTTATAAGCAGATTAATATTTGTTCTGAACTTACCTTTCCTGTTTCCGCCCAGAGGAATATAGAGGTAATCCTTTAACCACCGTGACAATGAAATATGCCACCTCTTCCAGAAGTCAGCCATGCCTGCAGCCTTATACGGAGAATTAAAATTCATTGGCAGCCTGAAACCCAGTATTAGCGCAACTCCAATAGCAATATCTGTATAACCGGAGAAATCGCAATAGATCTGCAATCCATAACCATAGACAGCCATCAGGTTTTCAAAACCTGAGTAAACCGATGGAGCCTCAAAAACCCTGTCAACAAAATTAGTGGCAATAAAATCAGAGATTATAATCTTCTTTATCAGGCCTTTGGATATGAGGAACAATGCATGACTGAATTCCCGTTTTGCCAGATGAAATTCAGTGTAGAGCTGAGGGATAAATTCTGAAGCCCTGACGATTGGTCCGGCAACAAGCTGAGGAAAGAAGGATACATAAAAACCAAAATCCAGAATATTGCGGACTGGCTGGATCTTATTCCTGTAAACGTCGAATGTATAGCTGAGCGATTGAAAAGTGAAGAAAGAAATACCAACCGGAAGCAGAATATCGCCGGTACTAAATGATGTGCCAAGATTTGAATTTGAGAATGCTGCCAGTAAATCATAAACCCTGTAATCAGTGCCAAAAAGATCATTTATTGTGTTTACAAAGAAGCCGGTATACTTGAAGTATGCCAGGATACCCAGGTTTGAAATTATGCTCAGCAGAATAAAAAACCTTTTCACAGATTTAGTGCCCGATCTGTAAATCAGCAAACCACAGGTATAATCTATTAGTGTTACGAATAAAAGAAGTGAAAGAAACAATCCGCCTGATTTATAATAGAAGAACAGACTTAAAATGAACAGATATAAATTCCTGACAAACAGTTTCTTATAAATGATGCTATAGCCGGCCAGCAGCAACAAGAAAAAGAGCCAGAATGCAGCAGTGGAAAAAATCATTGGCTGGTCAGGATCATATCTTAAAACAGACCTGACAATGACAATTGCCGGATTATCAGCCTTAAACACAGTATTAAGTGTATCAGAATATTCAGCCGGGACAGAACTTGTTAAAACAGGAATTGTATCAGAGACTGAGAAAAGCGATGCTGCAAGAATTTTGGAAAGAGTATCAGCTCCGTGATATGTTAAATGGACATAATCTTTCTGGGCAAGTGCCGGTTTCCTTTCAGCCCAACTGATTATTGAAGAACCTCCTCCCATTGCTTCATATGAATCCCAAAAAGCCACTCCTGCATCAATTGAAGCGCTTTTTTGTGCAGCAATTATAGATGGGATATTACTATATGGTCTTATACTGTCGCCTTCTTTCGCAGCCATGTCAGTAAGACTGATTACCAGTATCCTGCCTGAAGGTACAATCTCTTTAAGAAGATTAAGCTGTCGTGTCAGCCCTTTTCTGAAGTAAGAATAATCGTTCCTGACATTCTTAACTATATTAAGTCCGTAATGCAGTATAATCAGATCAGGTGATAGTAAATTGTAAGCGTCCCTTAGATTTTGCTTATCAACCATCGTAAATTCCAGTCCGGCACTGCCTCGCTGAGGAATGTTGTCTAAAATCAATCCGGTGTTGCTTTCAATGCTGATTCCATAAATATCAGGACTGACTTTTCCTGTAAACTCAATAAGCAGGTCAGTAGCTCCGTTCAGTCTGCAATTTACCTCATTAAAACCTGTACCTTTGTTGAGCAATCCTGTAAATACCTCATTATCATCTGCTATAACTGTAACACTAACAGTGCCTTGAGTATTACCATAAAAAATTCTTAAAAGATCATAACGAGAAGATGCACTGTCGGCAAGGTTTGACGGCCGTATCCTGACAGTTGCAGTTTGCAGTTCACCGGCAACTGAACCTTCCGGCAGGAATCTGCAGACAGCCATGAATGGGCCAAGTTCATTATGATCTATCTCCCCGGTTTTGAATGAAAGGTAATTGTACTTCTTCCAGTTTGAAGAAGATCTCATCCAGACAGTTTTGGTATACATAACAGGCATGAGAGGCAGAAGTAATCCGGGTCCCGCTCCTCCGCTTCCCTTTCTCAGTTCCTGACGAAGATACGAAGTGATTCTGTCTCCTTCAATCTGAGAATCACCATAATACATAATACGCACCTGTCTTTTTGAGTACTTAAGGGTGTCGAGAAAACCTGCAAGGTCAGCAGAGAAATCTGCTGTTAAAGCAGATGTGGAAGAATCAGCTGGTAATGCGGAAGATCTATCTGAATTAATTACCTTTATTTCAGGACCTGATGTATTGCTGGTATCCTGATTATCTGCAGCGAGAAATACACTGCTGATGACTTTTTCAGGTATAAACTCATAAATTGAAGGAAAGATTCCGGTGACCGGAATGAAATAGCTGAGACCGGTAAAACAGGCCAGAAAGATCAGTAATAGCAAAAATGACCTTAAGGGGCGCATATATTAGAAAAGAATCAGCTTTTCTTCTTGATCTTCAGCTTCTGTCCGACCTGTATCTTACTGGGATCTGAAATATTATTCAATGTAAGCACCTCACTTGTAGATACATTCTCAAACATCTTCACAATGTCCCATATTGTATCTCCGTATCTAACGGTATATGTTATAAAATCCCCTTCAGTTTCAGGAATGAAACTTGCGACTGATTGCTGAGTATTGGCAGGAACAGTTTTTCCTACCATTGCCTGCTTATCAGCAAATGACATGGAGTTTACTTTTGAGTAATATTCTGATTTTGCAGGATCGACATAGACAACCAGTTTCTGACCCACCCTTATCGTATTTTTATAGATGTTATTCCAGTATCTGAGGTCTGATAAACCAACTCTGTACCATTCAGAAATATAACCAAGGTTATCGCCATCATTTACAGTATAAAAAAGCTTTGTTTTGCCTTTGATATCAACCGGAACATTAGTGGAGCGTGTCGGATTGACAGACAGGTTAGCTTTATTAAGATACACATCTGATTTATAACTTCTGATTGTGTCATTCAGATCAATAAAATCTCCCAGATGATTCAACGGAAGGGTAAGAATCTGCTGTTTAGATGATCCCGGGATTAGACCGGTACGATACTGAGGATTCAATGCTTTAAGTTCACCCAAAGGAATTTTCATTACCTCGGAGATCTGGGTGAGATGGATATCTTTATTGATCATAATTGTATCGACAGCAACGGGGATATTCAATTGCATCGGCTGAATATTATGTTCCGGATAATAAGTAATTGCATATGCAGCTGCAACATACTGAGGTATATACCCTCTGGTTTCTCTTGGCAGTCTGTAATAAATATCCCAGTAATCTTTCTTGTTACCTGATCTCCTTATTGCTTTGTTTACGTTTCCCGGTCCGCAGTTATAAGCAGCAATAACAAGAATCCAGTCATCATATATTTTGTAGAGATCCTTGAGATATTTTGCTGCAGCATGAGTTGCCTTAAGCGGATCCCTTCTTTCATCAACTATTGAATTTATTGTAAGTCCGTACATACGTCCGGTACTATACATAAACTGCCAGAGACCTGTTGCTCCCATCCTCGACACTGCATTTGGATTGAGTGCAGATTCAATAACAGCCATGTATTTGAGTTCAGCCGGCAATCCGTAGGAATCAAAGACATCCTCAATCATTGGGAAATAGTAGTCTTTCAGGGCCAATACTGCAGCGAATTTCTCCCTCTGTTTGATTGTGTAGACATGAATATGGTTCCTTATAATAGGACCATATGGCAGACTAATGATTGAATTTATCTTACTGAGTCTTGTTCTGTATGTTGAGTCAGAATACTGCAATATTGCCGTATCACCTCTGTATTCAACCGGATTGACACTCCTGTTCATCCTTACATACCAGGTACTCACCAGGCTGTCGAGGTCGCGGGAGATACGATCTGCACTGTTATCTGATTTTACTATTATTGTGTCTGAAAGCACAGCGGCATTTATATTCAGACCTGTTAATAAAATAGTAATCAATAAAGTAGCAATTCTCATAATTAGTTTTATCAGTTAAAAAGTTACTGTTACACCAACATTCACACCGGCACCTGTAAAACCACCGGGCAGAGGCACGGCTGAAGGATAAACAGCAATATCAAGGTTATTGCTTATGTCATAATTAAACAAACTCGCATCGACATTAGCATCAAGTATGGTTATTAAGTACCAGCCTGCGATGCCAATATACGAAAGATCGCGATATCTTTTATAATAATCGACTCCCTTAAGAAGTCTCTCATCCCAGTGTGCCTTGTCGGCGGCACTGTAATTCAGTACAGGATCCTTTGTGGCATTATCTACCGAACCGGGAATTATATCTAGATAAGATTTAGTCTGCGGTACACCATCTGTAAAATCCTGGTAAGCTTCCATATACTGATTATACTTCTTTCCGTTAAATCCTGCACTGAAAAACATCCCGCCAAAACCTGCATATACAAGAGGTATCTTCCAGTATTTTCTGTTATAGATTTGTCCAAGACCCGGGAATACCACAGCCATCATTGTTGCTTTCATCGGTTCAGCCTGAAACTTGATTTTCAAAGGTTTGGCTTTAGCAGACGGAATAGTGTCCTGAGCTATAATGATTTGCGGTGAACAAATCAGAAGCAGGATCAAAATAATCAGTATATTCTTAAATGTCTTCAAAACAAATTCAGACCGGTATTGATCTTCCGGAACAAATAACGCGCGATAAAGATAATTATTTTCAGGAGTTCAGTCGGTCAAATACTCCTAAAATGCGCTCCATCTCTTCAGGGGTCTCAAACGGGATCACAATTTTACCCTTCCCCTTTTCATTTATTCTGAAGTTTACTTTGGCTGCAAATATCTTATTAAGGTGGTCAGATAGCTGTGTAAAATCTGCGTTGAGCTTCTTTTTCTTCTCTGTTTTTTCAGGATCTTTTGCCTTTTCGGTCTGCAATTGTCTCACAAGATCTTCCGCCTGGCGCACTGAAAGGTCACCATCGATGATCTTATAATAAATATTAATCTGCTTTTTAGGATCATCTATATTAACCAGTGTACGGGCATGCCCCATCATCAGATGTTTATTCTTTATCCCTAGCTGTATCTCAGCAGGAAGCTTCAGCAGGCGCAGATAATTGGCAACTGTTGATCTCTGTTTTCCAACCCTGTCGCTCAGCTGTTCCTGTGTGAGTTTGCACTCTTCTATCAGCCTCTGAAAGCTTATTGCCACCTCAACAGCATCAAGATCCTCGCGCTGAATATTCTCAACCAGGGCAAGCTCAAGCATTGCCTGATCGTCGGCAGTTCTGACATATGCAGGGACGTGAGTAAGGCCTGCAAGACGTGCTGCTCTCAGGCGTCTTTCACCTGCAATGAGCTGGTACCTGCCCTGACCTACTTCACGAACTGTAAGTGGCTGGACAATACCCAGTTTCTTAATAGAAACAGACAATTCTTCCAGCGACTGTTCGTCGAAAGTTGTACGGGGCTGAAAAGGGTTTGCTTCAATAGAATCAACTGAGATATCAAGGTTTGCTTCTACCTTTTTTTCAAGAACCTCTTTCTCAACACCATCAATCAATGCACCAAGACCTCTTCCCAACGCATTTTTCTTTATCATATTCATAACTACTTTTTAACTCTTGCTTCTTGTTTCTCTATAAGCTCCTTGGCCAGATTGAGATAATTGACAGTACCTCTCGAATCAGCATCATACAGAATTGCCGGCTGGCCAAAGCTTGGTGCTTCAGACAGTTTTACATTCCTCTGAATGATTGTTTTGAAAACCATCTGCTGAAAATGCTTGTTCACCTCATCGGCAACCTGGTTTGATAACCTGAGACGGGAGTCGTACATTGTAAGAAGGAATCCTTCGATTTCAAGTTCAGGATTAAGATTATTCTGAATTATTTTTATTGTGTTTAAGAGTTTGCCAAGCCCTTCCAGTGCAAAATACTCGCACTGAACCGGTATAATTACAGAGTGTGATGCGGTCAGGGCATTTACAGTGAGCAATCCCAGCGATGGTGAACAGTCAATAAGAATATAGTCATAATCACCTTCAATTTTTTGAAGCACCTTTTTGAGGATCTTTTCTCTTTCCGGACGCTCAAGCATTTCTATTTCAGCACCAACAAGGTCAATGTTTGATGGAAGAATAGAAAGATTATCGACCTGGCATGCCATTAAAGCATCAGAAGGCTCCTTGCCGTCAATAAGGCAATCGTATATTGTACTTCTGATCTGTCGTGTATCAATTCCAATTCCTGAAGTGGCATTAGCCTGAGGATCTCCATCAACTATCAGTACTTTTTGTTCCAGAGCCGCAAGACTTGCTGCCAGGTTAATAGCTGTAGTTGTCTTCCCAACCCCACCCTTCTGATTCGCTATTGCTATAATCCTTCCCATTATTTTCCCTTAATAAATTGAATAATATTTTGAGCTTCAAATTTACAATTTATGCTCTGCTACCACCGGAAGTCAAACATGTAATTGTAAACATTTTTTTCGGGGTTTTCAACATGTTATTAACAGTGATAATAAGTCATATTTTGCAATTATATCCAATAAATTTCCATCTTTGTCTCCTACCAAACCACATCAGCAAATGAATCAGCCTTCCAATTCAGATAAATGGCTAGTAATAGTAAACCCGAATGCCGGCAATGGCAAAGGGAAGAAAGACTGGGAACGTATTGCAGAAATATTTACAAAGCATAATATTCCAATTGTTCCTCATTTCACTGAAAAAAAGGGAGCTGCAAAAGAGATGGCACAGGTTGCTGCAAAGGAAGGCTTCAGAAAAATCATCTCTGTCGGCGGTGACGGTACTCTGAATGAAGTCGTAAACGGGATCTTCTCGCAGGATCATTGTTCTCCGTCTGAATTTACACTTGGATTGATACCTGTCGGAACCGGTAACGACTGGGGCCGGATGTTCGGAATATCACTAATGTATGAAGGAGCCGTTGCCGCTATTAAAGAGTGTAAAGTGATGCCACATGATATTGGCACGGTGAGTTATTACACAGATAATGAGCAACATAAAAACTATTTTATAAATATTGCCGGACTGGGTTTTGAAGCAATTGTAGTAAGAAAAACGAACAAACAAAAAGACAAGGGAAGAAGCAATAAGGCAATTTATTTCTATAACCTGTTAACAAGTCTGTTGTCGTATAAGAATACTGAGGCAGATATTATCATTGATGGAAAGAAGACCACGGCTAAAGTGTTTTCAATTAATGTTGGAAATGGGAGGTACTGCGGCGGCGGAATGAGACAAACACCTGATGCTCTGCCTGATGACGGACTGCTTGATATCACTGTAATAAAGAATATGGGCAAACTGGAGATTATAAGGAGTCTTAAATTGTTATACGACGGCACAATTCTGAGTCACCCGAAAGTGGATGGTTACAGGGCTAAAAATCTAAAGGTTGAATCGAAATCACTTCTTTATGCAGAGGCCGATGGGGAAACACTTGGGCACACTCCTGCAGAATTCAGTGTTCTCCCATCTGCAATTAAGATTGTATACGGTACAAAAATTATTCAGTAACCCTGATCTCGAACAGTTTAGGCCATCTCTTCCCGGTAACAAAAATCCTTTTGCCGTCATTGTCATAAGCAATACCGTTCAGAACATCGGTATCAGGATTCCGGTCGGAAGCAGATAGTATTCCCTTAAGATCGATATACCCGATTACCTTGCCGCTCACCGGATCAATCCTTGCAATACGGTCCGACATCCAGATATTTGCCCAGATTTCTCCATTGATGAATTCGAGTTCATTCAGAGAATCTATCTTCTCCTTATTATCATAAACCTCAATTCTGGAAACTACTGTAAACATATCAGGTTCAAAGAAATAAAGAACATTAGTACCGTCGCTCATCACTATCCGGTCATTCATTGTAGTGAGTCCCCAGCCCTGTGTTGAATAGTAGATCTTATTTATAACATTAAAGGTTGATTTATCATATATGAACCCGACCTTATTCTCCCAGGTAACCTGGTAAATCCGGTCTTTGTAAAGGGCAATTCCTTCTCCGAATAAGGCTGCATCGAGATTATGCTGTCTGAGTACTTTCCCTGTTTCGAGCTCTACTTCCCTCAGGCTGGAGCCTGTCTCCTGCCCGGTCCCTTCAAATAACACTCCCTTATCATATACGAGTCCCTGGGTAAACGCATCACGGCTATGCGGGTAAGTATGAATAACTTTATAGCCATACCGTTTCGGAACAGCATCAGAATAAATAATCATAAACCTGGTTATTGTATTCTGGGACTTCCCTCCCCTGTATGCTGTCACTTTTAATGATTTTCTTCCGGTAGTAACAGTGAATGCTGAAGGAATAGTGTACTCCCAGGGATCTGATTTAAGAGTTGTTACGTGTTTGCTGTCGAAATAAACAGTTACTGAATCAGGCAGTTTATCTTTATTCCCGGCTGCAAGTACAACTTTAACCGGATCCTTTAATTTAAAGCCGGTATTCTCATCGGGAGATAACATCCTGATCACTTTTGCAGCTTCTACTACAGGTGCTGCTGTATTTTTCGGTGTTTCATTAACATTTTTTCCGGCCCTTCCCGAGCAGGAGAGTGTCCATGTGAGTAATAATAAAACTGAAACTGAGATAAAATATTTTGGATAATCAGTTCTCATCTTGTTTTAATTTCCTGTTAAATAATCTTTTAAAAATATTCCAGCGTGAAGAAGCAATCCTTTTCTCTGCCTCCATCTGCTGAAGTTCAAACGGATTAAGCATCTGCCATATTTCACTCCAGCCGGGAAAACCACCTACATTTTTATCATCGATATAGATATCAGCATCGATCTTGCGGCTTACAGTTTCATCATAAATCTCCTCAGGATAATTCCTGTTTACAGCATAGAACTCAATACCATTCTTCCTGCAAAATTCAACAGCTTCATCAAGTTCTTTACCGGCCCTGAAGGTCCAAAGAATAAGCCTGGCCCCCATTTTTTCCAGCTCCTTAAGTGTGCGGAAAGCGAATAGTTTTTCTTTGCCAATGGCTGGATAAGCGTGCTCGACAATTGTACCATCGAAGTCGACAGCAATCTTTATCCCGTTAAAGTCAACCATGAAATAATAAGTTATTTGATACAAATCTAATAATAAAAGGACGAAGATTTTCTTAATTTTACTCCACTTCTTTTTTTACCATACCAACAGACATGAAGAAACATATTCCAAACATAATAACATCGCTTAATCTGGTTTCAGGATTTGTAGCTATTATTTTTGCAGCCACCGGAGAGCTTGTAACAGCCTCATGGCTGATACTTGCTGCAATGGTCTTTGACTTCCTTGATGGTTTTTCTGCCCGTTTGTTAAAGGCCTATTCAGATATTGGCAAGGAGCTCGACTCACTAGCTGATGTTGTAAGCTTTGGTGTGGCACCAGGAATAATTATCTATCAGCTTCTTAATGAATCACTTGCCATTTATGCTCCATCATTTGTAAATTCGAATAGTGTAATTCCTACACTTATTCTGGTTTTACCTGCTGTTATGCCTGTCTGTGCAGCTCTCCGTCTTGCAATTTTCAATCTGGATGCAAGTCAGGCTACCACATTCAAGGGTCTTCCCACGCCTGCAAATGCACTGGCAGTTATCTCTGTAATAATAGCCTCACAATATTCACAATCAGAATTTTTGAGCTCATTTATATCATCACCTGCTTTGCTCTTACTGTTTACATTTACACTATCTGTTATGATGGTCAGCAGAGTACCCTTACTCTCGCTGAAAGTAAAAAATCTTAAAATAAAAGGAAATGAAGGCCGCTATATCCTTGTATTACTTATCATTACAGGATTCATCTCTATTGGTATAATGGCCTTTCCGCTTATTATACCCCTGTATATTTTAGCCTCTCTTCTTTCGCTGCTATTCTGAACGAAACGTCTGAAAAAAGAATGCTATTCTTCTTTCTCAGGAAATTTCTTCTCGTAGTGTGAGAGTGCAAATTTTATTGTAAACCAGCATAAAATTATAAATGCAGGCCAGATAAGGTATTGGAGGATTTGCGGTAGATACATCTTAATTAGTATTTATGATCTTCTGAATTCATCTCAGCTTCAGTCATTTTGGTATTATTTATTGCTTTCCAGGCGTACCATATATATCCCAGAATAAACGGGATCATGAAGGATACAAACATCATCGTTTTCAGAGTGAACTGGCTTGAGGAAGCGTTTGTTATTGTAAGAGAACTTTGCAGGTCGAACAGTGAGGGATAAAACGGGTTGCCACTGATTCCGGCAATCATAAACAATGCAAAAACAGTAATTACAGTACCTGAACCTGAACACCAGATCCCTTTAATCCCGCCTTTGATTATTGTGACACCTATACCATACAATACAGTTATTACACCAATCAGGAAAATGATGAGAACGAAAGGCATACGGAGAAATGTATGGAAATACCTGTATTTCTCTATTGAGACAATACCTGTGGCCGGATCAACTACTAAGCCGTCAGACAAAAGAATTGCTACAATAAAAAAGAGAAAAGAGACGAGAAACGGAATTGCATTCCATGTTACTCTTTTTACTGATCTCTTCCTCAATGATTCATCATCAATAGTATTGACAAAGTAAAGTAAGCCATTCACCCTGGCAAGAAACAATACTGCCAATCCGAGCGCAATATTTCTTATATCCAGCAGTGCTTCAAGACCATACCATTTAGTTTCCCAATGCACCTGGTTCTCATTATTAAGAGTAAACATAGCCCCTGTAAAAAACGTGGCAACAGCAGTACCAATAAGAAGCGGGCCGAGTGATCCATTAATAAACAGGAAGATGTCGAATGTTTTTTTACCAAGAATATTATCTGGTTTGGACCTGAATTCATAGGCAACTGCCTGAATGATGAAGCTGAAGAGTATAGCTATCCATACCCAGTAAGCACCACCGAAACTTGTTGCATAAAAAAGCGGAAATGAAGCAAAGAATGCACCCCCGAAGGTTACCAGTGTGGTAAAGGTGAATTCCCATTTTCTCCCCATTGCATTGACAATGAGTGTTTTCTGGTTATCATTTTCAGGCAGCGAAAAAATAAAAGATTGTCCGCCCTGTACAAACATCAGGAACACCAGAAGGCTTGCCAGAAGGGATACAATTATCCACCAGTATTGCTGAAGGAACAGATGTGTTATTAGTATTGTCATAGTAGTCTTCTTCTAATGTTTTGGTCCGATTTTTATCTGCTTAACCATTATTGAGATCTCTGATACAAGAAGTACAGTGAACAGAACGGCAAAAAGAATAAAGGTTGTAATCACTGAGCCGGAGGTGATATTGGAGACACCTTTTGTGACAGTCATTAAATCCTGAATGATCCATGGCTGACGACCCATTTCAACGAGGATCCAGCCCAGTTCACTTGCCACATATGGTAAAGGCAGCGCAAAAAATGCGATCCACAGAAACCATCTGTTCTTCTCAATTGTACCTTTGAACAGCAGGTGTATGGAAAGTGCAAACAGCATAATAAATGAGAATCCCAGAATTACCATGAGATGAAATGAATAAAATGCAATGGGGACATTCGGGATTACTTCTTCAGGAGAATTGATTGTGGCATAGCCGAAATATCTGAAATACTCATCATTAAATTCCTTACTTCTGAAAACCTCTTTGATGTTCGCTACCTGTTCTTTATCCTTAAATAAATCTGCTCTCTGGTAGTCGGTGAGAACATTCCTGGCAAAAATCCCTTTCTCCCTCTTCTCCATAACTGAAAGTATCTCCTTCTCCTGGTTACCTAAAACATGATCCCTTATCCCGGGAACATATGCATCCCTGTTGCCTCCTGTAAGTACCGACAGCAATCCCGGGATTTCAATCTTAAAAATGAACTCTTTTTCTTTGGTTTTCCCTATTGAATTATCGGAATCTTTCAGTAAACCTATCGCAATCAGTCCGGCGTTGTCTTTTCCTTCGTAAAGAGCTTCCATGGCACCGAACTTAACAGGCTGAACCTTTGCTATAGTCCTTGCCGATTCATCGCCGGTATAAGCAACCATAAGTGATGAGAGAAGTCCGAAAATACCTGCAACAAGTATGCTTCGTTTTGCCAGTAGAGCTTCCCTCTTTTTGAGCAGGAACCAGCAGCTTATACTTAGAACAAACATCGATGCAAGCAGGAATCCTGATGAAATAGTATGAAGAAATTTATCCACAGCTACCTGGTTAAACAGCACAGCCCAAAAGCTAACCATCTCATTTCTTGCAGCTTCAGGATTGAATGTCATTCCCACCGGATTCTGCATCCATCCATTTGCAACCAGTATCCACAGTGCTGAGAGATTCGCCCCTATTGCAACAAGCCATGTTGAAACAAGGTGGAATTTTTTGCTTACTTTATTCCATCCAAAAAACATCACAGCAACAAATGTTGATTCGAGGAAAAAAGCCAGAATTCCTTCTACAGCAAGTGGAGCGCCGAATATATCGCCCACAAACCACGAATAATTTGACCAGTTGGTGCCGAATTCAAACTCGAGTATTATCCCGGTTGCAACACCGATAGCAAAGTTGATCCCGAAAAGAGTCATCCAGAATCTGGTAATCCGCTTCCACTCTTCATTTCCTGTGCGCACATAAATGGTTTCCATTATCGCCAGGATAAATGACAATCCAAGTGTAAGCGGTACAAAAAGCCAGTGGTAAATTGCTGTCAGGGCAAATTGTGCTCTCGACCAGTCAACGACTGAGAGATCAACATTTTCAATCATCATGTATAGAATCAGTTAATTAGTTGTTCCCGAACATATTCACTTTTTTCCTTATCACTATCATATTTCTTGTCGAGGAAATCAGTGAAGAAAAATATCTTCAATATAGCAAACATAATGAAAAGCTTGATTAAAATGATCAGCCAGACTCTCCTTCCCCATTGTGACATGGACCTGAATCCCTCATAATAAAAGAGGAAGACCCGGTTCAATAATGAAAGTATTCGTTTCATTTCTGTAATACTTGTCTTGACTTTACTAACCAGAGTATTCTATTTCTCATTTGTTGCTTCAGCACTTTCATCCTGAACAGATGTTTCCTCTTCTTTTTCAGAAGAGTGATGTTTCCTTTTCATGTTTTCAGGCGACAGGCTTGAAGTTATCCTCTGAACCGCCTTAAAATTATTGAAGAACTCACGGGCAAAAACCCTGAGAACTGTATAAGCCGGAATGCCGAGAATCATACCTGGTATTCCGGCAGCAAAACCAGCCGCCAGTACCACGACAAAAATTTCGAGTGGATGTGCTTTAACACTATTTGAGAAAATGACCGGCTGAAAAACAATGTTATCAATTAGATGTGTAATTGCCTCAACCAGAATCATATAATAAACAAGTGGAACAACAACAGTTGTAAAGTCCTGATTCATATGAGATGCCACACCCATAATAATTGCTATGAACAAGCCGAGCCATGGTCCAACATACGGGATAACATTAAGGATGCCGAGGATTAGTCCCATAACAAGGGCTTGCTGAAAATCAATTCCAACAATAGTCATTCCGATAGTAATCAGTATCATAATGCAGGTACTCTGGATAAGGATACCTATGAAATATCTTGTAAGGAGGTTTTTTATCGAATGCAACGCCCTCGTTACATTATCTGTATAATTATCGGGCACCCACATCAGTATCGATTCAAAGAAGAGCCGCTGATCTTTAAGGAAGAAAAAAGTAATGAATGTTATCGAAAAAATGGCAACAAGGATATTTCCCATTATGCCAACAATAGATCCCAGAAAGTTCTGGATCATACTGATACTGAGAACGCCTGAGACTTTTTTAATTATATAATCCTGAATTGAAAGTTCACTGGTAATATCTTTATTAAATGCCCTGAAGACGTTTTCAACCTTGTTTATAGGTTCTGCAACCAACTGTACGATCTTCTCACTGTCGATTGTTGAGAAATAGTTAAGCTGAGTTGTTAACAGAGGAACGAAAATTACGAAAAACATAATTATAAAACCCCAGATAATCAGAAGTGTTATAAGGGCACTGAGCGATCGGGGAAAGTTCCATTTTTTAATCCTGATCCTGCACATCAGATCTACCAGAGGCCTCCCCATTATAGAGAGCACACCTGATACAAGAATGTAAACAACTATATTCCTGAAATACCATGCACAGGCCAGGAGCAGTATAATTCCAAAAAAGATAAGAATGTTCCTTAAAGTTGCTTTCATTATCAGTGCGGTTTCAATATACAAACCTAATCCAAATTTTTGAAATTCGCTAAATAGAAATCCATCTACCGCAAAGCACACTAAGATTTTTCGCGAAGCACGCTAAGAGTATATTAACGATATATTATTGCATCAATTGATCGTGTGAAATGGTAATACAAAACAATATATGCCATTATGTCTGTTTTAAATTTAAAATTCATGTCATTATGTCTGTTTTGCAATTTTGGAACAGAGTTTGAAAATGGGTAATCGTAATATAAAAATATGTTAAACTAAATTATAGGAGGACAAAGCCATGTTACCAACAATTTCAACAAGAAGTTTCAGACCGTTTGGATTTTCAAATCTTTTTGATGATGATTTTTTCCCGGTCCTAAACAACAGAACCAGCTCAATGCCAGCTGTTAACATAAGGGAAGATGAAAAGCATTTCGGACTCGAGCTTGCAGTTCCGGGAATAGACAAAAAAGATCTGAAGATCGATATCAATGAGGATGTATTAACAATTTCCTCAGAGAGCAAAACTGAGTCGGAGGAGAACAAAGATGGTTACAAGAGAAAAGAGTTCAGTTACACTTCTTTCTGCAGAAGTTTTTACATTCCTGAAAATGTTGACAGGGATAAAATTGAAGCAAACTACAAAGATGGTATTCTGAATGTATCTCTTCCAAAAATGAAGGAAGAGAAAAACAAAATCACACGTGAGGTTAAGATTTCATAATTAAGCAAAAAAAATCCCGGCTAATTGCCGGGATTTTTTGTTCTTCCGCATTCTTCCAGAAATGCCTGACCAAATTTCCGTCCGAACTCTATAAGTATTTCTTCTTTATTCCCTTCCGGCGAGAATTTGAATAAACCGGTATCTTCATAAGTCTTGAGCTTAAGCAGGCGCAGGTTTTCAAGTATGATCCGCGGGGCTTCTCCGCTCCAGCCATAAGATCCGAATGCACCAGCAAGCTTTCCCCTGTCTCTTAACGGATTTATAAGTGCAAAAAGCTTATAAACAGGCAGAAGAGTGTTCTGATTGATTGTTGGAGACCCTACAAGAATTCCTTCAGAATTTATTATTTCCGATTCAAGTTCTTCTTCCTGAATATTCTCAATGTCAACTATCTTAACTGTAATATCTTTGTTTTCGAGAATCCCTTTTGTTATAAAATCAGCAGCCTGCTTTGTGTATCCATAAGCTGATATATAAGCGATAAGCAAATTGTTGTTACCTGCAGGGGTTGCCACCTTCATATAATCTGATGAATACTTCTCAGATAATTCAATCGCCTTTTTCAGATTCTTATGATGTATCGGTCCGTGGCCCGGACAGATAAAATCAATTTCCAGGGGTTTAATATGATCAATAGCCCTCAGCATAAATCTGCTGAAAGGTCTCATAATCACATCAAAATAGTACTTAAATGCTGAAGTATATTTATCGTCGAATTCACTGAACATTTCGGCTGAACAGTAATGTGCCCCGAACGAATCGCAGGTAAACAGAACTTTATCCTCAACGAGGTATGTATAGATCGAATCGGGCCAGTGCAGGTTGGGAGCAGCAATGAATTTCAAAGTTTTATTGCCAAGATCCAGAGTATCGCCATGCTTGACAATCAGCGATTTGAATGGTTTATTGACTATGTCTTCAAGGTATCTGATTGCATTTCCGCTGCCAACAACAGTAGCTGTTGGTGCTATCCCGAGCAATGTTTTAAGGCTTCCGGAATGGTCAGGTTCAGTATGATCTAAAATAATGTATTCAATCTCTTCCGGCTTTGTGACTGCTCTCAGCTTTTTAAGATATGTTTCACTGAAAGTCTCTTTGGCAACCTCAACAATTGTCTTTTTTTCAGCGTTAATAAAGTAAGAGTTATAAGTTGTACCATAATCGGTATGCATTACAATATCAAATGTCTTAATATCATAGTCAAGAATCCCGATCCACCTGACATCAGGTGTTACATCTATAATTTTGTCATCAATACTTCTCATTTCGAAAATCTTCTAAGAAATTTTGGCAAGAATCGTCTTGTTTGCCTTAACCTGCTGAAGAATAGGAATTTCGATCTCAGTGCCAAGAGGCAGGAACAAGTCTACTCTTGATCCGAATTTAATAAAACCAAGTTCATCTCCCTGAGAAATCACCTGGTTATCCTTTGAATAGGTAACAATTCTCCTCGCCATAGCACCAGCTATCTGACGTATCATTATTTCAATTCCATTGGTGGTTTCTACAACAATAGTGCTTCTCTCATTAAGCTCCGACGACTTCGGATGCCAGGCAACCATATTTTGTCCGGGATGGTAACACGTATATTTTACCTTGCCTGAAACAGGGTAACGGTTGCAATGCACATTAAAAGGTGACATGAATATTGAAACCTGCAGTCTCATATCTTTGAAATATTCATTTTCCATGGTCTCCTCAATAACAACAACCTTCCCGTCTGCCGGGGCATAAACGAGTCCGGGATCAGCTTCGAGGTGCCTGGTCGGAAGTCTGAAGAAAAACAAAAGGAAAACATATAACATTGAGGAACAGAAGACGAAGACCCATTTCAACAATGTAAAATCAGACCATACAATATTTACACCAATATTAAGAACCAGCAAGAGGATGAATCCAAATGCCAATATCTTGTAACCTTCCTTGTGTATCCTCATTTTATTAAAAATTTGCACAAAACTAATCAAGTCCGGTCAATCATCCAAGCAGCGAAATAAAAAGATATACCAGAGGGAATGAAATAATCGCACTATCGAACCTGTCGAGAAATCCTCCATGGCCCGGCATAATTGTTCCTGAGTCTTTTACACCCAGACTTCTTTTTAACATTGACTCAACTAGATCGCCGTATGTTCCAGCGACGGAAATAATCAGTGCAATTATTACCCAGTGCAATTTATCAACTACACCTAACCAGCCTGAAAGAAACCATGCTACAAGAGCTGCAGCAATCATTCCGCCGAAGAATCCTTCCCATGTTTTCTTGGGAGAAATTCTTTCCATAAGCTTGTGTTTACCGAATGATACACCTGAAAGATAAGCGCCTGTATCATTGGCCCATAACAGCAGAAAAAATCCAATAATTATGCCAGGTGAAAACACAATATTCTCATGTGGCAGGATTGAATTGAGACCGGTGCGGAGAAATGCTGAAAACGGAAACATTGAGAATGGGATCGCCGTATAGAGTACTGAAAAAAAAGTATGAGCCAGCGAATCAAAAGGCTTTTCCTGCTTCCTGTAAAGCTCAACAACCATAATGATCAGCATCATTGGAATCAGAACAAGGAATGAGTTCTTTGGAATAACTTCCGAAGCAATTAATGTTGCAACAACATATGCTGTTGTCCCGGTTATTATTCCCGGTATCATCTGAGGTTTTACACCGGTATTCCTGATCATCAGGTAATACTCATACTGTGTTCCGATAAGAAGTATAAGCCCGGTCAGGAAGAACGATACAGGATGAAGCCAGAACCCTCCCATTATGAATATCACTATCCATGCTCCGGTGAGGGTTCTTCTGAAAAAATTATTCAACTCTTTGGATTATTATTCTTTACTCTTTGTCTTTGACTTTTTAGCAGGTTTTTTTGCAACTGCTTTTTCTTTGTTATCATCACTCTTCTCAGCCTTCACCTTATCAACAGATGATTTGCCGGATTTCTTTTCCTTCTTCTCTGATTTTTCAGGAAGTTCTACCACAGGCTTTTTGCCGGCTTCTGTCAGTGCCTCATTTTCCTCCTTAATCAGATCTGCTTTTCTTTTGCCAAAGATCCTTTCAAGGTCTTCACTGAAAATAACCTCCTTATCCAGAAGCAATTCTGCAAGTTCAGTAAGTCCTTTCATATTACTCTTAAGAACCTCTTTAGCCCTTATATACGATTCAGCGATTATAAGATTTACCTCCTCATCAATAAGTTCTGCGGTCTTCTCGCTGTAAGGCTTTGTGAATCCAAAATCAGACTGACCCGATGAATCATAGAAACTAATGTTTCCGACTTTCTCGCTCATTCCGAAATATGAGACCATAGCATAGGCCTGTTTTGTTATCTTCTCAAGGTCGCTTAGTGCACCGGTTGAGATTTTGCCGAATATAAGTTCTTCAGAAGCACGTCCTCCGAGGGCATAAGCCATCTCATCGAGTATCTGCTCGCGGGTGGTAAGCTGTCTCTCTTCTGGCAGATACCATGCAGCACCAAGTGCTCTTCCGCGGGGAATAATTGTAACCTTTAGCAGAGGACTTGCATGTTCCAGCAGCCAGCTTACAGTTGCATGTCCGGCTTCATGATAAGCAATCGTCTTCTTCTCTACGGCTGAAATTATTTTGGTTTTTCTTTCAAGTCCGCCAACAATTCTGTCGACAGCATCAAGAAAGTCCTGTTTCTCAACAACAGTTTTGTTTTTTCTGGCTGCAATAAGTGCAGCTTCATTACAGACGTTAGCGATATCGGCACCAGAAAAACCTGGAGTCTGTTTTGCCATGAAGGCTATATCAAAACTTTTCTCAAGTTTAATCGGACGCAGGTGTACCTTGAAGATAGCTTCGCGCTCGACAATGTCGGGCAGTTCAACGTGAATCTGCCTGTCAAAGCGGCCTGCTCTCATCAGAGCTCTGTCGAGAATGTCGGCTCTGTTAGTGGCAGCAAGTATTATTACACCCATATTGGTTCCGAATCCATCCATTTCTGTAAGAAGCTGATTCAGAGTATTTTTCTCTTTCATCATTTGAACCATAATTCGCATTGCGTCCTCTTGCCCTTCCAACAGCGTCAATCTCATCAATGAACACTATACACGGGGCTTTCTCCTTAGCCTGTTTAAACAGGTCTCTTACCCTTGAAGCTCCGACACCGACAAACATTTCAACGAAATCGGATCCTGATATTGAAAAGAAAGGTACGTTAGCCTCGCCTGCCACTGCTTTTGCAAGCATTGTTTTTCCAGTTCCCGGAGGACCTATCAGCAGAGCTCCCTTTGGGATCTTTCCACCAAGGTTTGTATATTTTTTTGGATTCTTAAGGAAGTCAACTATCTCCATCACTTCTGTTTTAGCCTCTTCGAGACCTGCAACATCGCTGAAATTTAGTTTTACGTTATTATCCTTGTCAAAGATCTGTGCACGTGACTTGCCAACGCTGAAAATTCCGCCTGCTCCTCCGGCACCGCCGCCAGACATTCTTTTCATCATAAAGAACCAAAGACCAATCAGAAGAAGAGGGAAAAGAAGCCATGAGAGTATCTCTGTAAAATAGTTCCTTCTCTTTGTGTTCTCAAGATTAATAAATTTTGTATAACCTGCATTTTCCTGTTCCTTTTCAATGAATGGTTCAAAAGTGGTTATATCGCCAATATTATAAACAAAATGTGGTTTAGGAACTGATAACCCAAAACCAGTGCCGGGTTTAGGCAGATCCTTATACCGGTCTGACTCCAGAGCCTCTTTTGTAAGATAAATTTCAGCAATCTCCTTATTCACAACAACGATCTTATCGATGTCGTGGTTTATGATCATCTGCTTGATTTCGTTCTTGGTAGCGTTTTTGGCAGCTTTCCCATTATTGAAAAGGGAAAAAGCAATAAGCGACACAGCCAGTATCGCAAAGATCCAGTTCGTATTAAACGCGGGCTTTAAATTCTTATCAGGTTTTTTCTCCGGTCCCTGATCCTTATTATTATTTTCTGTCATAGATATTAAGCTTTCTGTAAAGTATCTTCCATTTTTTCTATTCTGGCATCAGCCCAGAGAGACTCAAGGCTGTAAAAGTTTCTGTACTCTTCGAGGAATATATGTACGATTACATTCCCGTAATCTACCAGCACCCAGTAACAATTATCGAGACCCTCAAGGTGCAAAGGTTTTTCTCCAGTCTCTTTCCTTACTGTATCTTCCACTGAATCGCTAAGTGCGCTCACCTGAGATGTCGAGGGTGCATGGCATATTACAAAATAATCTGTTATCCTGTTCTCAAGCTTCCTTAGGTCGATTTTCAGGACATCATGTCCCTTCTTTTCGAAAATCCCCTTTACTATATTGTTTAAAAGTACTTCAGTTTCGTCCGTTCTTTTCTTCATCAATTATTATCAGTTCGTTATTTTAGCCGCAAAAGTACCACTTTTATCTGTACTTTTGGTACAGTATACCCGATTTGCAATTTCAATGCCAACTTTCACTGCAAAGAAAAGCATTGAAAAATACTTTAAAAAATTATATTTATATATCTGATATTCATGATAATAGGTTCAGAATTAATTTTTAAGGCGAAACTGCCATCGACAAATACGTATGCCAGTCAGATTCTTAGAGCTAAAAACTCAAAAGAAGGTACGGTTATCTATACAAATTACCAGTCGGCAGGACGAGGTTATGCAGGCAATGGCTGGGAGAGCGAGGATGGTAAAAATCTGTTATTCAGCATTTTACTATATCCAACTGTTGTTAATCCGGCAGATCAGTTTATAATTTCGATGGCAATTTCACTTGGAATATGTGATTTTCTGGAGAGTCATATTCCGGTTTGCAGAGTGAAATGGCCTAATGACATTTATGTAAACAATGACAAAATAGCAGGTATTTTAATTGAGAATACCATAATGGGCAATATGCTTGAAGATTCAGTAGCAGGTATAGGACTCAATTTAAACCAGGTTAAATTTCTGAGTGATGCACCTAATCCGGTTTCGCTGAAGATGATCACCGGGAAAGAGTATGATCTGAATGATTCACTTTTAAGACTGGCAACTTACCTCGATAAGCGGTATAAACAGGTTTTATCAGAGAAATTTACTCAGCTGCGGGAAGAGTATACTTCAAAACTCTTCAGATTGAATGAATGGGCAAGCTACAGGGATGGCACCGGGGTATTTACAGGACGAATAATTTCAGTCTCAGAAAATGGCAGGCTTCATGTTGAAACAAAGCCAGGATCAATAAATGAGTACTCTTTCAAAGAGGTGGAGTTTATCATTTGAAATGGCAGTGGCAACTTAAGTAATTTGGTAATAAAACGCCTGCTCGCTCAAGGAGATCCCTCGGTGGCGCTTCTTAATTATACAGGTCTGGTTTAAGGGTTATGGTATAATTTAATGTCTGCTCATTCCATGAGATCCCTCGCTGGCGCTTCGGGATGACAGACGAATCTGGGTCTGAGGGGGAAAGAAATGGCGATTCGCACAAAAATTTGAACTGTTCGATATCTTTCAGCGAATCGCCATTTCTTTCCCCTGCTTGTCTCCAAAAGCCCTGTCATCCTGAGCGATAGCGAAGGATCCCCGGAACTTAGCAGGGTATACAATTAAGTCTATTGGTTTTACTTCCAGCCCTTAAATTTCTCCATTTCATTTATGAGCATCTCAAGAAACTGCTCAATTGGTTTTGCCGCGATCATCTTCATCATGGGATTAAGCTCAGCATTGAGGATGACCTTAACTTCAGCCGGTTGAGCACCATCACCTGAAATATTTAACACAAGCTCGAAATCATTTTTTTTAAGAGCGTCGCCTTTATAAACAACCCTCTTATACATCTCCTTATCAGTGAGCCTGACGCTTACAGTACCCAGCATAGAGACTGTAAAACTGCAGGACTCTTTTTCAGCTTTCCAGTTATTGATTGTGTTATTTGGAATGAGTCCTTCAAAGTGACGCAAGTCGGTAGTAAAATTAAAACACTCCTGTGCAGAACATGTAAGGTTTCCCTTTCTGCTTTCAAAATAAGAAATATCGCTCATAGTCTCCCCTTTTTATACACCCCAAACCGAAGGATCAACCCTCCACTTTTTAAGCGTTTCAACCTCCGCTTCACCAATATATCCTGTTTTTACTGCTGTTTCAATTAGTGCAGTATAATTGCTTAAGGTATCAAGTTTGCAATGCTCAGAAGCAAAGCCGTCGGAGGCTTTTTTAAATTCATAAGTAAAAATAGCAACCATTCCAAGTACTTCACAACCAGCTTCCTGCAAGGCCTTAACAGCGATGAGACTGCTTCCCCCGGTTGAGATCAGATCCTCGATAACAACGACTTTCTGGCCTTTTTCATAATACCCCTCAATCTGGTTCCCAAGGCCATGTTCCTTAGCGCCTGAACGCACATAGATAAACGGCAATCCAAGTTTATCGGCAGCAAGTGCTCCATGGGCAATAGCTCCGGTAGCTACTCCTGCAATCATTTCAGCACCGGGATAGAGTTCGCTGATCATGTCTGCGAATGAATCGCGGATAAAAGACCTAACTTCGGGAAATGATAATGTTTTGCGGTTATCGCAATAAATAGGTGATTTCCATCCTGAAGCCCATGTAAATGGATTTGACGGTTGCAATTTAATTGCTTTAATTTGTAAAAGATATTCAGCAGTTTTTTTTGCACAATTCTCCATATGAATATGTATAAAGTTCATTTCGAAAACAGATTCATAACAATAAGCCCTGAACCTGACCGGTTACAAAAGTACGGCTTATTCCATAAATTCAATGACACAAGCGAACTTTATAAATTAATATCTGATTTTCAGACAGATAAGAACATTCATGCAATAAATATCTATGGACCCGATATTAAGTTCATCTGGAAGCTCTTCAGGATATATTTCACTGAAGTCGGAGCTGCAGGCGGACTTGTGAAACACACATCCGGCAGATACCTGTTTATCGAGAAGAAAGGGAAGCTCGATCTGCCAAAAGGGCATCTGGAGCCTGGGGAAGAACCTGAAACGTGTGCAATCAGGGAAGTAAGTGAGGAGTGCGGGATTTCAGGACACACAATTGTAAAACCCATCACTCCAAGTTACCATACCTATAGCTGGGAAGGGATTTCATACCTGAAAAAGACAAGCTGGTTTCTGATGCAATACGATGGCGAAATGATTACCGAACCTCAGGTTGAAGAAGGAATTACAAAAGTTGAATGGCTACTGCCTGATGAGCTTAATTCACTTAAGACAAATGCCTGGTTGTCGCTGATGGACCTTATAAACGATTCTATTCTGAGATAAATTACTATTCTTCGCTTCCTTTATAATCCTTAAGTTTAATAGCAGCCGGAACGAACCTGGAAGCATCTCCCCCGCTTCTGATAATATCACGTACAATAGTTGAATTGATAAAAGAGTGTTCAGGTACTGTAAGAAGGAATACAGATTCAATTCCCGGAGCGATTGCTTTATTTACCTGACCGATGGCTCTTTCGAACTCGAAATCTGCAGCCGTTCTTAATCCTCTCAGGACGAATCCGGCACCTTTTGTCCTGCAATAATCTACTGTAAGTCCTTCATAGTGATCAACTTTAATCCTGGGCTCATTATGAAACACTTTGGCAATCATCTCTTTTCTTACCTCAAGAGTGTAGAAACTTTTTTTCAAAGCGTTTGCCCCTACAGCAATAATTATTTCATCAAACAGGCTCAGAGCTCTTCTCACTATTGCTTCGTGACCAATTGTGAACGGATCGAATGATCCGGGAAAAACAGCTATCTTTTTCATTCAAATGATATTTTTTTGGGATTCTTAACTTTCTGGTTAAGCAGGGCGAGTTCCAGAACTCCCATAATTGTTTCAACGTAATGAAATTTCAATCCTCTGATATATACTTCTTTAATATTTTCAACATCTTTTCTGTTCTCTTCAGAAACAATAATTTCCTTAATACTTGCCCGTTTTGCGGCCAGGATTTTTTCCTTGATACCTCCAACTGGCAGGACTTTTCCCCTCAGGGTAATCTCGCCGGTCATTGCAAGATATTTCTTGACTTTCCTCTGAGTAAAGGCTGATGCGATTGATGTCGCCATTGTAATACCAGCCGACGGTCCGTCTTTCGGTATAGCGCCTTCGGGAACATGAATATGAATATTCCACTTCTCCGAGAAATTATCAGGAAGATCAAGCAGTTCAGCGTTTGACTTCAGATACTCAAGGGCAATAATGGCAGACTCTTTCATAACCTCCCCAAGATTTCCCGTAAGAGTGAGCTTGCCTGTCCCTCTGCTCAGACTGGTCTCAACAAAGAGGATCTCCCCTCCTGCTGCAGTCCATGCCAGACCAGTCACAACACCAGCCTGATCGTTGCCCGCATAGAGATCTCTGGTATATTTCGGGGGTCCGAGCACTTCGTTCAGAGACTCCTGTGTGAGAGCATGGCTGTATTCTGTTTCGGATGCTATGTTTTTGGCTGTGACCCTTACAATTTTTGCAAGTCTTTTATCGAGTTCCCTCACACCTGACTCCCTGGTATATTTTTCTATAACAGATTCCATCACTTTCTTGTCGATCGTAACCTGATCAGCTTTTACACCGTGATTCTCGAGTTGTTTAGGAAAAAGATGCCGTTTTGCTATTTCAAGCTTCTCCTCAACCAGGTATCCTGTTATCTCGATCATCTCCATCCTGTCTTTGAGGGCAGGACTAATAGTTGCTAGGTTATTTGCAGTTGCTATGAACAGAACTTTCGACAGATCGTATTCCATTTCAAGAAAATTGTCGAAAAATGTACTGTTTTGCTCAGGATCAAGCACTTCGAGAAGAGCTGATGACGGATCGCCCCTGAAATCCTGTCCTACCTTATCAATTTCATCCAGGATAAAAACAGGGTTTGAAGAACCTGCTCTTTTAATGTTTTGAATAATTCGTCCGGGCATTGCCCCGATATATGTTTTTCTGTGCCCCCTGATCTCAGCCTCATCGTGCAGACCGCCTAATGACATTCTGACATACTTTCTGTCGAGGGCTTTGGCTACAGATCTGCCGAGTGATGTTTTTCCAACTCCCGGAGGTCCATAAAGACACAATATCGGTGATTTTAGATCGCCTTTAAGTTTTAATACTGCCAAATGTTCAAGGATCCTCTCTTTCACCTCATCGAGTCCAAAATGGTCTTCATCGAGAACCTTTCGTGCATTTTTGAGATCGAGGTTATCCTGGGAATATAAGTTCCAGGGAAGATCGAGAAGAGTCTGAATATAGTTTACCTGCACAGAGTATTCAGCAGCTGCAGGATTCAGACGATGAAGCTTATCGAGTTCTTTATCGAATACCTTTCTGACATCCTCATTCCAGCTTTTGCCTTCAGCTTTCTTCCTGTATTCCTCTATCTCTTTTTCAACCGGGTTACCTCCAAGCTCATTCTGAATAGTCTTCATCTGCTGATGCAGAAGGAACTCCCGCTGCTGCTGGTCGAGATCGCTCTTTACCTTTGACTGCAGCTCATTTTTAAGTTCAAGCACCTGTATCTCCTGAACAAGAAATTCGAGAAGCATGAAACCCCTGTCGCGCAAACTGGTCATTTCGAGCAGCTTCTGCTTATCCTGAACTTTAATATCTGTATTTGAGCAGATGAAGTTAATAAGGTAAGTGTTGTTCTCGATGTTCTTTATAGCAAAGGAAGCTTCAGGACTAATATTGGGATTAATCTTTATAATCTTAAGTGACAGATCTTTAAGCGAACCGACGATTGCATCAAAATCCTTACTGATAATGTCAGGTTTTACTTCGGGGATAGTTTTTACCCTGGCAATAAAATAGGGATCATCAGAGACAAGCTCGTGCAAAACCATCCTTTTTCTGCCCTGAATTATGGCAGTTGTTGATCCGTCGGGCATCTCCAGAAGCTTGACTATCTGTCCGATAGTTCCCACTGTGTGAAGGTCCTTGAATTCCGGATTTTCGGTATCCGGATCTTTCTGAGCAACGGTACCAACAATTTTATCGTTACGATAGGCATCCTTTATAAGCTGGATGGAGCGGGGCCGGCCAATGGAAATAGGAAGAACCACTCCGGGAAACAATACAGTATTCCTGAGAGAGAGTATCGGAATTGTTTCCGGAACCTCAACATCCTCCAGTTCACCATCATCGCCATCGGCAATAATAGGAATTATATCTCCTTCACCATCAAGTATATCCGGCAACAATATTTCACCAACTGACTTCCTGAATTTTCTTTCCATGTATCCCTAGACTCCTTACCTTACTATAAATTAAGTTAAACGTTTTCTTTTCAACTGTGCCCCGTTCTACCTCACCCTAAATCCCTCTCCCGGGGGAGAGGGACTTAAGTTCCTGCAATTATGTCAAAATTACATATAATTTTTACAACTGTCCTGAATAAGGGCATTGCAATGATTGTGCCACAGAAAATTTATGCAAAAAAAAAGGACATGCTGTGGCATGTCCCCGGAAATATCTTCTGATAATTATTTCTTTTTACCCAGACTGTCTTTGTAACGGGTGTTGAATTTATCAACCCTACCAGCTGTATCCACAAGTTTCATTTTACCTGTATAGAATGGGTGGGAGGTATTTGAAATTTCAAGTTTAAGGAGAGGATACTCGTTTCCATCTTCCCATTTAATGTTCTCTTTAGAAGGTGCAGTTGACTTAGTCAGGAATGAGATTCCGTTCGACATATCCTGAAATACTACAAACCTGTAATTGCTTGGATGAATACCAGTTTTCATTGTTCTATATTTTTTTGTCCTTTAAAACCCGTGTAAAATTCCCTCGTATTAGGGCTTGCAAAATTAATTAACATTATTCAAAATACAAAAATAAATATGAAATTATTGCTTATTATGTTGAATATCCAAATTAAGTCCCTGATTTTCAGACATCTCCTCCTTATATCTTTTAAAAGGAAGGTCTTTATTAATGAAATATCTGTACGTAATATGTGTTTTAGCCTTTTTTGCTCCCAGTGCTTCGTAGATTGCTATCATTTTGGGATTATAATCTCCAACCCATGACAGCTCCAGCTCTTTGAACCATGGTTTCTTCTTAAATTCACCGTAGAGCTGCAAAAAAATTGCTGATTCAACGCCGCTGTTCTGGTATGAAGGATGCACACCTCCTACTATTGCCCTCATACGTGTCATCTTATGAGCAGCCCTGAAATAGAGGAATCTCAGCATATTAAACGGATTGATGCTGCCATTGAAATGTTTCAGAATCTGATTCAGATCGGGAAACAGGATAAAAAATGCAATAGGTCTGTCATTAAAGTATGCAAACCATATGAGATCCTCATCAACAACATATTTTGCCTTTTTCAGCGATTCCTCAAGAAAAGCCGGATCAAGAGGTGTAAAATCTTCCTTAAAGACCGACCATGTGGAATTGTATATTTCAACTATATCATTTACATACTTATCCTTGTTTCTGAATTCAAAATGACGAAAGGAATAGCCCGGGCGTTTTGAAAGCCATTCGGCAATTTTCATTATCCTCTCAGGAAACATCACTATTTCCTTATCTGCATTTCTTATTTCCCTGTGATATGAGTACTGTTCAAAATAGTTTTTGAATCCATACTCCTCAAAAAAAGCACGATAATACTTTTTGTGGTAGGGCATTCCAAAACCCTGCTGCACGAATCCATCAACAAGAAGTCCCCAGTTATTATCGTTCTCACCAAAGTTAACAGGACCATCCATTGCCGCCATTCCGCGTTTTGACAGCCAACCGCGGGCAGTATCAAAAAGTAAAAAAGCGGCATCACGGTTTTCGATCACTTCAAAGTATCCGAGACCACCTGTAGGCTGACTGTTTGCAGCTGATCTGACCCTGTCGATGAAAGCCGCCACCCTGCCGATAACATGTCCATTATCATCTCTTAGTATCCATCTGACAGCCTCACCATGTTTAAATGTAAAGTTCGTTGCCGGATCAAAGACAGATTCAAGTGCAGAATCGAGCTGGCAAACCCAGAAAGGATCTTTCTTATATAACCTTTTGGGGAAATCAATAAATTCTCTTCTGTCGTGTTTTGACAAGACCTCAACTATCTGCATAGCGATTATCGCTTTAATCTGAATAATCCGGTGCAAATATAGCAGAAATTTGAAAAAGACGGAAGACAGAAGACGGAAGACGGAAGACCGAAGACCGAAGACGGAAGAGAGGAGACGGAAGACCGGAGTTGGCTACCTTATGTCGATTATCCTGTGGTCGATAAGGACAAATACGATAGAGATCAGAGCACAATAAATCGCATAAAGTCTGAGTGGAATATATTCTGAAGGCCTGATTTTCATTTTATACCACAGATATCCTACCAGAAAAGCTTTACCTATTATATACACAATTAGTGTTGACAGGGCTACCCCCACAATATTATAACCCCATTTGATCATGAGAAGACTGAGAGGTATATTTATTGCAAGCTCAAGAATTGCAGCTATAAGGGTAATGTGTGTTTTCTTCCTGCCGACAATAATAGTCTGCGGAAATACCAGTCTTGGTATAATCAGCAGGGAATAGATAAGAAAGATATCGGCGCTCTTATGAAATTCAGAGTTGAACATACGCGGGTAGAGCCATCTCGAAAAGATCATCATCATGATGGCTGCAGGAAAGAGTATATGCATCAGGCGCTTCGATTTGGCGCGTATTTTGGCAAGCGACTCTTTCATTCTCTCACGAGTCGAGAACTCCGGAAGCATAGCATTACTCAGTCCGTTTGCAAGCATGAGCACCAGAGGAAACTCTTTGGCACCGTAGCGGAACCATGCAAACATTGCGGGGTCGCGGTACACGGCTGAGACAATTACTCCATCGGTATACTGGGCCGATCCGCTGATCAGAGTTGTAAGAATCAGAGGGGTGGCAAGATAGAGATGCTCCTTCATAAATTCAACAGAAATTCTCATTTCAGTATACCTTCTGAGAAGGATGATCAGCCAGATCCATCTTGCTACAGTGATTAACAGCAGTCCATAAATCGACCATATTATATCCTGTTCGAGTATTAAAGGGATTATTATGAATAACAGCTGGGCTGTAAATGTGTATAGGCCGTACTGGAATATGCGGTAAGCCCTGTTATTAAGGAGGTAGATATATTCAATTATCTGGACAGGGCTGTTAAGCAGAATATAGAGCAGCAGAAGGTTAATATACGGAACGTTACCCGATATATGGAAAACCGAAAAATTATTCTTCAGTGAGTGCCCCAGGATAAAAAACAGGAGGCTGAAAAAACACAACAACAGAAAAGCATTGAAAATCTCAGGTGATTTATCAGTGCCATTATCGCCAATTTTCCTGTAAGTTTTATTCCTGTGGTAGAGCGGAAGAAGTGACTGGATGATTCCTGTAACCCAGAAAAAGGTCATCAGTCCTGCAATGAACATGAACATTTCCCACTTACCTATATCAGCCCGTGTAAGATGGCTTTTTGTAAAGACTATACTAATAATGAGGAAGATAACCGGCTTCATCAACTGATAGAGTTGCAGCCCCGAAATGTTATCTATAAATTTTAATCTTTTCAAAACCTGATTACTGAATATTTGAATCTCCCTCTAAACAGTATATTTCAAAATAAATTGTCCGACGAAGTTCATTTTTTTCGAACCCCGCAAAGATAGTAATTGAGTATAGTATGAGAAAATAAAATATAAATTTTGTGAAATAGAAATTTTGAACTTATTTTGCACTCCTGAAACGGTGGATGTAGTTCAGTCGGTTAGAACGTCGGATTGTGGTTCCGAAGGTCGT
This sequence comes from Bacteroidales bacterium, assembly GCA_016709865.1. Lineage (NCBI taxonomy): Bacteria > Pseudomonadati > Bacteroidota > Bacteroidia > Bacteroidales > Bacteroidales bacterium. The sequence continues at coordinate 760,334 of JADJLX010000002.1, forward strand.
GGGTTCGAGCCCCATCTTCCACCCCAAAAATAAATCCCGGGTATCTTAAAAAAGATTCCGGGATTTTTTGTCTGTTTAATCCCCGTGATAGTTAATGTCTCTCAGAATCCCTCTGATTATTTTCCATTAAACTTTTCAAGGTTTAAAATGTTAATCAATCAATATCTAATTAAACCAGAACAAATCTATGTTGGTACTAAAATCCTCTGTAAAAAATCATTCTGAAGAATTTAAGGCTAACTATAAGTATAACAAATCTTTATATAAGAATATTCAGGACATTACAGACACAGTTCGTGAAAAAAGAGATGACAAGATAGTAGCACAGCACAAAAAGAGAGGGAAATTGTTGGCTCATGAAAGAATAAAGCTGCTGATTGATAAAGAGAGTGATTTTCTGGAATTCTCCCCTCTTGCGGCATATCAGAAATACAGCAACCGGTTTCCGGGAGCCGGTATTATAACCGGATTGGGTATTATACATGGCCGGGAAACTATAATTATTGCCAACGATGCTACAGTTAAAGGAGGAACATATGTTTATGAAACCATTAAAAAACACCTCAGGGCACAGGAAATTGCTTTGCAGAACAATATTCCGGTTGTATATCTGATTGATTCGGGTGGTATATACTTACCTGAACAGGCGAATGTATATCCGGATAAGGATCATTTTGGAAAGATATTTTATAATCAGGCGGTTTTATCGGCTGAACGAATACCACAGGTCTCTGTTGTTATGGGCTTCTGTACAGCAGGTGGCGCTTATATTCCGGCAATGAGTGATGAAAGCATAATTGTTAAAGATACAGGTTCAATATTTCTTGCCGGACCACCTCTGGTAGAGGCCGCCACCGGCGAAATAGTGACAATTGAGGAACTGGGCGGGGCATTTGTCCATACATCAATTTCTGGCGTAGCCGATCATTTTGCAGAAAATGAAGAACATGCCCTGTCCTTATGCAGGGACATTTTTCAACATTTTAATAAAACTCAAAAACAGCATCTCGACAGAATTGATCCCAAGGAACCACAATATCCTGTTAATGAGATTTATGGACTTATCCCCTTAAGCAGTAAAAAGGCAATAAATATCTATGAAGTTATTGCAAGACTGGTTGACGGCAGCCGATTACAGGAATTTAAAGCAAACTATGGAAAAACAATTGTAACCGGCTTCGCAAGGATAGAGGGGTATAATATTGGTATCATCGCCAATAATGGTATACTTTTCTCTGAATCAACTCTGAAGGCAACTCATTTTATTGAATTGTGCTGCAGCAGAAACATCCCGATAGTATTTCTTCAGAATATTGCCGGTTTCATGGTAGGTAAAGAATATGAACACAAAGGCATCGCAAAGGACGGTGCAAAAATGATACAAGCAGTTGCGAATGCGAATGTACCAAAATTTACTATCATCATAGGCACATCCTCCGGTGCCGGAAATTATGCAATGGCGGGAAGGGCATTCAACTCCAACCTGCTATTTATCTGGCCGAATTCGAGAATTACAGTAATGGGCGGGGAACAAGCGTCGCATGTATTAGAAAGTATCAGATTAAAGAACGGAAATAATAATCTTTCTGCAGACGACAATGAAATTCTGAAACAGAAAATCCTTAAGGATTTTGATACTGAGAGTTCCTCATTATACAGCACATCGAGAATCTGGGACGATGGAATAATTGATCCTGCTGATACGAGGAAAGTTCTGGCTGCAGCTATATCAATGTCACTGAACAGGCAATTCCCCGAACCAAAGACAGGGGTTTACAGAATGTAAGTTACAAGACTATGTCTGATTTTACAAGAATCGAAACTGAAATAAAGGAGAAACAAATCACTGTTTGGTTAAATCAACCGGAGATTGGAAATGCACTCAATCCACCCCTTATTGAAGAATTAATTAAAGTCTTCAAATGGGTAAGCACTCAGGATAATATAATGGTAATCATCCTGAGAGGGAAAGGGAATTCATTTTGTTCAGGGGCAGATTTAAACTGGATGATAAATTCAGGAGAAAATGATTATCAGGTTTGTTATAGTGACAGCGAAAAACTAGCTGAGTGCTTTCAGATTATTTATCAATCTGATAAAGTTGTCATTAATCTTGTTCATGGAAATGTTTTTGGAGGGGCACTTGGATTCACGGGTGTGGCTGATTTTACTTTTGCAGTAAGAGGAACGAGATTCTGTTTGCCTGAGTTACGCTTAGGGTTAATACCATCGGTTATACTGCCATATTTGCTTACCAAAATCAGACCTTCAGATTTAAAATACCTGACTTTCACTTCCGGAGAATTTACTGCTGAAGAAGCATATGACAGAGGATTTATTGATTTCCTGTGCAATAGTAACGCTGAAATGGAAATCAGTTCTGATGACTTAATTCAAAAAATAAATTCTGTATCAGCTTATGCCCTTACAGAAGCAAAACTTTTATTCAGGGATTTTAACAAGATTCTAATTAATCCTGAAAATATTGAGAATACAGTCAGGACTATCACCAGATTAAAGATGTCAGAGGATTCGAGGGAAAGGATGTCTGCATTTCTAACCAGAAAACAAAATTTGAAAAATATTAAACTTAAATGACCTATTCATGCAGAACAAAATATACTCTCACCCACTATTTACAGAACACCATATTGGATTCAGATCAAAGATCAGATCTTTTGCAGAGCATGAGATAAGACCATTAGCAGCGAAGCTCGATGAGGATGCCTCATTTTCGGCACACCTGACCAGACGTCTTGGAGAAATGGGATTATTAGGTATTTCGATCCCAAAGGAATATGGTGGTCAGAATCTGGATACTCTTTCATATATTATTGCAGTAGAAGAACTTGCCAGAGTTGACAGTTCTCAGGCAGCAACTGTGGCAGCACATAACTCACTTGGTATCGCACCTATTTATAATCACGGAACTGCAGAACAGAAGTCCAGGTATTTGCCTGGTCTAACCAGCGGTGAGAATCTCTGGGCTTTCGGATTAACTGAAGCTGAGGCCGGATCTGATGTAACACGGATTAAAACAAAGGCTGAGCTTGAGAGCGGAAAATGGAATATAAATGGATCAAAACTGTTTATCACCAACTCAGCATCAGGACACTCAGCCGGGATCACAGTCTTAGCAATTACAGGAGAGAATAACAACAAGAAAGAGTTCTCTGCCATTTTGATTGAAAAAGGCAGCGAAGGGTACTTTGCAGAACCTATCACCAATAAGATGGTATGGAGAGCTGTTGATACAGGGAAACTAACATTCAGTAATTGCAGGGTTCCAGAGGGTAACTTACTGGGCAAGAGAGGTGAAGGCATTCACATAATGCTTGAAACAATAGATTCAGGCAGACTTTCTATTGCTGCAATAGGATTAGGTCTGGCACAGGGTGCATTTGAGATGGCATTGGAATATGCGAAAAAAAGAAACCAGTTCGAACAGCCGATCGGAAAGTTCCAATCAATAGCTTTCAAACTCGCTGAAATGGAAATGAAGCTTGAACTGGCCCGAAACACACTCTATAATGCATGTTGGAAAAAAGACTCAAAACTGCCTTTTTCAAAAGAGGCAGCAGTAATCAAATTATACTGTTCGGAAATTGCCAAAGAAATAGCAGATGAGGCAGTCCAGATACATGGAGCCTATGGCTTAATGAAAAACAATGATATAGAGAGGTTTTACCGTGACCAGAGGATACTTCAGATTGGTGAAGGCACTTCAGAAATTCTGAAGGTTTTGATTTCCAGACATCTGGGTCTGTAAATCAGAGAATGAAACAATTTTCTCATCCTGTTGTTAGAATAGAAGTGACATGATAGATTAATCCAATGCAAGTTATAAGTGGTTTCTCAAAACTAAGTCTTTCAGCGAAAACTGACATTCTTGTTAAGAATATCCCCCTCGATCGTTATCAAACGGAGATACTGAAAGCATTTCAAGAAGACTATAAAGGTTTTGGAAGCATCATTCAGGATCTGAGCGAAAACTACATCTCAAATTATGTACTGCCGTTTGGCATAGCTCCGAACTTCCGAATAAACGATAAACTATATTTTGTCCCAATGGTGACAGAAGAGAGTTCTGTGTTGGCAGCCGCTTCTTTTGCTGCAAAATTCTGGAGCCTGAATGGTGGATTTACGTCAGAGGTTAAGGGAACAAAAAAATCAGGGCAAATATACTTTTCATGGCACGGAGATATAGAAAAGCTGCAAAAACTTTTTAATCAGCTTAAGGAAACCCTGAAAGCTTCTGTGAAACATTTCACAGAGAATATGGAAAAAAGAGGAGGAGGAATTACCGGTATAACTTTAAATAAAAACAAGTATAGGACGGATGATTATCATGTAATTGATGTCGATTTTGAAACAGCAGACTCAATGGGTGCCAACCTTATAAATACGTGCCTTGAGACAATGGGATCGGAACTAATTTCCTTCATAAGACGTAATTTCAGTGAATCAGAAGATAATGCAGAGGTAATAATGGCAATATTGTCGAATTATACCCCTGACTGCCTTGTTGAATGCAAAGCAGAATGCGATATCAGTCAATTATCACAGATATCAGGGCATCTTTCACCTGAGCAATTTGCATTAAAATTCATGAAAGCTGTGCAGATCGCTGATGAAAATGTCTCAAGGGCAGTCACACACAACAAAGGTATCTTCAATGGTATTGATGCCGTTTTACTTGCTACTGCAAATGATTTCAGGGCTGCTGAAGCCTGCGGGCATGCTTATGCTGCAAGAGAAGGAAAATACCGATCACTTTCCAGTATCGAGTTGCATAAAAACAGATTTATATATTCCCTCAGAGTACCCCTGTCGCTGGGTACTGTAGGCGGAGCAACCTCAGTACATCCCATGGCCAGACTGGCTCTTCAGATAATGCATAATCCTTCGGCGGGTGAGTTAATGCAAATTGCAGCCAGTGCCGGACTGGCTAATAATTTTTCAGCAGTTCGTTCACTCATAACCGATGGCATTCAGAAAGGCCATATGAAACTCCATCTCAATAATATTCTTAATCAATTCAATGTAACTGATGCTGAGAAAAAATCAGCAGAAGCTTTCTTTATTGACAAACAAGTTTCATTCAAAGCAATATCTGATTACCTGATAAGAATAAGAGAAAAATAATGAAACCGGAAAAGCAGATCTCATGGTTCTCGAATGGTAACCTGATACTATCGGGTGAATACTTCGTGCTTACCGGGGCAAAAGCTCTTGCTGTGCCACTTAAATATGGCCAGAAGATGAGTATATTAAGCAGCAGGAACGGTAACAATACTATTATCTGGAAAACAAATGAGCCTGGTAAACAATGGTTTAACTGTGAACTGAACTGTGAGACCTTAGATATCAAAAATTCTTCAAATACTGAAGTCGTCCGGGAACTGCAAAGCATACTCAGAGCTGTTAAGAAGTATAAACCTGAATTATTCAATAAGGAAATATCATATGAAATTACCTGTGATGTCAATTTCAGTATGGATTGGGGATGGGGAAGCAGTGCGTCTTTAACTGTTAATCTGTCGAAATGGGCAGGAATTGATCCGTTTATGCTTAATAATCAGATCTCAAACGGATCAGGATATGATATTGCAGCTTCATTGTCCTCTGCTCCGGTTATATACCAGATAAAAAATGGTCACCAGGAAACGAATCAAGTGTATTTCAATCCAGTATTCAGTAAATATATCAGCTTCATCTATCTGGGGCAAAAGCAAAGTACAAAGGCAAGTATTGAAAAAAATCTTGAATCAGTAAAAAAAAATGATACTCTGATTCCATTGATAACAAGTCTGACTGAAAAAATAGCCGCCGAAGAGAATGTAGAAGAGTTTGTAAGGTGTATGGTTGAGCATGAAAAAATTATTTCAGGAGTACTTAAGATGAAAAGAATCAAGGAATTGCACTTTCCCGACTTCAAAGGTGAGATGAAGTCACTGGGTGCATGGGGTGGTGATTTTGCAATGGTTGTATCACCCCTTGACATACTAAGTGTAAAACAATATTTTATTAAGAAAAATCTGAATATACTATTCAGATTTGACGAGATTATTAAAAACAAGATTACTGAAATATGATGACTCATTCAGGAAAAGTCACATGGAGAAGTCCATCAAATATTGCAGTAGTAAAATACTGGGGGAAGAAAGGAATTCAGTTGCCAGCGAATTCTTCGATAAGTATGACCCTGTCTAAGTGTTATACGGAGACAACTATTCAATATTCGCAAAAAGTCAATTCAGGAACTCCTTCATTCAGCTTTTTGTTTAATGGTGAGAAGAATATAAATTTTGAAGAAAGAGCAGGCAGGTTCCTTGAAGCAGCAGTAAAAGAGCTGCCCTCACTGAAACATCTTCACCTGAGTATTGAATCGTCCAATTCATTCCCTCACTCGGCAGGTATCGCCTCATCGGCTTCATCAATAAGTGCGCTGTCACTATGTTTTTGTTCTATCAACAGATTAGTGACTAATCCGCAGGAGGATGAAAAGGCATTTTTCAGAAGAGCGTCCCATTTGGCAAGACTTGGTTCAGGGAGTGCCTGCAGATCAGTTTACGGAGGCTGGGTACTCTGGGGTAAGAATGATGAGATACCAGACTCATCAGATAATTATGCAATTGCATTGTCAAAAGAACCTCACAATATTTTCAATGACTTTTATGATGCGATCCTCATTGTCAGCTCGGGGATAAAGAAAGTAACAAGCAGTGATGGACATAAATTGATGGAATCGAATCCATTTAAAGATACAAAATTCAAAACAGGAAATCTTAATGCAATAAAGCTCGTCAATGCATTAAAGGAAGGAGATGAACAACTTTTCAGAATTATCGCTGAAAATGAAGCTATGAATCTGCATGCAATGTTTCTCACATCAGATCCTTTTTATGTTCTTATTAAGCCAGAGACTCTTCAAATCATAGACAGACTAACTAAGTTCAGACAATCATCAGGACTTGAATTCAGTTTCACACTAGATGCAGGTCCCAATATCCATTTGTTGTACCCTGCAATTGCCAGGGAAAGAATAGTATCATTTATTAAATCTGATCTTATATCTTTTTGTGAAAATGGTATCTGGATAGACGACCGGATAGGAAAAGGTCCGGAATTAGTCAATTAATAGCAGTCGAAAGATGTATCCTTCAAAAATTCTTCTTTTTGGTGAATATACGATTCTATTGGGTTCGTCTGCCTTAGCTATTCCGTATAATAAACTATCAGGGGAACTGGCTATAAGTAAACCTGAGCCCAACAAAAAATACAATAAAGAACACAGGTCAAATCAGGTTCTGTTTGAATTATTCAGATATCTCCAAACGGAGGAGGTTAAGAAAATGTTACCATATTCTATTGATTTTAAAACATTTGAACAAGATCTTGTAAAAGGACTCTATTTCAGATCAGATATACCTGAAGAATCAGGACTTGGAAGTTCAGGGGCAGTTGTAGCGGCGATTTTTGAGAGATATATAAAGGTACGTTTGTCTGAGAAGGAACTTCCCGTAATAAAGGAGTGCCTTGGATTGATTGAATCATTTTTTCATGAGACAAGTTCCGGAGTTGATCCTCTTGTAAGCTATGTTAAAACGCCTGTATTAATCAAAAATCATAAAGTATACATGATCTCCGATTCACCTCTTGATGATCACCTTCATACATCAGGAATGTTCCTTGTTCACAGTAAAAAAAACGGGAACACCGGCGAGATGATTAAGAACTTTAAAATCAGAATCAAATCAGATTCCGGGTATCTGAGAAAAGTCAGGGAACAATATATCCCCGTGAATGATGAGTGCATAATTTCATTGTTAAATGATTACAATGCCCTGCATTTTTTCCCGGCAGTCAAAAAACTGATAAGCCTGCAGGTTGAAATATTTGAAAAGATGATACCATCTGCTATTTTCTCATTAGTAAATTACGGACTGGAGAACGACCTGTACTTTCTGAAACTGTGCGGATCAGGAGGAGGAGGTCATTTTATCGGTTTTACCAAAAACATCGAGACCACAAATAATTACTTTGCAGACATGGGATATAGTATTATAGTCTATTGAAATCAGTCCGGAATGGAATAAGATAAGAACAAACCTGTTGGCATTTTGTTTCTATGTATGAATGAGACATATAAAAGACTACCTCCCATGAATAATCCGAAACTAATTGAATTACAGAATGTACTGAGAGAAATGAAAAGTGTGCTGGTGGCGCATTCAGGAGGCATGGACAGTAGTTTCCTGCTTAAGGTTGCCAAAGATGTATTGCATGATAATGTTCTTGCCGTAACCGCTGATTCTGAAATTTACAGTTCAGTTGAGACAGAGGCTGCGAGGAAGTTTGCGGTGGAAATTGGCGTTAAACATATTGTTGTAAAAACAAATGAGCTAAACAACAAGGACTTTGTAAAGAATTCACCCGATCGCTGCTTCCATTGTAAGCTGTCGTTATACAGTGAGTTTATAAAAATCGCAGAAAAAAATAATCTGAATCAGGTAGTTGATGGGATCAATTCTGATGATAAAAAGGATTTCCGTCCTGGAATGAGTGCCGCTTCCAAACTAAAAATAAGAAGTCCGCTTCTTGAGGCAGGACTGACAAAAGAAGAGATAAGTAATCTCTCTAAAGAAATGAACCTGTCAACATGGAATAAACAACCTAATCCATGTCTTTCAACCAGGTTTCCTTATGGAACAGAACTTATAAGGGAAAATCTGAGCAAAGTTGAACAGGCTGAGATACAATTGGGTAAATATCATTTTAAGCAATTCAGACTAAGAATACACGATAATGTAGCCAGATTAGAGATTTTACCTGAAGATTTTGGGATTGCATATGCTGAAGAAAACAGGAATGAGATAGTTAATATGCTTAAAGGATTCGGATATACATATATTACCATCGATCTTGAAGGTTACCGGTCAGGCAGTATGAATGAGAAATTCAGAATCAGAAATAAACCTCAATAAATATTCTTCCTGATGTTACTCCTTTGTTTTTCAATATTTTATTGACATCCAGGATCATATTGCTGTTTCCGCAAATGTAATAATCCAGATCAGGTTCATCGGGATAGTCAGGTAAAAAGTCCGTTACTCTTCCGTTAAAACTGTTACCGGTATCCTGCGAAACACAAGGGAGATATCTCTGTGGATCATATTCATTTTTCTCATAGGCATCTTCCCATTTACGGATACCATGAAGGATCTTATAGTTAATTCCGGGATAGGAAGTCACAAAGCTATGAAATGGAGCAATACCGGTACCAGATGCAATAAATAAATTGTTTCTCGAATATAATTCACGCGGTTCCATAATGAAGGAGCCAAAAGGTCCGCTGACTTCAATCAGATCACCTTGCTGAACCCGCCTTAATTGACTTGACACATTACCATCCAGCACCTCCCTGACAAGGATCTCGAGATAATCCTGTTTCTCACCACTATAAATCGAGTACTCCCTTTTATATAACGATCCTTCAGTTCCGACAACAACATGCTGTCCTGCACTAAATTCAATATTGTCACGATCAAATCTTAAAACAAAGGTATTTTCAGTCAGGAAACGGATCTCTCTGACTCTCCTCTTTTTGAGATTTGTTCTGATATCTGATTGATAAGCTGTGCTGCCCATAAAAAAATTACCTTCAATTAAGCCTGGCTTTTTTAAACAATGAGATAACTGAATTGTTCAATAAAGAGAAAGGCCAATGAGTTTCAAAACATAGTTAGCAAATACTGATAATGAGTATTAAAACCGATAAAACTCACCTGCCACACTGGATGAAGGTACCTTTGGCACATGGAGTTAATTACTCCAGAGTTAAAAATACTATTGAGGAAAAAAGGTTAAATACGATATGCAGCAGCGGCAATTGTCCGAACAAAGGAGAATGCTGGAGTGCAGGCACTGCAACATTTATGATTCTTGGGGAGAAATGTACCAGAAACTGCAGATTTTGCTATGTAAAGACCATGATGCCCGATCCTGTCGACTGGGATGAACCTAACCGTGTAGCAGAATCAATAAAGATACTGGCCCTGAAGCATTGCGTAATAACATCTGTAGCCAGAGATGACCTTAAAGACCATGGCGCCTCATTCTGGGCAAAAACAATCAAAACTATAAAAGAAATTAATCCGGGAATAACAATGGAAGTACTGATACCTGATTTTAATAATAATCAGGATCTGCTTGATCTGGTGATAAATGAAAAACCAGAAGTTATTTCACATAATGTTGAAACTGTTGAAAGGATCAGTCCCAGAATCAGAAGTATTGCAACATATGAAAAAAGTATTAAAGTGCTGGATTATATCTCAAAATCAGGAATAATAACTAAGAGTGGTATTATGGTTGGCATAGGTGAGACAGAAGAAGAGGTCTTTAAAACAATGGATGACCTTCTTGCTGTTGGTGTAAAAGTACTTACAATCGGGCAGTATCTGCCTCCTTCAGAGCGTCATACACTGCTTGTCGAATATATTAAACCTGAAGTATTTGAACGCTATAAACAAACAGGTCTTGAAAAAGGGTTCCGGTTTGTTGAAAGCGGTCCATTGGTCAGGTCATCGTATCATGCTGAAAAGCATGTACATATCTAATTATTCTATTTGTTTAATTTAAACCTTAATTATTATGAGTACTATATCATTCTGGATAAAATCGTTAACGGTTATTCCACAGGTATCAAAAGAGCAATGGATCTCACTTGATATTATTTCAAAATGGCTTGTAGCAACCAGGTCTGCTGTTTTTATTATGACTGCAATATCAAGTGCCATTGGTGGCTTGCTTGCATATTATTATACCGATACGTTTAATACTGCCAACTTTATTGTATGTATGCTTGGGCTGGTATTTGCTCATGCATCAAACAACCTTCTGAACGACCTGATTGATTATAAGAAAGGTATTGATAACAATAATTATTACAGAACTTTGTATGGTCCGCAAATTGTAGAAAAAGAATATACCTCAAGGAATACCTTCTACGGGTACATCGCAGTTTCACTCTTTCTTGCATTTGCATGCGGAGTGTTTCTTATCATGCGCACAGATATTACCACTTTCTATTTAATGGCAGCCGGAATCCTGTTCCTGGTATTCTATACATGGCCACTGAAATACATCGGATTGGGTGAACTGACAGTTGTATTGGTATGGGGTCCACTGATGATCGGAGGGGCTTATTATGTTACTTCAAACGGATCGTGGAACTGGGATGTGATATACCTGAGCCTGGTCTATGCAATTGGTCCAACAAGTGTAATATTTGGCAAACATATAGATAAATCAGATAAAGACGTTGAGAAGAAGGTCTATACACTTCCGGTACTTCTTGGTGAAAAATTATCAAGATATACTACCATTACAATATGGCTTTTACAGTACATACTAACAGGCTTCTTTATTTACAAAGGTATCCTTGGATTGTCCTTTCTGGTTGTTCTCCTGGCTCTTCCCCTCTTCTTCCAGACATCAAAAACATTTCTGGAACCTAAACCACAACAGCCATTGCCCGGTGTTAAAACTACCTGGCCCCTCTATTTCGCAAGTTTTGCCTTTGTGTATAATAAAAGATTCAGTATGCTCTTTCTGGCAGGATTGATCCTGCAGGTTATTTTTGGCAAAATAATTTAAAATTGTAGAGACGCGATGCTTCGCGTCTCTATTTTTTATGTGAGACGCGAAGCATCGCGTCTCTACGTTTCTATTATTTTTTGTATTTACTGTATTTTGAACTGGCTATGAATGATAAGGCTGCCAGAAGAATTACAGTGATATATACAAATGCAGGTACAGGAACTGAATCTCCGCTTGCATATGAATGCAGACCTGAGAGATAGTAGTTAACACCGAAGTATGTCATCAGAACTGAAGAGAATGCGAATAGCGACAGAAGGTTGAAAGTAAAAATATCTTTCATCCCGGGGATAAGTCGTGCATGTATCACTATACTATATATAATAACAGTGATCAGCGACCATGTCTCCTTCGGATCCCATCCCCAGTAGCGTCCCCATGATTCATTTGCCCACACAGCACCAAGGAATGTTCCTATTGTAAGAAAATATAATCCCAGTGTAAGTGTCTTATAGTTAATTACAGTGAGTTCATCGATTGTTTTGGCAATTCTCTCCCTGTTCTCATTATTTGACAGAGCAAGTAAGATAAGTGTTATCAGTCCGAGAATGGCACCCAGACCCAGAAAGCCGTAACTGCCAGTAATCACTGATACGTGCAATGTAAGCCAGTAGGATTTCAGAACCGGGACAAGGTTAGTGATCTCAGGATCCATGAAACTGAGATGGGCAACCATTAGTGTCATTGAGGCAAGAACTGCTGTTGCAGACAATGCAAAAGCTGACTTGCGGCTGAAGATGAAACCAGCCAGAAGTGTAACCCATGAAATGAATATCATCGACTCATATCCATTACTCATTGGTGAATGGCCTGCAATATACCATCTTAATCCCAGACCAAGAGTGTGAAAAAGGAATCCGGCAAAAAGTAGCCAGCCCAGAACCTTTACGAACACCGAAGTCTCTTTTCTTCCCTTTATAACCATTGTAATGAGGCCGATAAGCATTATGAGGCCGACCGTTGCATAGAAAGGAAAGAGCCTTTCGAATATGCTCATCTTATAATATAACAACTCCGAGTTCTTTTTCGAATCAGACGGAAGTTCATATCCGGCAAACCTCTCCTGGTATGCGTTTATTGATTCCTCGAGCTGTTTTGTGGTTGTCATGTTATTCGTTTGCATGGCTTCCGACAAGACGGTCATGATGCTTTGCAGATAGACTGAATCTTCCTTACTGATAGCTCTTTCGAGTGCTTTTTCCGCAGATCCCCAGTCGTGTGTCCCGTCTTTTAGCGGAAAGAGCTTCATGAAATCGCCCATTGAGATCATGTAGAGGATATTCACCCTTTCATCGATTTTCATTATCTCCTTATCCTGTTTGGATCTCTCGCCAGGAGCTTTAGCATAGGCATCATTTACTTCCATTGAGATCTTGTAGTTTCCTGTACCTGATAGATCTACCAGATCTGAGAAAGCAGCATATTTCCCTCTTAAGCGCAGCCTGGTTTGTATTTCTGAATTTGAGATTCTTATCATTGGTACATCTTTCCATCTGTCAAAATCGAGGTAGATCCCAAGGAATACCTGCATTGAGGATAGTCCTTCAAAATCGTTCTGGCGTGTAACCTTGCGAAGGATATCATTGCTTAAGGTAAAGAGCGGCTTGGTTCTGCCTTTCTGGTCCTGTACAAGAACTTTTCCAAACTCTTCTGCAACAGCTTTATCGGGGACAAGTTTCTGAGCGTCAACTGTTGAGAGGCCCGAAAGGAAGATGAACAAAAGAATGAGAGGAATTGATTTTCTTATGTTCGACTGCCAGTAACCGGCATTTACATTATGGAATACTGATTTTTTGTTAATAAGTGTCAGAATAATAAAAATTATGAGCAGAGCATATCCGGTATAAGTCACAAGCATCCCTGCCATATCGCGATTTACAGAGAGAATAGTACCCATTTCGTCCATATCATATGACGACTGGTAAAACCGGTAACCCTTATATTTAAGGATATTATTCATGAAGATCAGGAAAGGTTTCTCAACATTTCCAGCCTTATCAACAAGTACAACGTCGCTCTTATAACCCGAGGGGCTTGATGATCCGGGATATCTTTCAAGCACAAAGTCGTTTAGTCTGATACGAAATGGCAGTGTTGTCATTTTTGATCCGTAGCTGACTTCGACTGTGGTTCCGTTAACATTGAAAGAACCTGTGGAGACTTTCTCTGAGCTCCTGTCGTAAATACTTATTGTTGATGATTCCTTACCATCCGAAAGGATAAAGATGAAAGCGTTTTTTCCGCTGCCCATTCCGTCAGTGTTCATGGTTCCGGGTTCGGTGGCATTTGGAATTACTTTTGAAAGTACCAGTTCATACTCCTTATTATTTATGGTAAGTTTTTCATTGTAGTTATCAGCAGTAACTGAAGTAAGGGAATACTTTTGCAGGTTGCTTCCAATCACTTTCCCATCACTTGCTTTGATAGTATATCCTATATACTTTTCTGTCGAGTAACAAACATTCTGTTCCTCTCCTTCCCTTATATGTATTGATCCTTCCCACCCGAAATACCTTGTAATACCGGCACCAATTATCATCACAACAAACGCGAGATGAAAGAGGGCTCCGGTAATCCTGCTTTTCTTAAAAAGCTTAAAGGCAATTAGTTGTCCAACCAGGTTTACAGCAAGAAGCAATAATATCAATTCAAACCAGAAAGAGTTGTAAACCATGCTATATGCTGCAGGAGAGCCAAAATCATTCTCAAGGAATGTTGCCACTGCCATTGCCAGTGCAAACACAACAAACAGAATTCCCATGAAGATGGGTGAGATGAGGAATTTTAAGTATTTCATAGAATATATATAGTTTTAAAATTATTTTTTTGGTCTGAAGACCGAAGACCGAAGTCCGGAGTCAAAACCTTCAATCCGCAATCCGAAATTCTTTCTTCCGTCTTCCGTCTTCTGTCTTCCGTCTTCCGTCTTCTGTCTTCCAACTTCTTCATCCCTTTTCAGAGACCTGAACAAGTTTCTCTCTCTCCAGAATTTTTATTTTCGATGAATCTGAATAGATAAGTCCGGAATCTTCGAGCTCTTTTAATATTCTCACAACGCACTCCTTTGCCATGCTTGTCATTTCGCCAAGTTCCTGCCTGGAAAGAACCATTTCATATTCATCATTCCTAAAAACTTCATCGGCGAAGTAAAGTAAAATTTCGGCTAGCCGTCCCGACATTCTTTTTTGTGCCTGGCTTACCATTCTTGTCTGATAGCTTAATGCTTTATCACTTATGTCCTCGATGAGGCTTTCAGCAAAAGCACCATTTGATCTTACCAGTTGTTTAAATATATCGAAGTTGATGAAGCAGGCCTGTACAGATGTAATTGCCGATACAGAATAAGTATGCCGGGAATTTATCCATCCGCCCGGACCCATGATGAGTCCGCCAGGCTGGGCAATTTCAATTATGAAGTTTTTACCTCTGATTCCTTCAACATAGATCTTGGCCATTCCGCTAGCCATAAACAGGGCGCTTGATGTTGGAGATCCCTGCTTGATCATAACCTCTCCAGGTTTGAAATTAGCCTCATACCTGTTGTCATTTATCAACTTCACTTCACTGTCTGTCAGATGCTTGAAGTTCTTCCATCCAATAGAACAGTTCTCACAGCTATTAATAAGATTAAGTTCCGGCATCTCTGCTTTTTTAAGGGTTTCAAAAATAGGTTAAAAGCGATAACAAACAACAAAGGTAACAAATATCACTCTCTTAATTGACATTTATCACGACCATAATAAATATCTATCAACATTCCATATCGTATATAGCAGGTGTGCTGTTAAAAAGATAACAGAGGTTTTTCTTAGCTTGCACATGAATATTAAACCTAAATACAACTATATGAAAAACCTAATCAGACTATTATCAATGCTTACTGTTGCAGGCTTCATTCTGACCTCCTGCGAAGGACCAATGGGCCCTGCCGGGAAAGACGCAAATGAAAGTTGCACAACTTGCCATAACAGCAAAGTTGTTGAGGCGAAAGTTATTGAGTACGATCATTCTTTACATTTTTCAGGTGAGGCTTTCGAAGAGGGTACCAGGACAAACTGTGCTCCCTGCCATTCACACCAGGGTTTCCTTAATGTTATAGAAAAAAACACACCTGTGACTTTTACGCCTAATCCTGCTGATGCAACAAAGTTCATTAACAATTATGTTGCTGAAGCATCAGCTCTGAATCTGCCTGGTCGTATCACTTGCTTTACATGTCATGATTCACTTCACACAAGCTACACCCAGGAGGATTTCCTTCCTGTTTCAACAGTTGCAGAAGTTCCAATGACAATGTGGGGAGGAACAAAAAAGATCAACTTTACAAAGACAACTTCAAACCTTTGTGCAAAATGTCACCAGCCAAGACCGGTTACAGCCTCTTCAGGTAACGTAATCGACTATTCCAAACTGGTTTCTGCTCCAACAACAACTTATAACCTTTCATCAGTAAGTTACAGAACAGGTATTCACTACGGAGCTCACGGAGCTATAGCGGCGGGTGTTGGTGCAATTGAATTCGGAACAGGCTACACCAATTCAGCACACGTTGCCGGAGCATCATGTACATCATGCCATATGGCAACTCCAAGCGGACTTGCAGGCGGACATTCATTCAATGCAGCAGGAAACTTTAACGGTTGTAATGTATCAGGTTGCCACACAACAATGAGTGCAACAAATACCACATTTACAGCAGCAGTTGCTGATGTAAATACAAAACTTGCAGCACTTGCAACAAAGATCAACGCAATCGGAAATGGTCATGATATTCTTCAGAAAGACCCGACCGACAATCAGTATCATGGTTATTTCGATATTTATGATGCCAGTGCAAACCCAACAGGTTACTGGAAAAACCCAAGTCAGGGCAACGTAGCATTCCCTGCTCTTACCAATGCACAGTTCGGAGCAATCCTCAACTTCCAGCTTGTTGTAAGAGATGCAAGTAAGGGTATTCATAACTACCCATATGTAAAGAAACTTCTTGAAAACACTATCGCAGCTATCTAATAGACCTGATCGATAATTCAGAAAAGGGCTGCCAGCAATGGCGGCCTTTTTTTTTGTATACAAGAGATCTGAAACAGGATAATGAGGGTTATCAATAATCAGAGATCCGTCGGCTGAAGCCGACGGCAATTTAGACATGGAATTAAGTGTATGCCTAAAACAAAGAGAGCTGCCCGTGTTGGCAGCTCCTCAGTTCAATCAATCGTACTCTTCTAGTTTACTAATGATCGTCTGAAATATCGTACTTCTTTCTGACAGATCGTGTTGTCTGACGGTAAATTCGTTTGCCTGATACCGGAATCAGATTTTATATTCTTCTCTTGCTTTACGTTTTGCATCAATATTGATCCTTATCAGGCTGATAATAGCGAAAAGATAATGGCCCCATACTCCTGCCAGAAGGATAGACAAAGTATAGATCATCCATTTTGGTGCAGTCTTTGTCCAGAGTGCCCTGTGTGTTTTTGGTACAGAATAATCTGTAGGTAATCCCCACTTCAGGATCTCTCTCTTTTCCACATTGCCAAAGGTTGCATTCTCCTCAAACATTGCCACTACTGTAATATTTCCATCCTTATCACCCGGTATGTCGCCGGGAAATTCTACTGTTGCCGCACCTGATTCATCAAGAGTCAGTTCTCCGATAAGAAGGTTACTGAACATCCTTGGTACAACAACCTTAACTGTCTCTCCTGCAACCGGTTTTTCGGTTCCGTTTTCAACAACAGAAGCGTTAACTGTTACAGTTTTAACTGTGTCGACAAGCGACAGAACCATTTCCAGTTTTACATCTTTTACTGCTGTTTCGGAGGTTCCTCCGGCAATTGTATCATTCCCTTTATACTCTGTACTGAAGGTATAGGCACCATCCGAACCGGTGCTGAGCATCTTGTCTGCAGGAATTTCAAAAACGGCAATTCCTTTTTTATCAGTAACAGTGGTTGCCAGCAGTTCCTTATTTTCAGATCCAGAGAAGAAGGAGATCTCCATTCCGGGCAATGGAATGTCTACTTCTCCGCCGGAGTATGTAAGAGAAGTCCTTAAAATACGCACTCCTTCAGTATTTTTGAGATATGAGATCTGAACAGAAGGACTTATTATCTCTTTCTCCTGTGAGAAGAGACTGGTAGTGATAACCAGCAATGACAGAACAGAGCAGAATATTTTTTTCTTCATGTCAAACATCTTTTTATCCATTACTTCAGGATCTCATTTTTATCCTTCTCCTGCATTTCGGAGATGGAAATTATTGGTGCAATTTTCGATACCAGCATGAAGAGCATCGCAAATATTGATACTCCTGCCAGAGTAAGAGACCATTCTATCCAGGTTGGTGAATAGTTTATCCAGTCAGGCCTTATATCCTGAATTGGAAGAAATGGTGTTTCAAGAGTAGGGATAACAATAATATAACGGTTTACCCAAAGTGCAAGAACGGCAATTACTGCTGCAACAGTTATATTAGGTATTGTTCTGAATTTCGGAAAAGCTATGATAATACATGGAAGCAGAATCCCGATGTAGTTTGCAAAGATAAACAGCGAATAATAATCAGTGAATAGTTTATCTATCAGTATCGAGTCCATTTTTATTGAACCGTACCATTTGGTAAGATAGTCGCTGAAAGTAAAGTATCCGTAGAAGGCGGCGATGACTGTAAGCAGGACTCCCACATTCACAAAATGCCGTTTTGTAATATATTCTTCGAGATGATAAACCTTTCTGAAGATCCACATCAGAATTATAAGTAATCCTGTTCCGGAGAAAACTGCTGCAATAACGAAATACGGGCCGAAGATTGTTGAGTGCCAGCCAGGCTGAAGTGTTACACCGAAGATCCAGGCAAGAACTGAATACACAATAATTGCAATTGCTATAACCATTGCTGCCATCACAGTTCTGGCATTCGAAAGGATCTTATGTTGTTTTTCTGTTCCGGTAAATCCCAGTGAAAGAGCCTTATATAATTTCTTTTTCCAGGGAGCGACTTTAAGATCGGGATAATCGCGGAGTATGGCAAAATCCTCAATGAAAGAGAGATAAAGATAAAGAAAGCAACCTACAAGGTCAGTCATAATTGCAATAACGTCCCAGGTTATCGGTGACTGTATTCTCGGGTACATAAAGAGAAAAGGAAGTCTGTCGAGACGACCAATACAGAAAAAGATAAAGAAGGGACCGATAATAAGGGAGATGATCGTTATTAATTCTGCTATCCTTATTATTGGTTTTCTCCAGCCTGTATGAAAAAGGTGAAGAACTCCCGAGATAAGAGCACCTGAATAGCTCAATCCCATAAAGAATATAAAATTTACAATATAGAATCCCCAGACAACATTATCCCTCATGCCTGTTACGATATGACCTTTATCAATCTGCTGTATTAGTCCATAAATTCCTACAGCAAAAAACAGAAGCAGGGTAAAAAATGTTAAATACCATCTTATCCCCGTTTTCTCGATCTCTGGAGTAAGATCGCTGATTAACTTTCTGTCTGTTTCCATATAACTTTAAAATTATATTTGAATCTGTTACCGGGGACCGGCATTATCATATCTTCCTTTAATAGCATCATCAACTCCCTCAAGGCCGCTGTCGACCGGAAACATTCTCTGTGTCGGAGGCAGATAATAAACACTTGGCAGGGTTCCCAGTTCCTCACGGTATCTATATCCTGCCCTGTCGACCATAAGTTTACTGAAACGTTCTGTTTCTACTCCGTTTGTTACGGTATCTTCTAGGATATCACCAAAATAAATGACACTCATCGGGCATGCCTTCACGCAACGGGGCAGTTCGCCAAGCCTAAGTTTATCGGCACAGAAGACGCATTTACCTACTGTTCCTTCAACAGCAGGGATATTTGTCTCAGGGTCATATACATGTCCGTCGGGCACTTTCACTTCAGGGTCTTTCCAGTTAAATACCCTTGCGGAATAAGGACAGCCGGTCATACAGAATTTACATCCGATACAACGCTGATTATCAACAAGAACTATACCGTCGGCCCGCTTATATGTGGCTCCTACGGGGCATACGCTTACGCACATAGGTTTGTCGCAATGAAAGCATGGACGCGGAAACCAGTACTTTGAAGTGGTAGTATCATCCTGAAGAAGATAAAGCTTCATCCATTCATGATCTTTAGGTAGCAAGTGTCCTTCCTGGCAGGCGTCAACACATTTCCTGGCATTTGCGCAACGTGCAAGGTCAATTACCATAGCGAACTTTCTGTTTGCAAGTCCGATTCTGGCTTCTTCCTTCAGTTCTGCGACAATCTCTTTTGCAGGTTTAATATCATCCTTATCAACCTCTACGAGTGTCCCGTCAGGAGCAAGAAGTTTCATCTTCTCGCCTGATTTTGCCTTGCTGCCTGCCAAAGCAGCAGTGCCGGCAATTCCGGCTACAGAGACAGCACCAACACCGACACCAACCTTCTTCAGGAAATTTCGTCTCGATGATCTTTCGCTTTCGCTTTCGTTTTCCACCATCTCATTCAATAATAAGTTATTAAAAATCTAGTGTTCATCCCGGTGATAACCGGAGATCATACCCCAGAAGAGCGAGGTAGGTTTGGCCCCAAGAGTACAGGTATAGATATGTATTACCATAAATACCGACAAGAAAAATCCCATTGTGATATGCAGGATATCAGTATAGATCAGTCCGCTTACCCCAAAAAACCTGTCAACGGTTATCTCGGGAAAAAGCAATCCTAAACCTGATATAATAACAAGGGGAAGAGCAACATACATTGCGAGCACATAAGAAAACTTCTGCAGCGGGTTAAACTTTCTTTCCTCTGTTACAGGAAAAGGATGTTTTTCACCCCTGAACATTCCCCAGGCGTAGTATTTCATTTGTGTAACAAGTTCGCTGACGAGTCCTTTTCTTTCGATTTTATAATATCTGCCGTTACGGGTGAAGGTGTTACCAACGACATATATTATATAGTTTATTGTAAGAAGAACAGCTGCGGCATTATGCCACTTAACAGCTGCAGCAAATTTTACAACAATAGCATAGTTCTGTTTATCAGTATATTGCATACTGAGCCCTGTAACAATAAGTATAATAAACAATACTGCATTTAATACATGCCAGGCTCTGAGCCATTTTGGATATAGATACATTACTGTCTGTTTAATTAGTTTTTTGATTTTTGCGTATCCTGAAGAATATATGAATGATAATTACACCAATTACTCCGCCAAAAATTAAGAGGCTAAGAAGGTTCAGATATTCATTTCTGTTTGCTCCAATTACATATGATTCGTTCAGAATAATTCCGTTAAAAAAGCCATCACGACGCTGGGCTCTGGATTCAAATTTATAAAGTGAAGCCATAAGCAGTGAATTCTGGGAATGGCATTCATTACAAAGTTTGACTGCTTCTACTTTAGGTTTAATGAGGTGCGAAACAGGGATCTTGTTATTAATAGCGGTATGGCATTCTATACAACGTACGTTGGCGAAATGTGTAGCCTGGTTGGGAAGCCATTCATGTTTCGTAATAATATTTATCTCTTCCTTGTCGGAAAGAAGCTGATACCTGTTGAAATCGGAGTGACAGTTAAGACAGATAGCATTATCGTATGCAATAGTCTCTCTCAGATTATTCTTATTCCGAACAGATATTTTGTATGTATGAGGATCATGGCACTTCCAGCAGCTGAATCCATCCTCTTCAAGTTTAAAGTGAGTGCTCTGCTGATAAGCTGAATCTACTGCCTCAAAATGGTACTGGGCATATGTTTCGTCACCACCATGACAATCGAGACAAGTCAGTTTCTGTTCCATTCTGAGTTCCCCTGAATGTGGAAATGTCTCATATTCTGAAGAATGACAGTCGGTACAACTGAAACTCTTGTGATTTGATCTGTAATACTCATCCTTTCGGACGATTCTTTCAGAACACATCAGCGCTTTAACCTGTTTTCCCAGGTTTACGTTAGTATACTCGTATTTAGGTTGTCCGTGACACTTAAAACAACGGTCATTATCCTCTGCATACGGCGATACAAAAGATGTAGTATCCTGTGTTGCGGATTTTCCGTTTTTTGTCCGGAAAATTCCGGCTGATGCTATAGAACTAAAAGAGACCAGAACCAGCAGGATTACAATCCGGGATTTAATAAAATTCATTCCCTACTCCTATCTTGAATTAGAATCTAACAGTAATATTAAAACCAATCAGGAAATCGCCTTTTGCTAAATCATTTTTATTGAAGACAAGATTACGCTGACTTATTATCTGTGAGTAGTTGGCAGCAAATATCTGGAAAGTGTGAGTTGCTGAATTTATTTCCCAGCCAAGAGAAAGGTTTGGTTTTGGCTGGTCGTCAAGATCCTGTTTTGTAAGCAGCTGGTCATACTCAAGTATAAGAGAATGTGAACCGAAAAGGTTAGCACGTGCGCCGGCTGATATACCGAAGTTCATATTCTTATAACCTGTTGTATCTGAGTATACAGGAACAGAATTGAAATATGCCATTGAAGGTGCAACCTGAACTGAGAACATATCATTAATCTTACGGGCTACTATAAGCTGTGTGAAGTATGATAACCTGTGCATTTCCTTGTAAGATGCAGTTGGTCCGAATACTTCTTCTTTCTGAAGGTCGGCAACTATATTTCCATAGTAGGAAACAGATACAGGCATTTTGTTGTCTTCAGTCTGCTGAAGGATAAGGTATTTCCACTGAATATCCTGTAATTTATAATCTTTTGTAGTTCCGGCGCCTACCATCAGTCTGTCGGTAACGCCATAGGAGAGACCCATACGCGTATTGGCTGCTCCATAAATTCCAAACAGGTTATGCACGTTTTCGATAAGACTGAATCTGTGCTGGATCTGAAGTTCCAGACTACCTTTAAAAGGAGTTGCAACTGTCTGGTTATCAACGAGAGTTGATGTTCCAAAGGTAAACATTACCGGTGTGGATCCTCCTTCTGCCGGAGTTGATTCCTGTGCAAATAATGGAGAAATAAATAATGACAAAGTGAGAACTATAAAAATCTTTTTCATGTCAATAGGTTTTATCTGATTTGGTTATTTTTAATTATTCTGTGCTCCCTGGGTAATCCAGTAGCGTACTTTAAGTTTATCTGCAGCTGTTGATCTTGATTCATGACTTCCGTCAACCATTTTTGCATATAATCTGCTTGTTTCAGCAGGAGCTGTAACATATCCTCCTTTTGTGAGAGCGTTGAATGACTTACCGTCTCTTAGGTCAGGTGATGTAGTTCCGCCATGACATGCGATACAATTCGCATTAAAAATCGGCTGGATATCAGTCTTAAGCGACCATGCTGTATTAGGGTCTACAGCGGGTGGAGTATATGAATACTTTTCACACGAAGAAAACCCTACAACCGCTGCAATCAGTACCAGTGCAACAAGTATCTGTTTCATCCTATTTAATTTCTGATTCATACTTTTAGTATTGTTAATTAATTCACAAAGATATTTTATAAAAGGGATTAATGGGTTTCCAAACCTATTAAAATGGGTGCTTTTACACTGCTGTTTAGCATGTTAAAAATTGATCTATATCATTTAAATGGGTGATATATGTTTTTTTGATTAAATTTACAGTACCTAAAATACCCATCAATGGATTATTCAGTTGCAAAGCAGTTTCTGATCCTGGCCCTGAACCCGGAAAAAGGACGGATAATGATTGACAGCACACATTTCAGATATTCACTTACAGGTGCAATACTTCTCGACTATATAGATGGTGATGAATTAAGGATTGAGGAAAAGAGAGTAATCCCGTCACTGCGGATATATGACGATGCTATACATAATATGTTTGCAGACAAGTTTACGAAGTCGTCAAGAAACAGAAAGATCTCTTACTGGATCAGTCGTCTGACATTTAAACACAGGTTCATCCTTGTTGAAATGACAAAATCACTTGAGAAGGATAGAGTTATACGTATTGAACAAAAAAAATTCCTTGGACTGATCCCCTATAAAAAGTACTGGTTTACAAACAACAGTATCAGGAATGAAATTATTGAACTGCTTAGAGGAATATTACTTTATGGTAAAAAACCCGCCAGGAAAGAGTTAATGCTTATCTCAATTTTGCATGCAGCCGGAGCTCATAAAGTATTATCAAGAGAGAGAGGTGAAACCAGAATGATTCGCCGGAAATGCGCAGATATTATAAAAGATGATCAGATAACTTCTGAGATAAGCCAGACAGTTAAGGAAGTAAATGCCGCTATTGCAGCATCAATAGCTGCGGCAATAATTGCAACAAGGGGCGGACATTAATTTTTTACTGCCTGTTATAGTACTTCTGAGCTTCAGGCAATGCAGCTTTTATTTTATTTATACGTGTTCCGTCGGCAGGATGGGTGCTCATGAATTCGGGCGGTTTCTGTCCACCTATCGACGCCATTCTTTCCCAGAAAGCGACTGCAGACTGAGGGTCGTAACCAGCCATTGCCATGAAAATTAGTCCCAGTTTGTCGGCCTCCAGCTCATGATCGCGGGAATAAGGAAGCATAAGACCATATTGAGCTCCAAGTCCATATACTCCGTTGAAGATAGTCCTGGTCTGTTCGGGTTTCTCCTTTATCACCTCATTCATTGCAACACTTCCGAACTGTGCAACCATTTGCTGGCTCATTCTTTCATTTCCATGACGTGCAACTGCATGAGCTATTTCATGACTGATAACTACTGCCAGGCCATTCTTATCTACAGTATATGGAAGTATTCCGCTGTATACAACAACCTTTCCGCCTGGCATACACCATGCATTTGGTGTTGCATCGTCTTTAACAAGGTTGAATTCCCACTGATATCCATTAAGCCTGTCGGCCAGGTTATTGTCAGTAAAGTATTTAGTAACAGCAGCAGCAATATTTGTTCCGACCTCTTTAACTATATCTGCATTCTTCCTGTCAGCTGATGGCGGATTTTCTTTCATAAAATCGTTGTAACTGGTTAGTGACATCGATATCATTTCAGATTCAGGCAGGAGATTAAGCTGCTTTCTTCCTGTAAGAGGAACGACAGTACAGGCCTGATAAATAAGTGCAGTTAAGACTAACGTAAGAATTGATATTGATAGTTTTTTCATATGAGTTTGTTTTGTTAATGCAAAGGTATTTAAAATATTTAACGCTATTTAAGGCTACTTTGTTTAAAAACAATAGGGTCATGCCATCGCATGACCCTATGATTCTAAATATTTTTATTTCAGGGTCACAAAGGAGTGTCCTGAAGGTCTTACGATTATCAGAATTTATAAACGTTATCTTCAATTAGTTTATCAGCAATTCTTCTTCTCGCATCTTTAACATTCACACAATCTGTTTTTGTGAGAGTCTCAACTGCCTTGAGCAGAGAGCTGCATGAATCCTGAGTGCAGAATGTACTGATTGCTTCCAGTGCTGATTTTCGAACAATTGAAGCTGTATCGAACAGATTTACGTCGAGCATATCTTTATAAAGATCAGCATTTCCCTTAATTGATTCAATCTTTTCAACTCTTAAAGCCAGCGATTCTGAGATGTAAGTTTCCATCATCATCTCGGCAATATTATTGAGAACCTCCTGTTCGTTGATCAGACCTTTCTCAAAACGTTTTGATGCTCCGTGAATACAGATCAGGATTGCTTTCTTAAAGTTCTTAATATACCTTGTTTTCTCCTGGTAGTAGGTCTCTCCTGCCGTCTTGCCGTCGGTGATCGAGTTTAATCCGGAATAAAGCTTCTCTGCCTCACCATATAGATCGAACTCACCCTTCATGGCACGCTTCATTGCAGTGTCGACAACAAGCAATCTGTTTATCTCATTTGTACCCTCAAATATCCTGTTTATCCTTGAATCGCGGTAGCCTCTTTCAACTGCCATCTCAGCAGAATAACCCATTCCGCCGTGAATCTGCACTGCCTCATCGGCAACAAAATCGAGCATTTCAGAACCTACCACTTTGAGAATCGCTGCCTCAACTGCGTAGTGACTGATAGCTTCGATAGATGCCCTGCCATAATCGCCGCAATCGACAGTAAGTTTCTTCATGAGGATATCGATATCGTTACTTACCCTGTACACAGCTGATTCCGAAGCAAAAAGACGGATTACCTGTTCTGCCATTTTATGTTTGAGAGCTCCGAATGTTGAGATAAGGACACCGAACTGTTTTCTTTCATTTGCATATTTTACAGAATCGTTGATTGCCTTTTTAGCAGCACCAATTACGTTGGCACCAAGTTTCAAACGGCCCATATGAAGGATGCTGAGTGCTATCCTGAATCCTTCTCCCCTTTTTCCGAGAAGATTCTCAACAGGTACCTTTACGTCGTTGAAATATATCTGGGCAGTTGATGATCCCTTGATACCCATTTTATGTTCATCCGGACCAATTACAACACCGGGATATTTGCTTTCAACAATAAATGCACTAAGTACCCTGTCGGTATCAATTTTTGCGAATACAACAAGAGTGTCGGCAAATCCGGCATTTGTGATCCACATTTTCTGTCCGTTCAGTATATAATGTTTGCCATCTTCGCTCAGTTTAGCGTTTGTTTTTCCTGAGTTGGCATCACTGCCGGCTCCGGGTTCTGTAAGACAGTAAGCTCCGATAAACTCGCCTGTGGCAAGTTTGGTAACATACCGCTCCCGCTGATCTTTGTTACCATAATACATAATAGGTAGAGTACCAATACCGCAATGAGCCATGTAAGCAACAGAAAATGAATATCCGGCACCTGTTGTTTCAGCCACAAGCATCTGTGTTACAAATGACTGTCCGAAACCGCCAAACTCTTCAGGTATTGAGATCCCCATTAATCCAAGTTCGCCTGACTTTTTAAGCATGCTCTTCATGAGTTCACGGTCGCTTTTCTCAACCTTTTCGAGGTTTGGATATACTTCAGCTTCGAGAAAATCGCTGCAGGTCTGAGCTATCATTCTCTGTTCCTCATTGAATTCCTCAGGAATAAATACATCTTTTGAATTGACTTCGCTTACAAGAAATTCACCGCTTTTCAATAGTTTACTTGTCTCCATGGGATTTATCTTTATTATTAATTATCTTCTGTTGTCGGGCCCTGCATCTGATTTTCTTCGTTCGCCCCTGACCCTAAAGGGAGCGAAGAAAATCAATTTCACCCTTTAGGGCCGGGGCAAAAAATTGATTTTCATAATTCAAGTGATTGTGCAACTAATTCTGCAATATCTAAATTCTTAATTTCTTCTTCCCTGTTTTTATATTTCAGTCCGTCGGTAAGCATTGTCATGCAGAACGGACAGGCAGTGGCAATTACTTTAGGATCGGTTTTAAGGGCATCTTCCGTTCTTTCAATGAAGATCTCCTTATCACCCTTCTCAGCCTCTTTGAACATCTGAGCACCACCTGCGCCGCAGCAGAGAGCAAAGCTTTTATTGCGGTGCATCTCAACCACACTGCCGGTAAGCTTATTAAGTATCGCACGCGGCTCATCGTAGATATCGTTTGCTCTTCCCAGGTAACAGGGATCGTGGTAGGTTATCCTGATGTTCTTAAGAGAAGTTGTATCGATCTTCAGTTTACCCTCTTCAATATTCCTGTTAATGAACTGAAGGTAGTTTATAACTTCATAGCTACCGCCAAGATCGGGGTATTCGTTTTTGAAAATATTAAAGCAATGAGGGCATATTGTGATGATCTTCTTTACTTCATACATCTTAAAGGTCTCAATAACCTGAAGAGCCTGCATCTGGTAGAGCATTTCATTTCCGGCCCTTCTTGCAGGATCGCCGGTACATGTCTCTTCCTTACCTAGTACTGCATAACTGACATTCAGATGTGCAAGGATCTTTGCAAAAGCCCTGACAACCTTTTTATATCTGTCGTCGAAAGCACCTGCACAACCTACCCAGAACAGGTATTCGGGTTTAACCCCTTTGGCAAAGAGATCAGACATTACAGGTACTTCTATTTTCCGGGTTTCCATTTTTAATCTAGTTTCCTTTAGTTACACAGAGTTACACAGAGGCCTTCGACTAGTTCAGGCTGACAAAGAGTTACACAGAGATTAAATAACATTTATTTCTAAATCCTTAGTCCAGTTCAACCTATCCTCAGCGGAGTACTGCCAGGGAGCTCCGTTATTCTCAATATTATTAAAAACAGCTTTGAGTTCACCGGGTGCAGAGGCTTCTTCCATTACGAGGTACCTTCTCATATCAACAATGAGAGTAGGATGATTGATGTTTATAGGACACTCTTTTGCACAGGCGTTGCATGTAGTGCATGCCCAGAGTTCTTCCTCCGATATGAAATCTCTCAGAAGAGACCGGTTATCATTAAAATCCCTTCCGTTCTTAACCATAAGTGGTCCTTTTTCCTTCATCCTGGCTCTGAGATCCATCATAATCTTCCGCGGAGATAGTTTCTTGCCGGTAAGATTGGCAGGACAGACAGAAGTACACCGACCGCATTCTGTGCAGGCCAGAGAATCGAAATAGTTTTTCCACGAAGCGTCCTCTGCATCCTTAACACCGAAACGCTCAACAGGCATATCAGCAGGAGCTGCTGCAAAGGCTGTATTGGGATCGAGCATAAGCTTCACCTCTCTTGTAATGCTGTCCATGTTAGGGAGTTTACCGAGCGGTTCCAAACGGGAAAGAAATACGTTTGGCACCGACATGAAGACATGGAAATGCTTGGAGTAAGGCAGGTAGTTTGCAAATATGAATATCAGCAAAATATGTGACCACCATGAGGCTTCATATAATAATTTAAAAGCATGTTCGGAAAGTGTAGGCACCACGCTGAGCAGGATTCCTGCAACAGGATAGATGCCTTCGACAGGTTCACCTGTTACATTCTGATGACCAAGATAGCCCAGGTTCATTGTGAGGAGGGAGATCATCAGCAGCAGGATTAGCGAAAGAGAGATATTTGCGTCGCGGTGCGACCGTTTTTTCATTTCAATTCCTTCAAATCTTCTGATATGAAAGAAGAGACGGCGTGAAAGGAAAATTAAGATTGAGACTGCAATAAGTAAAGCAAATAAATCGCCTGAAGCCATCAGAAAATCATATACAGGTCCGAGGAATTTAAGAACTCTCTCAGTACCTGTAAGGCCATCTATCACCATTTCGATGCTTCCGAATATTATCAGACAGAAACCCCAGAATACTAGTGCATGAATGAATCCAAGTACAGGCATACGGAAGATCTTTGTCTGTCCGAAGGCCACATTCATCATAACCCCGAATCTTTTCCAAAGATCCTTAACAGGAAATGCCGGTCTGGTGAATCTGAAATAGCTTATGATTCTTCTTACCGTAAAAGCAAAAACTCCCAGGGTAATCAGAAGTGCAATGGCAAAAATTATCTGCTTAGTCATATTATTTTTTAGCTTTTACAGCTTCAACAAGTTTTGGAAGAACCTTCATAGCGTCGCCGACAATACCATACTGGGCTGCTTCAAATATCGGAGCATCCTTATCTGTATTTATTGCGACAATATATTTGGAAGAGCTTATACCTGCAAGATGCTGTGTGGCACCTGAGATTCCAAGAGCGATATAGAGGTTTGGTGCAATGATCTTGCCTGTCTGACCAGTATGCTCATCATGAGGTCTCCAGCCTTCGTCTGATACAGGACGGGAGCATGCAGTTGCAGCTCCAAGAAGTGAAGCAAGTTCAACAAGTGATGACCAGTTATCGGGCGATTTCATACCTCTTCCGCCGGATACAACTACGTCGGCATCGGTCAATAAGATCTTGCCTGTCTGTTTCTGAACATCCTTCACAACTGTTTTAAGAAGCGAACCGTCAATTGCGATATTTACATTCTCTACAGTGGCGTTATTGGCTGTCTCAACCAGATCGAAGGAGTTCTGGGCCAGTGTTAATATTTTAACAGGAGATTTGATTACAAGGTGAGCGTAAGCATTTCCAGAGTAAGTTCTTTTATATACAGTAAAAGGATTAAGATTCAGAGGCAGCTTGCTTACACCTGAACCCACACCTGCTTTAAGTCTTACGGCCAAACGGGGAGCAATTGCTTTTCCTGTGTTATTGTTTGATATAACTATTACTGAGGAATTTTCCTTTGAGGCAATATCGGAGATTACACTTGTATAAGCCTGGTTATCGAGCGAAGCCAGCTGATCGCTGGTAACACTGATGATTTTGGCTGCGCCATAATTTCCAAGTTTCTTAAGTTCGGTTTCATCAACCTTTCCTATAGAGACTGCTGTAACAGCTGAACCCATCATTTTTGCAATTCCGGCTGCATATGAAACGAGTTCGAAGGATAGTTTCTTAAATTTTCCGTCCCAATTCTCGGTATATACTAGTACTGACATATCGTAGTGAATTTCTGTTTTAAAACTTATGATTAAATAACTTTAGCCTCATTCTGAAGAAGCTCAATCAGTTGTGCTGCATTGTCAGCATCGATATACTTACAGGCAGCTCTCGGGGCGGGTTTTTCAAATACCACCACCTGGGTAAGAGGCTCAGTTGCCAGAGGTTCAATCAGTTTCACAGGTTTTGTACGGGCCATCATAATTCCGCGCATTGCTGCAATCCTCGGTTCTTTGGCGATACCTTTCTGAACAACCGCAACGAATGGGGCGGGTACAGTTACAACTTCTTTTCCGCCGTCGATCTCGCGGGTAAGTACAGGTTGTCCGTTTTCTATTTTAATTCCTGAAACAGCAGATACAGAAGGGATTCCCAGGAATTCCGAGACCATACCTCCCACCACAGAACCATTATAGTCGCTCGACTCAATACCGCACATTATAATATCGAACTGTTCCTTTTTAACCACCTCAGCTATCTGGGAAGCGACATACCATGCATCAGCTGATTCGCCGTTTACCCTTATCGCATCGTCGGCTCCGATAGCAAGAGCTTTACGGATGGTGGGTTCTGAAGAAGCAGGACCAACATGTACAACAGTGACAGATTTTACGCCACTTGCAGCGTCATCTTTTAGTTCGAGTGCACGGGTAAGAGACAATTCGTCCCATGGGTTGATTACCCACTGAATACCGGTAGTGTCGATTGCGGCATTTCCTTCGGCAAATTTGATCTTTGTCGTTGTGTCGGGAACGTTACTGATACAAACCAGAATTTTCATCTAATCGTTGATATTAGTTATTTAACTTATCCTAAAAGGATTAACAGATTTAATCATAGCAAATTTGAACCTATGAGGCGGCAAATATAATAATTTATGATTCACAATCAAATCTTAAAAATATCATGTTTTAAGGATGTTCGAAAGCAAATATGATTATATGTACCTTAAATAGAGGACAATAATAAAAATAGAAACAATTTGAATTTGCTATGGTCGAAACACTCGTTAAAAGGTTTTTAATCACATGTGGTAATTGAATCCCTGCAAAATCTATGAGATTCCTCGCTGACGCTCGGAATGACAGAGCTTTAGGTGGAACGGGGGGAAAAGAAATGGCGATTCGCTGAAAATACCAGACCTTTCGAATTTATCTTGCGAATCGCCATTTCTTTTCCCTTTTAAACCCCATAAAGGACTGTCATCCTGAGCGATAGCGAAGGATCTCCTGAATTCAGCAGGAACTCCGGTTTTGAAGAAGGTAAAATATTTCGTTTTATAACTGTCAATAATTTATTTAGATATAAATTCGCACTTCGATAAATTATCAACTTTTGGAAAGGTAAAAATTGAGTAAAAATTTCAAAGTATATAGCGCTGTTGTACTGTCGATGATCTTCTGGTCATTTTCATTCATATGGTTTAAAGAGGCGAATAAGACCTTCCACCCTATCACAATTGTGTTTATAAGACTTGTTTTTTCAGTAGTTCTGCTCACTACCTTTCTGATTGTCACAAAAAACTTTATGAAGATCAGGAAGCAGGACAGGAAGCTCTTTCTGATGCTGGCACTGTTTGAACCCTTCTTTTATTTCCTCGGGGAGAGTTTCGGACTCACTTATGTTTCAGCAACAGTCTGCTCTGTACTGATTTCCACAATACCAGTCTTCGCAACTATCGGAGCCTGGCTAATCTTTAAAGAGAGGCTGAAGGCAATCAATTACGCCGGGATTATTCTCTCATTCGTAGGAGTACTTGTTTTTATTCTTAACCGCGACGGCAGCATTTCATTTAATATAAAAGGTCTTGGATTGCTCCTTCTTGCAGTAATCTCTGCGGTAGGGTATAACCTTACACTGAGCCGCCTTGTTGGTTATTATACTCCTGTATATATAGTTAATGTACAGAACATTATCGGGGCTGTCCTTTTCCTTCCTTTGTTCCTGATTCTCGACTTTAAACATTTCACAACTACCCCGTTCACATTTGAAATGTTCAGACCTATAATTGAACTGGCACTTTTTGCATCATGCGGCGCTTTCATTCTTTTTGCCTACTCAGTTAAGAATATGGGTGTCACAAAAGCCAATGTTTTTTCAAACTGCATACCACTTTTCACAGCACTGTTCTCATTCATTATTCTGGGAGAAAATCTTACTGTTCAGAATATTATAGGGATGGCGATTGTTATAACCGGACTATTCCTTTCACAGATGAATGGCAGGAAAAAGAGTATTGACGAGGCCCTGATTCTCACCGGAAAAACAGCTTAATACTATTAAAGAGTCATCGCACGTTAAGGTAAATCATACTATATTTGCTGTGTATTGAAACAAATGAGAAAGAAAGTACTTAATCTGATATTTTTAAGTCTCATTATCTCTCCTCTCTACTCACAGACAGGCGGCGATAATGTCTATGAGTTTCTCAATCTGACACATTCAGGACTGGTATCATCCCTTGGCGGAACAAATGTTTCGCTTAGAAGGGAATAATCTCAATATGGCTTATCATAATCCGGCCCTCCTGAATTCAAAGATGAATAATGCACTTGCACTAAACTATGTAAATTATTTTGCCGGGATAAATTTCGGTCTGGCAATGTACTCACATACATACCCGGGAGTGGGAAACTTTGCTGCCGGCATGACCTACCTTAACTATGGTTCCTTTACCGAAACAGATGCGTCGGGAGTGATTACCGGTGACTTCAGTGCTGCCGAATATGCCTTCTCCCTGATGTACTCGAGGCATATTGATTCACTTTTTACAATTGGAGTGAATTTTAAACCTGTACTATCACATCTTGAAAATTATACTTCATTTGGATTTGCATTTGATATCGGAGCCTCCTGGCATAACACAAGTAATCTTTTCTCAGCAGGGATGGTAATAAGGAATGCCGGTTTGCAGCTGACATCATATGCCGGCGAGGAGCGTCAGAAATTGCCTTTTGAGGTTCAGGCAGGGATCTCACAAAGACTGGCCCATGCTCCGTTCCGGTTCTCACTGACACTTAAGCACCTGGAGAAATATGATCTTACACATGATTATACAGAACCCGGGGCAACAGTTACTGAAAAATCAAAATCATCAGAGATAGCAGAGAACATAATGAGGCATGCAGTTGTTGGAGTTGAACTGATACCTCATAAAAACTTTTATTTCAGTGCAGGTTACAACTATCAGAGAAGGAGAGAATTGCAGGTTGACTCAAAAGTTTCAACTGTTGGATTGTCGTGGGGATTTGGAATCAACACCTCGTGGATGGATATTGAATTTGGAAGGGCTACCTATCACCTTGCAGGTTCATCCACTCACCTTTCACTAATTTTACGACCAGATAAAATCTATAGAAAAAGATGAACAAAAGGCTTATAATAGCAATAGACGGTTATTCATCGTGCGGGAAGAGCACTTTTGCCAAATCGGTGGCGAAGGAACTGAACTACATTTTTATCGACAGCGGAGCAATGTACAGGGCAGTAACCCTCTATAGCATGCGTCATAACTACATCAATTCCAATGAGGTAAATGTACCGGCAATAGTGGCTGAAGTAAAAAATATTTACATAGATTTTATATATAATCCGGATATAGAAGGATATGAAACCTTTCTTAACTCTGAGAATGTTGAAAAAGAGATAAGAAGCATGGATGTCTCAGCCCATGTAAGCCGCATCAGTCAGATCTATGAGGTAAGGGCCAGACTTGTTGAGCTGCAGAGAGAGATTGGGATCGCAAAGGGGATTGTTATGGATGGAAGAGATATCGGTACTGTTGTGTTTCCTGATGCTGATATCAAGATCTTCATGACGGCTTCGGTTGATATAAGGGCTAAACGAAGGTTTGATGAACTTAAAGCTGCAGGTGTGACAGTTGATTTTGAAGAGATCAAAAGGAATATTGTTGCACGCGATATTGCCGATGAGAACCGCGATATAAGTCCTCTCAGGAGAGCAGACGATGCTATCGTTCTTGATAACAGCAGAATGACTGTTGAAGAGCAGATGGTATGGATAAAAAAGATAATCGACAGCAAAAGGAATGGTAGTTGAGATCGACAGCAAATCGGGATTCTGCTTCGGAGTTCAGAATGCAGTTGAAATAGCCGAGGAAGCTCTCCTGAAAGGTGAGAAGGTTTTTTCACTTGGCCCTATTGTGCACAACGACAAAGAGGTTGAAAGACTGGCAACTCTCGGACTTGTATCAATCAACCATGAGCAGTTCAGAAATCTGCGCGACAGCAAAGTACTTATCAGAGCTCATGGTGAACCACCTGAGACTTATATGATAGCAGAGAATAACAATATAACTATCATTGAGGCTACCTGTCCGATTGTAAAGAAGCTTCAGTCGAGGATTAAGGATTCGTGGCAGAAGATCAGGGAAAGCAAAGGGCAGGTTGTGATATTCGGAAAAGCAGGGCATGCAGAAGTTGTAGGACTCCTCGGACAGATAAACAATGAAGGGATACTGGTTTCCTCACCGTCAGATATTGAAAGGATAGATGTGAAAAGGCCTGTTTACCTCTTCTCTCAGACAACAATGGGAGTAAAAGAATATGACATATTTAAGGAGGCTCTCCTCGCTAAAATGACTGAAGCAGGAGTTGCTGATCCGGATAAAAACCTGATTGTCAACAAAACAATTTGCGGGCAGGTATCAAACAGAGAGCCTCATCTGAGGACATTTGCAGCATCGCACGATACAATTATATTTGTCAGCGGCAAAGAGAGTTCAAACGGGAAGATGCTGTTTTCGGTGTGTAAGGAGGTCAATCCTGATTCCCATTTTGTTTCTTCGCCGGAGGAGTTAGATCTTTCCTGGTTCACAGGGAAAAAATCGGCGGGAATCTGCGGAGCGACTTCAACTCCCAAATGGCTTATAGAAAACATACGGGATATCATTTCAAACATCTGATTAACAGAGAGCTTCCGTCATTTGTAAGGCAAAATAATTAGTATTACCTTTGCGCCTTGTAATTATTAATAAAATATGGGAAAAATTAAGAAAATCGGGGTCCTGACATCAGGAGGTGATTCCCCGGGAATGAATGCTGCAATTCGCGGCGTGGTGAGAACTGCAATCTATGAAGGATTGGAGGTTATGGGTATTAAACAGGGCTATCAGGGAATGATCAATTCAGATTTCATTCCAATGACAGCATCGAGTGTGAGTGATATTATTCAAAAGGGCGGTACAATACTTAAAACCGCAAGATGTGAAGAGTTCAGGAATCCTGAAGGCCGGCAGAAAGCTTATAATAACCTTAAGCAGGCAGGCATAGATGGTGTTGTTGTAATTGGGGGAGATGGTTCATTTACAGGGGCCAGACTATTTAATGAGGAGCATGAGATTCCAATAGTAGGTATTCCCGGGACAATCGATAATGATATTTTTGGAACAGACTACACTATAGGTTATGATACAGCTCTTAATACTGTTGTAGAAGCAGTAGACAAAATAAGGGACACAGCCAGTGCACATAACCGGATGTTCTTTGTTGAAGTTATGGGTGCTGAAGCAGGGTTTATTGCTCTTTACAGCGGTATTGCTACAGGAGCCGAAGCAATCATTATTCCGGAACTATCTGGTGAGGAACGCGATATCAAAAAGATGATCGAAGCCGGAAACGTAAGGAAAAAAACAAGTAACCTGATTATTGTTGCCGAAGGAGATAAGGGAGGAGGCGCATTTGCAATAGCTGAGCAGGTGAAAGCTGATTTCCCCGAATATGATATAAGGGTATCAATTCTCGGTCACCTTCAGAGAGGTGGTTCTCCGTCTGCTATCGACAGGGTTAATGCCAGCCGTCTGGGGCATGCAGCAGTTGAGGCACTTCTCGACGGACAGCAAAGTGTTATGGTCGGATTATCAAACAGTGAAATTGTACTGGTATCATTCCGTAAAGCTGTAAAACTTCATAAGGATGTAAATCATAACTTGGTAGAACTTGCAAGGATTCTATCAGCTTAGAAAATATTAAATATGCCGCCATCAAAAGTCTATTTTACAAACCTGAGGGCAAAACCCTCACAGAATCTCTTAAAGAAACTTGATAACCTGATTGTCAAAGCAGGGATAGATACAATTGACTTTAACAGGAAAATTGTTGCGATCAAAATCCATTTCGGAGAGCCGGGAAATCTTGCATACCTCAGACCGAATTATGCAGCCCGGATTGTAAAGTATCTGAGAAAGAAAGAGGCTATTCCTTTCCTTACCGACTGTAATACACTCTATTACGGCAGAAGGTCAAATGCACCCGAGCATCTGGAAGCAGCATTTGAAAACGGCTATAATCCTCTGGCGACAAACTGTCCTGTGATTATCGGCGACGGAATAAGAGGTACCGAATTCCGGGAGATTGAACTGAAAATGGAATGCTGCGCAACAGCTAAAATAGGAAGTGCAATAGCCGATTCAGATGTACTTATCTCGATGAACCACTTTAAGGGACATGAAATGACGGGGTTTGGCGGTGCCCTCAAAAACCTTGGGATGGGATGTGCATCTGTTGGCGGAAAACTCTTTCTCCACTCAGGTGCCTCCCCTGAAATATTTGAGGAGAACTGCACCGGATGCAAGGTGTGTGAGAAGTATTGTGCACACGATGCTATTGCGGTTGGGAAAGACAAAATTGCCCGGATCAATTATGAAAACTGTGTGGGATGCGGACAGTGCGTTGCAGTATGTCAGTACGATTCAGCAAGAGTAGTATGGCAGGGTTCTTCGGAAATAGTAAATAAAAGAATTGCTGAGTATTCTTATGCAGTAGTGAAGGATAAACCCTCATTTCATATTAACTTTATAATGAACGTTTCTCCCGACTGCGACTGCTGGGGTTTTAATGATTATCCCCTTGTTCCGGACCTTGGTATTGCAGCTTCATTTGATCCTGTGGCACTCGATCAGGCCTGTGCAGATATGGTAAAAGCAGCTCCGGCTCTTCCGGGAAGCAGGATCTGTGAACATAATACCGGACATGATCAGCAGGGAGAAGACAAATTCAAAAATGCACATCCTGAAACTCACTGGGAAGCAGGACTTGATCATGGTGAAAAGATTGGATTGGGAACCAGAAAATATGAACTTATCAATCTCCTATGAATGCAAAAGTAAGTGTTGCCCGTCTCTCTATTCTGTCTAATACCCTGCTGATAATAATGAAGCTGGCTGCCGGCATTTTAAGCGGGTCAGTTAGTATCATTTCTGAAGCCATTCACTCATCAATGGACCTGGTTGCGGCTCTTATTGCATTCTTTTCAGTAAGTGTATCTGATAATCCGCCTGATTCGAGACATCCCTACGGACACGGGAAGATTGAAAACATTTCAGGTGTAATTGAGGCACTCCTGATATTCCTTGCTGCATTGTGGATCATCTTTGAAGCTGTTAAAAAACTCATCGAAGGGACCTTTGAGCTGGATTCAATAGCTATCGGTTCCGCTGTTATGGTAGTTTCTGCTATAGTCAATACAATAGTTGCCAGGAGATTATATAAGGTAGCCCGTGAAACAAATTCAGTAGCCCTTGAAGCGGATGCACTTCATCTTAAAACAGACGTATACACTTCTCTCGGAGTAGCTGTTGGATTGGGACTGATATTGATCACAGGAATAAACTGGTTTGACCCTGTTGTTGCAATCCTTGTTGCATTATTCATCATAAGGGAATCATATCATCTTATGAAAAAGGCTTTTACCCCATTGCTCGATACAGCCTGGGAAGATAATGAGATTTCTGCCCTGGAAC
Organism: Bacteroidales bacterium; assembly: GCA_016709865.1. Classification (NCBI taxonomy): domain Bacteria; kingdom Pseudomonadati; phylum Bacteroidota; class Bacteroidia; order Bacteroidales; species Bacteroidales bacterium. The sequence continues at coordinate 798,104 of JADJLX010000002.1, forward strand.
ATACTCTGAACGACCTTGAGGTAAACTATCATGATCTGAGAACAAGAATTGCAGGTAACTACCGGTTTGTGGACCTGCATATTCAAATACCGCAGGATGAATCAGTAGGACATGCTCACGATTACTGTGACAAGATAGAGAATGAACTTACATCGAAGTATGATAATCTGACTGTGACAATTCACGTGGAACCAAGCTAAAGCCATCCCTGAATTCCGTAAATTTAAAACTATACACTATGTCACTTACCGAAAAAATATCAGCTGATCTTATCACTGCAATGAAAGCAAAGGATAAGGTTGCCCTTGAAGCAATTAGAGCGGCCAAGACCGCATTTACACTCGCCAGGGCAGAGAAAGGAACCGACACTCTCTCAGGCGACGAGGAGCTGAAGATCATCCAGAAGCTTGTAAAGCAGAGGAGGGAGTCGGCAGAGATCTATAAGACACAGAACAGGCCAGATCTGTATGAGAAAGAGGTTACTGAAGCTGATGTTCTGGAGAAGTACCTGCCTGCGAAGATGAGCGAGGAGGAACTGAACAAAGTAATTAAGGCAATAATAGAACGGGTTGGCGCAAAATCTCCAGCCGAAATGGGTAAGGTGATGGGTGTTGCCTCCAAAGAACTCGCCGGGAAAGCCGACGGAAAAGAGATTTCTGCTATTGTGAAACAGTTGCTTCAGTAAGGCTTTACGGCATTGCGGCTAGAAGGCTATTTGGATCTGTATTCTTACAGGCTACCCAGATTGATCATGAGAGAGATCAGAGCTGTTCTGCCCTGGCCATTTACTCCTGAACCATGATACCTGTAGTCTTCGTTAAGAATATTCTGCAGTGAAAACCCAATACTCAGAAGATCAATATCGTATCCGGCATTCAGATTGAAAATACTCCATGCCGGAGTTCCCCCAGCAGGTATCCTGTTGTCTGATTTGTCACCTGCCGCAAGCCTCTCCTGTTTAGCTGCAGCCAGCCATTCTGCACCTATCCTGAGGTTTTTCAGTGAGTATTCCGTACTTACCCTGCCAAACAATGGCGGAATACGGCGGACAGGTTCATTTTTTGTAATATTCTGTCCATAAGTATACGTGAGACTAAAACCTGCATTCCACGATTTACCCAGATCCAGTTCCCATGCAGTTTCCACTCCCCGGATAAAAGCCCGTTCAACATTTTCTTTTATGTATACCGGGTAACCATCAATAGTATCGCCGGCAACTATATTCCTGACAATCAGGTTACGGAGTTCATTGCGGTAAATAAAAATCTCACCTCTTAAGGTTTTACCCTGGTATTTATATCCGGTCTGGAATTGCAGTGAGTGTTCCGGGGTTAAATTAAAGTTTGGTGTTTCATACCTGAAATCCACTATTCCAAGAGTACCAAGGTCATCTACATTAGGGGCCCTGAAACCGCTATTTGCTGAGACAAAGAGGCTGGATCTGCCTGTTAGTTTCCTCATTATTGCAAAGTTACCAACAAGTGCAGAAGGTGTTAGACTTGTTTCTCCGAGTACCTCATCATGAACATTGATTAAAAAAGCATTGAATCTTGCACCTCCTGAAAAAATCCAGTTCTGAAATTCAATAGTATGTAATGAAAATGCTGCAATTGAAGTCATTCTGGAATTATCAGGATAGAGCCCGCGCTTATCTGTTATAATACCGCTTGTGAGATCCCTTTCGTAACGCGTACTTCCAACCAGGTCATTATAAATCTCAGCACCTGTGCTGGCACTCCAGTTATTGCCATCAGATGTGAATGCCTCAGCTATAAAACCAAGAGTTCTTACCTTATCATTCTCATAACGAAGCACGTCAGAGTTGTTTTTCCGGCTTTCTCTGCCCTCTTCAGTATCATGCCAAGATGCAGAAAATGAGAGCGATCTGATAAGACCATCATCAGGTTTATGGGTGACTTTTACATAGCCCAGTTTTCTGTTTTGAGGATCCATCCTGTTTACAGCATAATTCTCGAGTACTACCTTATGAAATACTGGTACATTGCTCTGATGCACACTCTGCAAAAACATAGTTAGTTCTGTGGATTCCGAAAGGAGTAACTTACCTTTTATATCATAATCTATTTCGCTGTAACCAGTCGGTGACTGAACTCCGGTTGTGTCGCCACCCTTAAGATCCCCAAAGTTTCGCAAGGTTAAACCACCCCTGACTGCAACCCTGCTGCTGCTGAATTTCAGCGATCCGTTAAGACTCTGTTCCATTCCGGCTGCTGCTAAACGGGTATATAGTGTTGATCCCCACGACGGATTACCGGAAAAACGCACATCATGTGTGAAAACATTAACAGCGCCTCCGAGTGCGTCGGACCCGTATTGCACTGATCCGCTTCCCCTTAACACTTCAATCTTTTCAATAGAAAACAGGTCGATAGTATTGAAGTATTGATTTGGCCCATAGCGGTATGTTGAATTATTCAGCCTGATGCCATCTATAAGAAGGAGAGTCTGATTGCCTGTCAATCCTCTGAGAAACGGTGATCCTCCACCGTGGTTTGTTTTCTGCACAAAAACTCCTGATGCTGATACAAGTGCCTCAGGAGCAGACCTTAGCTGTTGTCTGATTACCGTGTTGGTACCTGTTACTCTTACAGCTTCAGGGGTATTCAGACGTATTGAACCAAATCTGTTTGCAGAGATGACTACCTCAGATAAATTTCTTGAAAGGATTGTATCCTGATCCTGCTGGTTTGCCGATCCGTATACCACATTGTAAAAACTGAAACAAAATAAAAATGTTACAACCCTTATCATATATAACCCCCGACTTTACCAGTTAAAATGATTCGTAGCAAATCGATGTGGTACCACATTCTGGCATAGAAATATGACAGGATCAACAATCCGGCAATGAATGTAAGGAATAATCCAATGTATCTTCCTGCTACAGAATTGCCTGATTTAATGAGCTTTACTGAAATCTTCCTGAGCCACTCTTCCATCTTGAGAAAGAGAGGATAAAAAACAACCACAATTATTGCCATTGCAGCAAGTGTAAAAGTGAGCGGCTTTACATGATTTTTATAGGTGATCATATAATCGCTGATTGCGGTGGTAATAAGATTGGCTGTCAGAATTGTCAGTGTTGTGACAACAAAGCGAAAGAAGAAACGGTACATAAAGAGTTTTTTTGCCCCGTAAAAGTATTATTTTATTTCTCTCTTTCAATCTTTATTGCCAGATCCTCAAAGTATCCGTCTGAAGCTATCTTCAGCCATCCACCGGGATGGTTCCTGATATGTGCCACATTTTCAGATGGAGCAGTTGTTTCTGCGAGGGTTATTTTATACGATCCGCTTCGAAGGTTTATTTCAATACCAATAGGACCAGAAGCAGTATCTTTCCTGCAAACATAAGCAGCAATAAAACCATCCTTGCCCAGAGCCCTGATGGTTTTGTTCCCTTCTCCTGTGAGCCTGAGTTGTGACTCATCAACAGGTTTCATATTGATATAATCGATTGATTTCATAAATTCTGCAAGTATCTTAAGCTGACTCCTGAGAGCCTTGCTGCCCCCTCCGGGCTGACCTTTCTCAACCAGGAATGAACCATCCTCATTATCGGTAGTAAACGAATAGTCGAGATGGTTAAATATTGCCCCTCCTGCCATTATGAAATCCCATGCCTCTCTTCGATATGTAGCATCCTTAATTCCATCAAAACCTGTTTCATTATCGCCTATTACACTGTTGAGGTGGTAGTTTGCCGCAACAGTCTTCGGAGGACGGACATAATGAAAATTATATATTGAAACACCTTCACGCGGTTTTGAAACCAGCCGGTGATGGTTGGCAACATTATTTGAGATCAGGTGTTTCTGATCAAAGTCTTTTTCAGCATCTGCAACTATACTGGTCATATAATCCTCCCACTCCCTCAGCGCCAGGGTATCTCCAAAGTATGGTTCATTGCAGACTTCATAGTAGAGATTATCAAAATCCCTCAGCTCGGAAACAATCTTCCTTACCATTCTTTCCTGAACAGCCAGAAGTTCAGGGTGTCTCAGAGAGAGGACTTCTTTCCAGTCGCTGATCTTACCGGTACCATTTGTGTTGTTTTTGAAATAGAGCGGTGATAACTTCCATTGTATTGTATCGTAGATATTTGAGAAGAGATCAAGTTCAACAACAATATTTCTTTTTCCTGCCTCAGTTAAAAAGTCCTTCAGACGTTTGAAATAATTCTCATCCCAGCGCGAAAGGTCGAACTTATTGCCGCCGTTTGCATAGCCCGGTTCATTACTTCTTGCCCATGGACAGATAAAACGGTTTGGTCCGGGAGCCATTGTATTCTTTTTAATACCAAAAGCACCGGCAGGTTCAACATAAACGCCCGAAAAAGTACGTGTAACATTCAGTCCGGATGCTTCAAGTTCCTTAAAATAGGTAACATAATCGAAATCGAGGTTCATAACTGCACCATAATGCTCTGTGGAACCAATCAATATCGCAGGTTTGCCACGGAACATGAAATAGTGAGGATTCTGGGGATGCAGGCTCAAAAATGGCTTTGATGAAGGCGCAAGTTCAATAATTCTGATATTACGGAAATGTATCGGAGCGCCTTCCGATTCGAGGCAAAGGTATCCCTTCCTCTGGGAAGCCTTTGTTATTCCGTTTACAAATTTGCCATTGACCGAAAGCCTTATAACACCATCGATACAAACAACATCGTATGTATTCCATTCCCCTTTCCCTTTACACCTGTTTTCAATTGATTTACTTCTTGTGCCACGCGGATTGTCAGGAACTGTTGTCACACCGCCAACACCGAAAAGTTCGCCATGAACATATGCCACAGGAGGTTTCACGCCATCGCGTGCATTCTGGTTCACCCAGTCGAGTTCGAGCATCTGAACTTCCACACCATCAGGCAAACGTGTATCCTCCGGAGGGTTAGCGTTACTCCATACAAATACCCCGGAGTTACCTCCTGCCTCGAGATGCTTCCACTCAACATGAAGGATAAAGTTCTCATACATTTTTTCAGAACGCATCACGCCAATGGGCTGTCCGGAGCATATCAGAATATCTTTTTCGGTATGCCAGGTATCGGGCGCAGTATTTACATTTATCCAGTTGACAGGGACATCCTTTGCTCCTGTATCTGAGATATATTTTCCATAACTAACCTCTTTCCCGAAAACAATCTTCTTATCCTGTGCCAAAGATTTCTGAGTAAAAAACGACAGGAAAATTACAGTTAGTAGAACCCCTGTTAATGCCTGAATCCTTTTCATATTGCCTGACAATTTAATTACCCGAATTTATCAATTTTTCTTATCTTCACGTACAATGGAAAAAATAAAGGTTCTCACAGGTAAAGTCCTGTATGGATTTCTTTTTGTGGCAGTAATTCCTTCGCTTTTAGTTCTGTGGGCAGAACAGTCAGGCGATATAATAAAACTACCGGTTTTGGAGGAGACCTGGCCAGGCTATCTCTTATTGGCAACAGGAATTGCACTTATCGCTGCAGGTATGCTGCATTTATGGTTTCTGGGGAAAGGACTTCCAATGAATGCTTTCCCACCTGAAAGACTAGTTACCAGAGGGGTATATGCTTTCACAAAGCATCCGATCTATGCCGGTGCAGTACTTGTAAGCTTCGGATTATCAGTGAGCTTTCAGTCATCCTCAGGATTATGGCTGGTAAGTCCCTTCTTCACCCTGATGACAGCAGCCTGGGTGGAAGGATTTGAGAATGAGCGTACCAAAGAAGTGTTTGGAGATCAGGAATACAAAACCTTTCTGTCGGTTCCGGTGAAAGACACTAACCAACCTTCGGTTATGGAAAGGATCTCGTCATATCTGGTTGTATTTGTACCATTGCTTATTGTTTATAATGCCTGGACATTTTCAGTAGCATCGGGTGAGATCGACGTTATAAAACTACCTTTTGGAGAGGATCTTAGCATCAGACAGTTATCAAATGCATTCTACATTGTAGAGCTATTTCTTGCTCTGGCAGTACCTGTTATCATAAGGACCAGAGTATTTCTCAGGATATTTATAACCAGCATGTGGACTGCTGTAATTATAGCCGGACTTATATGTTTTGCATTTCCGGTTGCGATGAAGGCATTTAATCTTGTTTGGGCTTTTGTGGTAGCCGGATACTTTGCAACCGGTCTAAGGCTGAATGGCTGGATCTGGGATCTGATCAAACGCCAGACCGAGAAGCTTGCAAACAGCTGGCGAGAATGGAGAATCGGACCTGTAAGGATCATAAATCATGGCTTTTACGGCGGAGCTGCCGGACTGGCCGGAACCCTGATTGCAGGTTTCTTTTTAGGACAGGAGTATACTGTTATTGGATTCACAGTAATGATTTTTGTTATTATCGGAGCCGGATTGTGGGCGCAGTTCATTGAAGGATCGCCAAAATTACTGAGGCCGTATGGCTACTATGGAGGATTGATTGGAGGACTTACAGCATGTCTGCTGGCATCACTGATCTTTCAAATCAGTTTTTTCAAACTTGTGGCGTCATTTGCAATGGCTGCGCCATGGATTCAGGCGACAGGGCGGCTCAGATGCCTGGTACAGGGCTGCTGCCATGGTAAACCATCCGATCCTTCGATTGGGATCCGGTTCACTCATCCCCTCTCGAGAGTAAATAAGATCTCCGGTTTAAATGGTGTCGCCCTTCATCCGACGCAGCTCTATTCAATAACCTGCAATCTGATATCGGGTACAGTTCTTATATGGTTATATAATGCAGGAATGCCTGCGGTTTTTATTTGTGGGATCTATCTTATGCTGAACGGGCTCGGCCGTTTTGTTGAGGAATCGCTAAGAGGTGAAGCTCAGACTCCATATCTGGCCGGGATGAGGATATATCAATGGATCGCAATAATAAATATTATGCTGGGAGCACTCTGTACCACTATTAACGATACAAGTACCATAACTTTTCAGTTCAATATTAAATCGGTTTTTCTTGCTGTTTTAATGGGAATAATAGTAATGTTTGCGTCAGGTGTAGATTTCCCTTCATCGAACAGAAGGTTTGCACGGCTTACAAGCACTTAGAAGGATTTTAAGTTTTTTTAACACCTGTTTTAAATCTAAGCGTACTGTGAATCAGAATAATATTTCTATTTTTCGTAAATTAAAAAAATCAATCAACCTAAATATTATAGTACAATGAAAGAAAAATCAAACAAAGGAATGAGCCGCCGTAACTTCCTTGGTTTGTCAGCTGTTGGAGTTACCAGCCTGACAATACTTCCAAGTTATGTGATAAATGGTTTCCGCGTTGCACCGAGCGACAGAGTTATAATGGGCACCATCGGCCTTGGCCGTCAGGCATTGTCAGATTTCAGAGGATTCGCAGGAGTTCCCGGACTTCAGGTAGTTGCATGCTGCGATGTTGACAGTATTAAACAACAACGTTACAAGAAAACTGTTGAAGAGTGGCAGAAGGCAAAAGGCCTTGCTCCACGTTGCGATACCTATGAGCAGTATGAACAGTTATTGGAAAGAAAAGATATAGATGTGGTTGAAGTTGTTACACCTGATCATTGGCATGCTCTTATGTCTATTCATGCATGCCAGGCGGGGAAAGATGTGTATGTTCAGAAACCGCTTTCCTATACTATCCAGGAAGCACTTACAATGACAAAGGTTGCGAACGAAAAGAAACGTATCGTACAGGTCGGAAGTCAGCAGCGTTCCAGTAAGGAGTTCCAGAAAGCTATTGAGCTTGTAAGGGCCGGCAAGATTGGACATATTGAGAAGATCTATGCAAAAGTAGGTGATCCACCAAAGCCACTCGATCTTCCTGCACAGCCAATTCCGGGTAACCTGAACTGGAACCTCTGGTTAGGTCCGCTCAATGATGGCAAGATTGTTTACAATTCAGATCTCGCTCCTCAGATTACTCTGGACCCTGTACAGAATGAAACCCTCTGGGGTGCATGGCGCTGGTATCTTGAGACAGGTAACGGCTATACAGCTGACTGGGGTGCTCATATGTTCGATATTGCACAGGCTGCAATAGGAATGGATGGTTCAGCACCTTGCGAGATAATACCTAAAGGATATAACGGAACAGAGTACATGACCTTCAAATATCAGACAGGTGTTGTTATGACTGAGCAGCCTTACCTTGAGGATAATGCAGGTGCACAGGGTATTAAGTTTATCGGAACAAAAGGATGGATTGAGGTAGCACGCGGATATATAGCATGTTCAGATGCATCACTCATCCCGGCTGAGATAGCTGGTAACCGTCCGCAGCCAAGAGTACCGGGACAGACCAGACCGGCAGGACAGGCTCGTCCGGCAAACGCACAGGGACAGGCTCCCGCTGCAAATCGTCCCGCTCCGACACAGGCCGGATTGCAGTTCGAAATCAGTTCACCACATATGCAGAACTTCATCGATTCAGTACGTTCACGTCAGAAACCTATTGCTTCAGTTGAAGTAGGTTGCAGTACTGCAATCACTTGCTGCCTCGGAAATATTGCAAATGAGCTCAAGAGACCAGTTAAATGGGATCCGGCTACATATACCTTTATTAATGATAAAGAGGCTTCTGAACACAGACTTATGAATTACGAGTACAGAAGACCGTATCATTTATAACCAGTGCCCCCCAGCCCCCTAAAGGGGGTGTAGTTAGGGTTATGGAAAGAACATTGACAGGCGACAGGGAAACTTGTTGCCTGTTTTGTTTTTGTGGAAATGAACAATTATAAAAGCTCATTGTTAGACAGTAAGTTCAATGAAAACTTGTTTTATTAGAGTTTAATGCTGAAATTTGATACTTAGGATTTTGTACATTTCAGTATTCACAGGTAAAATTCATATTTAATCTATCAATATGGGTATAGCAGCAGTTCATATTTTACCGACTAATAAGACCCCTGAGGTCTTTCTTAATCCCGAGGGCAGTGTTAAGATAATCGGTAGGGCAATAGATGAAAGCAGAACAAAGTTTTCAGAACAGATATTAATCTGGATAGATGATTATCTGACTAAACCTGCCGTTTCAACTGAAGTTATAATTGCCCTTGAGTACATGAACAGCTTTAATTCGATTATTATGGCTTCAATACTCAGAAAGCTATATCAGCTCAATGAGCTATCGAAGAAAATATCAATCAAATGGTATGTTGAAGAAGATGATGATGATCTTCTCGAAAGGGGAGAATATATCTCAACGACTTTTAATATACCGATTGAATTTATTAAGACTGATCAGATAAAGAGCTCTTACTGATAATATCAGTTTACTTTTCCATAGGAAGATCAGATTTACTGCTCCACTCCTCCATCGATCCGTCATATATAACCGGATCAAATCCTGCTATTAGCGCTGCTACATATGCTGCACTTGCAGAGTTTCCTGTATGACAATAAAAGACTGGTCTCGCGTTAGCCGGGATCTCAAGCTTACTGAACGTTTCTGCTATTTTCTGTGAATCGAAAAAACGGGTTGTTTTGGCATCATAGATCTCTGTCGGAGGCAGATTCTTTGCACCTTTAATATGTCCGGCACGGGGCAAACCGGTAGTTCCGTCGTACATAGCTTTTGCCCTCGCATCAATTATAGTGTATGATTTGTTTTCAAGGTTGGTTAACATCCATTTGCCATTTACCAGATTCTCATTTACTGATGGTTTAAACTTACCCTTAGCTGTTACAGGATTCTCTTTAGATATCTCATATCCTGCTTCTGCCCAGGCATCAAAGCCTCCATCGAGAATTGATACTCTTCCTTTTAATCCTATATGTTCAAGATTGACAAATACACGGCATACAGGTATGATATTTCCATATATTCCGCAAAGAACGATATGCGAGTTATTGTTCACACCAAGAGTCCGTAGCAATTTTACAATATCTTCTACAGGAGCAGGAACTGTAGATTCAGACTCTGTGGAAATTATTATATATCCCGGCCACAGGAAACCTGCATCAGGAATATGTCCGTTATCATAATCAAGCCGGGTGGGTGAAACATGAAGAACTACGATTTCCGGATTCTTTAAATTATCCTTTAACCATGAAGTTGAAACCAGGGGCATAACCTTGTCAATATTATCCTGTGATGAGAATCCATCATTAGTACCCGGAATTGCAAAAAGCAAAAGTATTAAGGATAGTGTAATAAGTAGTTTTTTCATTCTGAGATTAAATAGGTTTCACATTAAAAACTTAAGTTCCAAATGTATCAAATATAATAGTTGACAGGAAAAATATTTTGCAAATGGTTGTCATATAGCCTAATTTTGATAATGAGTACCAGCATTCTTTGAAATATCAATCCAGACCATGCTTAAAACTGATATTCTTCAGACTAAATACTTTTTATTAATACTTCCTGTATTCGTTATTGCAGTCAGTTGCTCATCCACACGAATTATACGCGAGTTCCACGATCCTGTCAGCCTCGAAACTTCTTCGGTAAACAACAAACTGATTAAGGTCCATATGACCGACGGATCGCTATACCTACTTGATTCTTTGTTGTCAATCAATAGTCAGGATACAGTATCAGGTTATGGAAAACATTACAATCAATACAGAGAATTGATCAGTTCAAATAAAACTGCTGAGGGGAAATTTACTGCACCTTCATTCCGGATTCCCTTAGCTAAAGTAGCTTTATTTGAAACAAATAACATCCAAGGCCTGAATAGTAAAATTCTCGCACTAACCCTTGTGGGAGTCCCAACATTAATAGTAACGACCTTCTGTATTCTTAATCCCAAAGCCTGCTTCGGTTCATGTCCTACATTCTATGCCTGGGATGGCGAAGATACTGTACTGATGGCCGAGGGGTTCTCGTCCAGCATATTGAGGTCTTTTGAAAAGAAAGACATAGATATGCTATATAATACCAGGATTACAGGAAACGAGGTAAATCTAAAACTGACTAATGAGGCTCTAGAAACACATGTTATAAGGTATGCCGATCTTCTTGCATTTCCAAGGCAACCCGGTGAACGCGTTTTCGCCGCTGAGGATGGTTCGTTCTATAAAACATCTGAGGTGACTAATCCCTCAACCTGTACTGCTCAGGAAGGAGATTGTCTGGATGCTGTAATAAAGATGGATAGCAGGGAAAGATATTCTGTTACAGATGAGACAGATCTTGCAGAGAAGGAATATATTGATCTTACTTTTAATAATGTATCTCATGGTGAACACGGCTTGTTAATCGGCTGCAGGCAGACATTCCTAACAACCTATCTGTTCTACCAGAGTCTCGCCTACATGGGCAATTCTGCAGGCAATTTTGCTGCACAAATCGAAAGCGGTGACAAAAAACTTCAGAAACGGGTAAACAGAGTCTGGGATGTTCTTGGCGGGATAGAAGTATTCGTAAAGAACTCCGGAGGAAAATGGATAAAAGTGAACAGTTATGAAGAGATGGGACCAATTGCTTCAGATGTTCATATGATCAGGCTGCCACAGACAGATACACCGGTACTTAATGTAAGGCTCATCCTCACTAAAGGGTTATGGAGGATTGACTACCTGGCTCTTGCCAAAACAGGAGAAAAAACTGACCCTCTGAGAATTAAACCCTCAGTAGTCAGAGCTACCAATCAGACAGATGAGTGCACCGGAATGATGGCATTATCAGATACTCTAAATCCGTTGATAACATTGCCGGGTGATTCATACAATCTTAAATATAACCTTCCGCACTCAACAGAATCTTACGAATTATTTTTATGCAGTAAGGGCTATTATATCGAATGGATGAGAGAACCATGGATAGCTGAAGAAAACCTTAAGAAAGCCTCCCTATTGTTCGGTTTTCCAAAGATGTACATGAAAATGACCGCAAAAAATTTCAAACTTGTCGAATCCTCAATGGAGGAAAATTTCTGGAATAGCAGATATGTTAAAAGAAAGTAGATACATATTGATATTGATATTGTTTTTTGGTATTTCATTATCGGAAGGCTGCAAGACATCACAGATACCAGCCTACTACAGGTTTTCTCCTTCGCGGGTAAAAAAAGGAATTACAGGATGCTGGACAAAGCTCACCCTTCTATCCAAATCAACCCAGGACCTGCCTTTAGAAATATCAGGAGAACTGATTGCAGTTCATCCTGACACATTATATATCCTTACCGAACTTAAACTGGAAGCAGTATCATCAAAAAGCATTGATGAAGCCATACTTTATATATTTGACAATCAGTCAAGAACAATAGGAGTGGTAACCGGATTACTTTTTATACCAAATATCGTTGCCGCTATTGTTAAAGGTACTGGTGCCTATCTTGTTCTTGGAATACCCTGGCTTATTACAGGAACACTTACTTCTATGTTTGAGGGATATGATGATTCAAATTTGCTTATGTTTCCTTCAAGGAAACCTCTTAACGAGTTTAAAAAGTATGCCCGCTTTCCAATGGGCCTCCCAACGGATATTGATCGAAAAAGACTGCACCTCATAAAATAAGCAGGTATCCTATTCCAAACTTCGGGTTTAATACCAATTCAATCAGAGAAAACTTCTGTCTTCGGTCTCCGGTCTTCAGTCTGCATTATCTCAAAAGGAATTGTATTATCTTAGTCTGATAAACCTACATTTATCAGAGTATGTTCCACACAATTATAACCCTTTCATATACAATCCCTTCAATATATCTTTTTGCCAGGTTCTGGCAGTTTTATATTGAAAAGAACAAGAGGATCTGGTTTATATTCATTTTTGCATTCCTCTTTTTATTATATCCTTCAGGCGGACTTTTTGATGACAGAACTGCAGGCGGCTTGGGTAATATAATTGTAACGGTTTCAAACTACCTCCTCCCGTTCTTTCTGTATCTTTTTCTCACTATCCTTTTTACCGATCTTTTTCTCCTCCTCAATCTTGGTATAAAAATCATTCCGAGGGAATTGTTGAAGAAAAGATCTGTCAGGAACAGGATGATGGTTTTCAATATATCTCTTTCAGCAATTATAGTTATTGCAGGTGTAATCAACTTTAACACAATCAGGATTACTGAAAAAGAGATTAGTCTGGCGACAGATTCGCCGGAAATAAGTCATCTGAAAATCGCCTTTATATCCGATTTTCACCTCGAGGAAAAGACACCATTAAGTTTTGTGGAACAATTTGTCAGGAAAATTAATAACCTAAAACCTGATATTCTGCTCTATGGCGGAGATATCATGGAAGGTTTCAGTGAGGCAGAAAAGATGGAAAGGTTTGAGAGACTCCTGATTAGTATCAAGCCTGAGTATGGAGTTTATGGAGTGTTGGGTAATCACGACCGGAATTACAGGAGCGGGACTTCAGGTTTTTATTCAAGAGCGGGAATAACAATCCTGAAAGATTCTGTAATTATATCGGGCAGGGCATTTGTACTTGCAGGCAGAAATGACAGCCGCGACGAGAGAAGGAAAAGTGCGGGAGATTTGTTGGCAGAAGCTCCTGACAGTCTGCCGATAATAGTCCTTGATCATCGTCCGACTGAAACTGAGCAGCTGAGTGAAACAGCAGCAGATGTTGTTTTTTCCGGACATACTCATCACGGACAGCTTTTTCCTATTAACCTTATAACAAAAAAGGTATATGAATTAAGTTATGGCTACCTGAAGAAAGGAGAAACTCACTTTTTTGTCTCGAGCGGCATAAGGTTATGGGGCCCGCCGGTACGTACTGTTGCCAAATCGGAGATTCTGGTAGTTGATATTACATTTACAGAAGACTAACCACGGAGACACGGAGAGCACGGAGTGTCACGGAGCAATTAATCTCCCCATCTCCTTCTTCGTCCACCGTAGCTTTAGCGAAGGTGGATTCTCCCACTCTCCCGTTCAAATTCTATCATCCTATCCGAAGTGAGGTCATGGTAAGTGATCCCATTATGGCTTTATCGTTGAAAAAAGTAACCTCTTCCTTATCGCCTTTAAGTGCTAGAGTATAAAGGAGCGGCAGGTAGTGATCGGGGGTTGGAACTGCCAGCTGAACTTCGCGTCCCAGCGACTGGTAATTTATAAGCTCTTTATGATTTCCTTCGATGATAAGTTTCCTGAAGATGTCATTAGCCTGTATCGCCCAGTCGAAACCAAATTCAGGGTCAGAAGCATGGTCCCAGGCTATGCGGCCAAGGTTATGAACCATATTACCGCTGCCGGTTATAAGAACTCCCCTACTCCTTAATATTTTAAGCTCCTTAGCAAGATCGTAGTGATACTGAGGAGCTTTGTAATAATCGAGACTCATCTCAAGCACTGGTATATCAGCATTTGGATACATATGTTTTATGAAGCTCCAGGCACCATGATCTAATCCCCACTTATCATCAAGTCCTATTCCGGTAAATGAAACATTCTTTTTAATTTCTTCAGCAAGGGCAGGATCTCCGGGAGCAGGATATTGAACATCGTACAGCTCCTGAGGAAACCCTCCGAAGTCGTGGATTGTTTTTGGCTTTTGCATAGCTGTAACAAATGTTCCTTTGGTCTCCCAATGAGCGGATATGCATAAGACAGCCTTCGGTACCGGAATTGATTTTGCAATATTCGCCCATGAGGCTGAAAACTCATTTTCTTCGATGGCATTCATTGGACTGCCATGACCGATAAAGAGTACAGGCATTTGTTCTGTGCTCTCTCCGGACCTGATAAGATTATTCAATTCGTTGCTTTTCATACTCTCAGGTAACAATTTATGGGCAACAAAGTTTAGAAATATCAGATAAGATGAAAAAGGCAACCATCCTTCACTAAAGCTACGGATGGCAAAGCGGGGGTCGGGCATAAAGTAGTCTGATATTTACTTTTTTTATATATTCACACAAAATTATCCTCCATGAAGAAACCTGTAAAAAGAATTCTCCTGGTAACCGGGATTTTGCTGGGAATAATTCTCATAATAGCCGTTGTTTTCCTTATTAATTTTCTGAGTGCAACAAAGAAGATGACACCTTCCGATACTACAGCAATAAATGATTCAGTTTGGTGCATCAGGGATAAGTTCGTGAATTTATATGTATTTAAAGGAAAGAATGATTATCTGATGGTTGATGCCGGAATTTCAAAGAAAGGAGTTGACACAGAATTACGAAAAATCGGGATCAGGTCAGATCAGATTAAAACACTTCTTCTGACACATACTGATGGTGACCATACAGGAGCTACCGGACTCTTAACAAATCCGGATATATATCTTCATAAGGATGAGGAACAGATGATCAACGGAACAACAGGCAAGAGCAAGTTCTCAAAAACAAAGTGGAAATACGGCAGGTACAACCTTATGAACGATAATGATACTCTCATAATTGACGGACTAAGGATAAAGATCCTTCATACTCCGGGTCATACCCCGGGGTCGTCGTGCTTCAAAATTGGTGATGAGTATCTCCTTACCGGTGACAATCTTATATATACAAAAGGGCAATACGAGCATTTTACCGAGATGTTTAACATGGATACCCCCAAGCAGGAAGAATCGCTTAAGAGTCTACCCCCTGCATCAGAGTTCAGATACATATTATCTAGTCATAACGGGATTATAAAGATCGGTCAATGAAGACGGAAGACCGCCACCTTCGCCAAGGCTTCGGTGGCCAAAGGGAGACCGAAGACCGGAGACGGAAGTAAGAAATAATGCTGCAATTGAAAAATATTAAAGATTTTATGTTTCTTTATTATAATTTAACTTGAGTCGTTAATGGGTGAAATTATAATTAAAGAAGTTCTGTCCCGAAAGGACAAAAAGAAATTTATTTACCTGCCTTCAAAAGTCCATAAGAACGATTCAAACTGGCTTCCCCCTATTTATATGGATGAATGGGAATTGTTTGATGAGAAAAGGAACAAATCATATAAGTACGCCGATACTGTTCTGTACCTTGCTGAAAGGAACAGGAAGACCGTTGGCCGGATAATGGGGATCATCAACCGCAGGTATAATGAAATTCATAATGAGCAGCATGGCCGTTTTTGTTTTTTGGAGTGTTATGAAGATCAGGATGTAGTGCATGCTCTAATTCAGAAAGTTGAGGAATGGGCAAAGGCAAAGGGAATGGAAAAAATTGTTGGTCCTCTTGCATTCTCAGATAAAGACCCGCAGGGCTTTCAGA
Organism: Bacteroidales bacterium; assembly: GCA_016709865.1. Lineage (NCBI taxonomy): Bacteria > Pseudomonadati > Bacteroidota > Bacteroidia > Bacteroidales > Bacteroidales bacterium. The sequence continues at coordinate 814,191 of JADJLX010000002.1, forward strand.
TAGAAGGATTCGATTATCCCAAGTTTATAGTTTCGCCAACAAACAGCAGTTACCTGCCTGAAATGATTATGGCAGAGGGTTATGTAAAAAACCGTGACCTTGTAAATTACCTTGCTAAGACACCTGCAGACCTTCCTGAAATATATAAGAAAATATTAAGCAGGGTTTCAGAGAATAAGGATTATAAAATTGTAGAGTTCAAATCAAAAAAGGAGCTTAAGCCATATGTCATTCCGGCACTGGAATTAATGAATCAGACCTTTATGGAGATCTACGGATTCGTTCCCCTCACGGATGCGGAAAAGAGAGAGCTGACAGCACGATACCTGACTATTCTCGATCCCAAGTTCATAAAGGTTATTGAGGCAAAGGACGGACTCATTGGCTTTGCTATCGGTATGCCCGACATCAGCGGGGCAATAAAAAAGTCAAAGGGAAGGCTGTTTCCCTTCGGACTTCTGAGGATCCTTTTAGAGTCAAGAAGGTCAAAGAAACTCCTTATGCTTCTGGGTGGTGTAAGGAAAGATTACAGAGGCAGGGGTATCGATGTTCTGATGGCTGTTAAGATGCTCCAGGCAAGTATTGAATATAAGATGGAGCTTATTGATCTTCATCTTGTACTTGAAACAAACACCAAGATGAGGGCAGAGTGTGAAAGGGTTGGTGGACAAATAATAAAACGTTTCAGGATATATCAGAAGGACCTGGTCTGAAAGGAGAAAAGGAGAAAGGGAGAAAGGGAGAAGGGGGGAAATGGAGAAAAGAATGAGGAGTGAGCTGAGAGGGCTGAGTGTCTGATAATTATCACTTATTGAGGAATATGATATTGTTTTACTCTATTTTGGTCGCGGAATTTTTTATGTATTATTGCAAAAAAACTAATTAATAAACCTATATGATTCTACATCAGCAATTCGTACGCATGGCAAAGAAGCATGCAGGCAAACTTGCCATAATCGACAGAACTACTGGTAAAAATGTTCCATATTCAAGAGCGCTTATAGGAGCCCTTATACTCAGTTCAAAATTCAAAAAATACGACAAAGGCTTTATTGGTATTATGATACCTACCTCGGCTGGCTGCGCACTGGCAACAGTGGGTGCACTGATGAGCGGACGGATACCTGTAATGATCAACTACTCCACTGGTGCTGAAACCAATGCCAGGTATGCCCAGAAAAAATGCAAATTCAAAACAATAATAACATCAAAGGCCTTACTCGAAAAAATAGGATGTCCTGTGATTGATGGTATGGTACTTATCGAGGATATTATGGAGAGTGTGACAACAGTTGAAAAACTGAAAGCAGCACTTACAACAAAGCTGCCGGTAAACATGATCCTGAATACTATTCACAAGGGAGATGAAAATGATACCGCAGCTATTCTGTTTACAAGCGGAAGCGAGAAAGATCCCAAAGCAGTTCAGCTTTCACATCTTAACCTCTCTTCAAATATTGAGCATTTCGGTAATTATGTAAAGATCAGTGATCAAGATATAATACTGGCAAACCTTGTATTCTTTCATATCTTCGGACTTACTGTCAACCTGTGGGTGTCATTCTGCTATGGTATGACAATGGTTACTTATGCAAATCCCCTCGACTTCCAGACTGTTAGTACAATTGCCCGTGAAGAGAAACCGACTATTATGGTTGGAACACCCAGTTTCTTCTGGGGCTATCTGCATAAATCCGAGCCCGGCGATTTCAAGAGCCTCAGGCTTATGGTTGCCGGTGCTGATAAATGTCCCGATGCACTTAGAGAGGGCTATATGACAAAACATGGCGTCACTCTGCTCGAAGGTTACGGTGCCACCGAAACATCTCCTGTTATTTCAGTTAACTCTCATGAGTTTAACAGACCCGGCAGCACGGGAAGGGTTATTCCGGGAATGACTGTTAAAATCGAAAATTTTGAGACAGGCGAACCATGCAAGATAAAAGAAGTCGGAAAAATACTCGTTAAAGGCGACTCAGTTATGAAGGGGTATTATGATGATCCTCAGCTAACTGCTGATGCTCTTGTAGACGGCTGGTATAATACCGGCGACATGGGATACTTTGATGAGGATGGTTACCTGTTCCATGCAGGAAGGTTCAAGAGATTTGCAAAGATCGGCGGCGAAATGGTATCGCTTGTCAAAGTAGAGAATACACTTGAAAAATTTCTTCCGGTTGGAGTATCGTGCTGTGTTGTTGAAGTTTCTGATGCAAAGAAAGGCTCGACAATCGTTGCTACTGTCTCCATAGAGGTAAATAAAACCGAGATCCTAAGAAAGATGGGTAATGAGCTACCTAATATTGCTCTCCCGAGACAATTTGTTGTTATCAGGGATCTGCCAATGATGAGTACCGGAAAGATTGACTTCAGGAGTGTTACGAGGATTGTGCAGGATATAATTAATAATGCGTAAGAAGACGGAAGACGGAAGAATGAAAGCATATTACAAATCATCCTTCAGTAAATCAGTACAATCTGTATACGGTGAAGTACCCGATGCTGTTGCAGGAGAGAACGGAATGCTGATCGAAGTAAAAGCTGTTTCAATAAATCCGGTTGACTATAAACTGAACAACGCAGACACAAGGATTCTGCCGGCTTCAAAATTGCCTAAAATAGTTGGTTCAGACTTTGCAGGGATAGTAAAAGAGCCTGCAAAAGGTGACACACATTTTAAAGCCGGAGACAGAGTATATGGTGCAGTCTCTATATTTACAGGAAAACAGGGAGCCTTAGCTGAACTTGTGTCAGCAGATCCGAAGCGTGCCAGACATATACCCGATAGTATGTCATTTGAACAGGCAGCATCACTTCCTGTTGCTGCACTCACAGCACTTAACGGATTAAGAAGATGCGGAGTTACAAAAGGAACTAATCTGCTTATAAACGGCGCCACCGGGGGGGTAGGCCACTTTGCAGTTCAGATAGCAAGATCAAAAGGAGCTGTTATAACAGCAACCTGCAGCGAGACAAACAGTGAACTGGCAAAAAAGCTTGGTGCGGATAAGATCTCGGGATACAAAAAAGAGGATCTTGCAGCAATACCGGATGAATATGATGCTATCCTCGATGCATATGGTAAGATGAAGTTTGCTGATATATTCCGGCTGCTCAAAAAAGGGGGAACCTATGCCTCCCCGCTCATCCTTGCAGCTCCGGCATTCCTTACATCTCTTGTGAAACTTTTCACAAGAAGAAAAATAACATCCTCTAATATGAGGGCGCTGCCTGAAGACTTTGAAGAGATAGAGAGATTATTCCTCGAAAAGAAGCTTATTCCTGTAATAGAGAACGTTTTTACTCTGGCGAATGCGGCTGATGCTTTTGAGATGGCTGAACATGGAAGGCCAAGGGGGAAGGTCATTGTAAGGGTATAAACGGCGCAAAGGCGTAAAGGCTCCATTTCTCCCCATCACCCCCTCTCCTCTTCTTCAGGGTTCAGCTCATACCTGAAACCTTTCTCCGATGCTTTCATTATCAGTACTTTGAAAATAATGAGGTTGGCGAGTATCGCCTCAGCGCGGTGAGCAGGGATCCGGGCAGCTTTTCTGAAGCCGGAAAGGGTCACCGACCCATACTCCTTAAGATACTCCATCAGCAGGTTTTCAGCCTTACTGAATTTCACCATCACGCCCTTAGGCTTCTCCTCCTTCCGCCAGACCTGCAGCAATACCCTGTTCGCCACGAGGTTCTGATCGTTATTCCTGAAATAAGCCACCCATTTCCCATTGTCATCCTTTGCCTGGTAGGGTCGCTTTTCACCTTTCTTAACTTCAATTTCAAGAATTTGTTTTCCTTCAGTTGTATGCTGCTTAACTGTAAACTCTATTTCGGGACGGCAATAGAGATGCGAAGCGGTCTCCACCATGTAATACTCTTCGTCAGACCTGATGCCGGCTATGCTGCCATTATCCCTCACTCCTATCAGCAAACGCCCTCCGTCGCTGTTAGCAAAGGCAGTCAGAGTACGGGCTATCTTTCTGCTGTCGGATACGCAGTACTTGAAATCGAGATGGTTGTTTTCACCCCCGGCAATTAACTTTCTCAGGTAGGGCTCCATATTTTTTAACGGTGTTACGGCATTACGGTGTTACGGCATTACGGCGATATAGCATTACGGCATTACGGCGATATGGCATTAAGGCTTACGACTTAGGTTTTCGGTCTTTGTTCCTCTCCCCCTCGCCCTTTCTCCTCTTCTCGCCCTCCTCAGAATATATTGGTTTGATTGGTGTTATAACAATCTCCTCATCGCACCCGGGACAATAGTAGATTTCACAGCCGGTGCAAACTATGCAATTTGAACAGTGTTTGTTCACTTTTATGCGGTCAAATTTATAATTGCATTTACCACAGATTATATATTCTTTGTCAATTATTGGAGTCATTTGGTGCTAAAATGTTGATTGCAAAGATATCCGGATTTTGTTTTGTTTATTTTGTACACTATTTTTACATAAAGAAAATTACAATTAATTATTACAAATGAACAATTCAAATTATCTGATTGTTAAGTATCAAATCTGAGTACTCTTCTTTTTAACATTATAAATTTAAAATTTACCTTATGAAAACCAGACTACTTTTATCACTGACATTAATTTTTGCACTAACAGGATGCGAACTGATTAAAGATAAGGCTACCGTACCTATATCTACTCAGCTGAAAGCCGATGTACCACTGGTTATTGTTACACCCGGAACAAAATCAGTTAATGCAATTGTCTTTAATAAATCACAGACACTTTCTCTGTCTGATAATACTGACATCAAACCATATCTTGATAAAGTAAAGGAGATTGATCTTAATTCGCTTGTTGTTACTGTTACAGGATTGACTGCAGGTCAGACAATCAATTCAGTAGCTCTCGATGTTACCGGTGTTGGTAATGTTTTTACCCAGACAAACATTACTTCAACAAATAATTCCTTTACTCCTACACTTGCAACAGGGGTTCTCGGACAGGTATCAACAAAGCTTTTGAATGATAAAATGATAACACTTACACTATCAGGAAATGTAAGCGGACCAATGAACATTACGGTCAGTCTGAATTTCGGTGTTGAAGTTGTGGCATATGTGCTCTAGGAGCTTAAAGTTTTAAATACAAACCCCGCATTATCAACGATATGCGGGGTTTTGTATTTTATAAAATATCAGAAGCCGGACTCCTGTTCTCAATCCAATTCTCCTCTGAGTTTAATCAGCACATCAACTACGGCAGGATCTGCCAGTGTAGTTATATCGCCAAGGTCTTCCGTTTCATTCGCTGCAATCTTTCTGAGAATCCTGCGCATGATTTTACCTGAACGTGTTTTGGGCAGTCCGGGGGCAATAAGAATCTGATCGGGTGTTGCAAAGGCCCCGATGTGACGGCGGACTTCGTTCCTCAATTCTCCGGCAAGCTCTTCATCAGCTTCGTAACCATCCTTGAGTATAACATAGGCAAAAATACCTTCTCCTTTTACTTCATGCGGACAACCTACCACTGCAGCCTCCGAACAGAAAGGATGAGATACCAGTGCACTCTCTATCTCGGCAGAGCCAATCCTGTGTCCAGATACATTCATCACATCATCAACACGTCCGGTGAGCCAGTAGTATCCGTCACTGTCGCGCCTTGCACCATCGCCGGTGAGATAGTATCCTTTAAATGTCTTCAGGTAGGTCTCATAAAAACGCAAATGGTCACCCTGGATTGTCCGGGCCATGCTGGGCCATGAACCTTTGATGGCAAGGAGTCCCGATGCCTCAACAGTTTTTAACTCTTCGCCCTCTGCGCTAAGGAGCACAGGTTCGATCCCGAAAAAGGGCAAGGTTGCCGATCCGGGTTTGGTGGGTATAGCACCGGGAAGGGGCGTTATAAGGATCCCTCCTGTTTCTGTCTGCCACCATGTATCAACTATGGAGCATCTCCCCTCTCCAACAACGTTGTAATACCATTCCCAGGTATCTGGATTTATAGGTTCCCCGACTGTACCAAGAATCCTGAGTGATTTTCTGTCATATTTCTTTACATACTCATCTCCTTCGCGCTGTATTGCCCTCAGAGCTGTTGGTGAAGTATAGAACTGGTTTACCTTAAGCCTTTCAACCATCTCCCAGTACCTCCCTGCATCGGGATAGTTCGGAACACTCTCAAAAAGAACAGTGGTGGCACCATTCAGCAACGGACCATACACAACATATGAATGACCGGTTATCCATCCAATATCAGCCACACAGGCAAAGATCTCCCCGTCCTTATAATCAAAAACATACTTATGAGTCATTGCAGTGAATAAAAGGTATCCGGCAGTTGTATGAGATACTCCTTTCGGTTTACCCGTACTTCCCGAAGTATAAAGCAGGAAGAGTGTATCCTCCGAATCCATCTGTTCAATAGGACAGTAAGGACGTTCACCTTCCATAGCCTCATTGAGCCATATATCACGGGGAGGATAAAAGGGAATCTTAGCACCGGTTCTTTTTACGACAAAGACATGTTCAACAGTTGGACATGCCATCACAGCCTCATCAGTCATACGCTTAAGAGGAATTATCTTTTTCCCCCTGACACCTTCATCAGCAGTAATAACTGCTTTGCATTTTGCATCATTTATCCTGTCGCGCAGTGACTCAGCGCTGAATCCGGCAAATACAACCGAATGCACTGCACCAATTCTTGCACAGGCAAGCATTGCATAAACTGCTTCCGGGATCATTGGCATATAGATTGCCACCCTGTCGCGCTTGTGAATGCCGTTATGCCTCAGCACATTAGCCAGACGCGATACCTTTCTCTGTAGTTCCCTGTAAGTGATCCTCTCCTCCTTACCGGGTTCATCTGCTTCCCAGATTATTGCTACCTGGTCGCCTCTGTCCTTAACGTGCCTGTCGACACAGTTCTCGCAGGCATTAAGGGTTCCTCCGAGAAACCAGGATACCAGACCTTCTGAGAAATCACAATCACTTACCAGCTGGAAATCGTGTTGCCAGTGTAATAGCTCATGTGCTTTCTTATCCCAAAATTCAGAGTTGTTTTCTATACTATCCGCGTAGATCTTTTTGTATTGTTCTAATGAGGAAACATATGAGTCCTTAAAAAGATCTTTGTTCGGCAGGTGAGTACCGGATACTTTTGTTGTCATAACAATAATATATATGATTAAACAAAAGTAAAAGCACTCTGGTTCAAAGAGGTTTACAGAAATAATGCATTCCAAATCCCTTCAGCCCAGAATTTACCGAGGGCTTCAGCACCTTTTTTGTTCGGATGAAGATAGAATGTGCCTGCATTACCCGACTCCGGTATCAGATCGGTGAGGTAATTCTCCTTAAAATAATCAAACGCTTTTGTATCGCCCATAAGAACCTGTCCCGGATTGGATTGAGAATATGAGGCAACAAGATTTTTTAATTCCGGAAAATATGTCTGAAGACGGGCCAGTCCGGCAGCAAGATACCGCGACCGGTTATAAGTGGTGATACTATACCATATTGGCTGCTGATAAACTACTTTGCATCCGGGAAAATCCTTCAGCAACTGATCAGTAATTGCTTTAATATTGGTTCGGTATTCTTCAGGATAGAGTGGAGCACCTCTTGGTCCCTCCTCAGCACTGTCGTTTGTTCCCAGCGAGATTGAGAAGACAAGTAACCGGGTCATATCGGTGTGGAAAAGCTTAACAGCAGCAATAACTTTCGATAATTCGCCATCAGCAGATGGTAAAAAATTAACTGTTGTGTACCCGCTCCGCCCCCGGTTCAGAACCTGTGCCGATTCGACCCCCTTCAATGTACGGATATGAGCAGTTGCGGTAGCCGGAGGTGCTGTCTCATTTGAATTCTCCAGCTGCACTCCCTGGGTTATGCTGTTGCCTATAAATACCAGATCAAGGTTTAGAGGTCCTGGCTGACCGGATAGGGGTAATATGGTGACTATCAGAAACAGGAGAGATGGTAAGAGGCGCCTTGTTTTCATGAAGTGATTAGGTTATTTGGTTATTGGGTTATTGGGTTATCAGGTGATTTGGTGTTATATTATTTTGATTAATCAAAAATAGAAAAATATTATGTTTTTGTGTTTTTTAAAATATTTTTCCTGTTTCGTTGTAACCATTTGTACTTTTACAAGTAACCAGAATAGAGAACAAAAAGAAACGAACAGTGGCAGATATTCCGGATGAGATAATAATGGAAAGGGTGAAAGATGGAGATCTTGCAGAGATGTCGGTATTGTTTGAACGTTATCATCTCAGGCTCTATAACTTCTTTCTTAAACTTACCCGGAATAAAATAATAAGCCAGGATCTTACCCAGAATTTGTTCTACAGGATGATAAGATATAAAAACTCATATAAAAAAGATCACAGCGTAAAATCATGGATGTACCAGATGGCAAGGAACCTTCATATCGATTATTGCAGGGAGGAAAAGAGATCTGATGACCTTTTCCTGAAAACCGACAGTTATCCTGTTGATATGACCGATGAAAATACCGGCTTCAAGGAGGATGATTATGAAAGACTTGATGAAGCTTTTGGGCGACTCAGCACTTCACAAAAAGAATTAATAATCCTGAGTCGCTATCAGGGGCTGAAATATGAAGAGATCTCTGAAATATTAAATCAATCTGTACCTGCCATAAAGGTTGCAATGCACAGAACGATTAAACAGTTAAGAGAGAACTATTTTAAACATAATAAAGACAAGGTATTATGAAATGCGAGGAAGCGGAAGCCAGGATAATAGATTATATCGACAATATCCTCGATGAAGAAGCAAAGAGGGAAGTTGAAAATCACTTTGATAAATGTGAAAGATGCACTGACATGCTAATTGAGAGCCGTAAGGTTATTCATCTTATATCGAATGAAGAGACATCAACACCAGATGACTCACTCCGAACCAACTTCTATCACATGCTTCATAGTGAGATAAGAAAAAGTGAAATGCATAACACTCAGAAAATCACTTTTCCTATAGATAGAAGATTTAATAGGAGCCTGATGAGAATTGCTGCAGGTATTGCCTTGCTTATTGCAGGAACATTTCTCGGAATGTTAATTCGCTCAGGAGCAGTTCGTTCTGCTGAACTGGATCAACTGAGAGCAGAAGTCTCTGAATTAAAAAAGAATACAATGTTTACAATGCTAAACGAATCTTCCTCAAGCAACAGGATACAGGCTGTCAGGTACGCAGAAGAACTTGAGATCCCTGATCAGAATGTAATTGATGTCCTTGTAAGAACTCTTAATAACGATAAAAACATTAACGTAAGGATGGCTGCAGCTTATGCACTCTCAAAATTTGCTGATCAGAATGCCGTATCCGACTCACTTGTTAAATCACTTACTCTGCAGCAGAATCCGATTCTGCAGATAACCCTGATAAATATTCTGGCAGAAAAAAATGAGAAAAGTGCATTCAAACCAATACAGCAGATAATAGCAAATAAAAATACTTTACCGGAAGTAAGAGTAGTGGCTCAGAATAGTCTCCGGACACTTATATGAGAAAAGATTGAATTCAATTTAAAATAGATCATGTCAGATTCGCGGTCTGCCATGTCAGAAAAGTTAATTACATAATAATAAATCTTATGAAAACTATGAAAACCAGCATTATAGCACTAGCAATTTTCTTTACCACAGGAATACTCTCTGCTCAGGAATATAAAATGAGCGTTCAGAATACAAAAGAGACACGACTTGTATTGAAAGACTTCAACGGGTTATTGCCAATTGAAGGTTATAACGGAAATGAGATAGTAATTACATCAACTTCCGGAAAGGTGGTTCCACCGGAAAAGGCAAAAGGATTAAAGCCTATATTCCCCTCAGGGACAGATAATACCGGAATTGGACTCGATGTTCAGAAGGCTGAGAATCTTATTACGATAACATGTCTTATCCCTTTTACTCAGGAAGGAGAATACAAGATCAGAGTTCCTGAGAATCTTGCGATTGAACTCTCCAGCGGATGTGAAAGATCGAATGACGTTACAGTATCAGGTATGAAAAACGAAATTGATATTAATACCTGTCATAATATTGATCTGAAAGATGTAACAGGACCACTGGTTCTGGCAACTATCAGCGGAGATATTAATGTCACTTTCAGCAGTATAAATGCTGCAAAATCATCATCAATTAATGCAATAAGCGGTGATGTTGATATTACTTTGCCTGCAAAGACACCGGTTGACCTTGAATTAAGAACCATTAACGGTGCATTCTATTCAGACTTTGACTTCTCCGACACTCAGAAAAATCTTAAGAAGGTTGGAGGTAACGTAATGAATCATTCTCTCAATGGAGGGGGATTCAAATTTTCAATCAACAGCATCAGCGCGAATATCTATCTTAGGAAAGGGAACTAACCTAAGTAGATTTCGGATTGCGGATTGCGGATTGCGGATTCAGTCAAATCATTAATAAAAAAGTTCAATGAAAAAAATTACAATTATTGTTGTAATCTGGCTTTGCTTTGCTTCGGTGCAGGCACAGCAGATAATAGAAAAACACCTGAGTTTTTCCGGGAAAGAATCAGTTAACCTGAAAATTCAGATCGCAGATTCCATTAAAATCATAACATGGAACAAAAACGAAGTATATGTGAAAGCTTCAGTTAATATAAATGAGAATAAAGATAATGAGGCCTATGAGACATCATTCGATGAGACGGGTAAGAGTGTAACAGTGAATGCCTCCTTCAGAGAAAACTACTTTAAGGGGAAGAACAATTGCTGTAATGAATCTGACATCTACTGGCAGATCTATATTCCGGAAAACACAAGATTTACGGTAGAATCAATAAATGCCGATATCACAATTACGGGGCAGACAACTGAAATGAGGGTCAAGTCGATTAGTGGTTATATAGATCTGGCTGTGCCTTCGGACAAAAAGGCGGATGTTGATTTTTCAACGATATCAGGAAGAATGTACTCAAATCATAATCTTGCTCTTAACAAGCAAAATAAAGGGATCCCTTCAAGAATAAACGATAAACTTAATAATGGCGGGCCACCTATTAAACTTGAAACAATCAGTGGTGATATTTACTTCAGAAAATCAAACTAACAGGTTTTAATTTATTCGTCCGGAATTATCCGGGTAGCTACACCAGGAAGTAAATAATAATAACTCCAGGTGCAGCTTTTCTACGCAGTGATAGTCTTTAAAAAAATACATATCAACCTATGTTAAAAAGAATATTGATTAGTCAGGTTCTTATAGTTCTTCTGACTAATGCCTACGCACTCACAATAGATTCAATAGTTATAAAAAGAACATATCAGACAGCTTATACTACAACTATTCCGAATATTGATGGGCTGATTGAAGATGAATGCTGGAACCTGGTAGAATGGAGCTCCAACTTCATTCAAACACATCCGGCAGAAAATAAGCCACCCTCACAGGAGACTGCGTTTAAAATACTTTATGACAATGATAACCTGTACATTTTTATCAGGGCCTTTGATAATGAGCCGGAAAAGATTAGCAGAATTATGTCACGAAGAGATAATTTCAGCGGAGATATGGTGTTCGTTGACATCGACAGTTACTTTGATAAACAGACAGATTTCCTGTTCGCAGCATCAGCCTCAGGTGCTAAGAGTGATGCAGCAGTGAGTCAGAATGGACAGAATGAAGATGATAGCTGGAATCCGATCTGGTATCTCGAAACATCAATTGACGATAAAGGATGGTGTGCCGAGATGAAGATCCCGTTAAGTCAGCTTCGATTCGGAAAAAAAGAAGCTCAGATCTGGGGACTGGAAGTAACCCGCAATATTTATCGAATCCAGGAACGCTCACAATGGCAGTTCATTCCTAAAGGTTCACCCGGAAGAGTTCATCTGTTTGGAGAATTACATGGCATTAACAATATAAAACCAAAACACCAGGTGGAGATAATGCCATATGCTGTAGCAAGAACCGAGAGGTTTGAAAAAGTAGATGGAGATCCCTTCAATACTGGCAAACTTTCAAAACTATCAGCTGGAATTGATGGCAAAGTGGCCATAACCAATGATTTTACCCTGGATTTCAGTGTAAATCCCGATTTCGGACAGGTTGAAGCTGACCCTTCCGAGGTAAACCTTACAGCTTTTGAATCTTACTTTTCAGAGAGAAGGCCATTCTTTGTTGAAGGGAAAAATATATTCGAATTCATGCCAAATCAGTCAATTGTGATACACAACATGTACTCCGACAACCTGTTCTACTCACGACGGATAGGCAGGTATCCACATAATTATCCTTCAACCGGCAGTAATGAATTTGTACGTATGCCTGAATCAACAACAATTCTTGGAGCAATGAAAATCTCAGGCAAGACAAAAAAGGGATTATCAGTTGGAATACTCGAGAGTGTAACGGCAATGGAGGAAGCACTTATAGATAATGAGGGATCAAGAAGAAAAGAGACAGTTGAACCTCTTACAAATTATTTTACAGGGAGGATCCAGCAGGATTTTAACAAAGGTGAAACAACTGTTGGCGGTATAATCACTGCAGTAAACAGAGATATCAGCTCTGCAACACTGGACTATCTTCATAGTGCTGCTTACGTGGGGGGAATTGATTTCCGGCATAACTGGAAAGAGAGAACATGGTATCTTGCAGGGAATGCTGAATTCAGCAGTGTGAGAGGGAAACCGGAGGCATTGATTAATACACAGACATCCTCTGCAAGGTATTTTCAGAGACCAGATGCTGATTACCTTTCAGTCGATTCCTCTATAACCTCACTCCCCGGATATGGAACATCATTAAAATTCGGAAAAAGCAGTCAGAAAAAGATCCAGTTTGAGACCAGCCTTACATTACGATCGCCCGGACTGGAATTCAATGATATTGGATATATGCGATATTCTGATGTCATTCACCATGGAACATGGATTGCATATTATATCAGGAATCCTTTCGCAATATTCAATAATTTCTACCTTAATACGAATTACTGGATGTACTGGAACTTCTCGGGAACCCTTTTATCGACACATACCAATGTGAACTTCAATTCGCAATTCAAGAACAGGTGGAGATTAAACGGAAATTTTAACAGGCAAAGTGAAAATATCTCTACAACATTGTTACGGGGAGGTCCTGCTATGATCCTGCCAGGGAGTCAGAGCTTTAATCTCAATATCGGTTCAGATCCATCCAAAAAGTTTTCATTCTTCATTGGTAATTATCATGGTTCGGGCGATGCTAAGAGCTCCTCAGGCCATGAGTACTACTCCAGTATTAATATAAGACCTCTGAATTCTATCTCTGTCTCGTTTGAACCGGGATACGGCATTCAGAAGTCAGAAATGCAATATGTAAATATGCTGCAGGTAAACGGGAATCCTCTTTACCTATTCGGTAAGCTTGACCAGAAGACTTTAAGTTTTACTTTCAGAGTTAATTACACTGTTAATCCGGAATTGAGTCTCGAATATTACGGACAGCCATTTATATCTGCAGGAAAGTACTCGGCATTCAAGAAAATAACAGATGTACAAGCCGATGTATTCAGGGAGAGGTACCATTCATTTACAACTGACGAAATTGAATACGATGCAACAAATAACGGGTATTCTGTTGACATGAATAATGATAATACGTATGATTTCTCATTCGGAAATCCTGATTTTAATTTCAGGCAGTTCCGTTCAAATCTTGTTGTCAGATGGGAGTACCTGCCAGGATCTACAATCTACCTTGTCTGGTCACAGGGAAGAACCAGTACTGATTCGAATGGTATGTTCTCATACGGAAACGATATGAAAGATCTTTTCAAAATCACTCCTCGTAATGTATTTCTTCTGAAGTTCTCATACTGGTTTGCAATGTAGTGCCAAAACAAACACTTTAAAAGATTTTGTACTACATTAGTATTTCGAAAAAACCTTTAATGAACTGTTTTAATGAAATACTTTACTCTACTGTTTATTGCTTTTGCTGCAGCATGCAGCGCTCAGCAACCGAAACCTGTCAATCCGGTATTTGAAGGCTTCTATGCCGATCCGGAGGCAATAGTTGCCGGCAAAGAATACTGGATCTTTCCAACTTATTCAGCACCTTACGGGAAACAGGTCTTCCTTGATGCCTTCTCTTCAAGTGACCTTATTACCTGGAAAAAACATGAAAGGATAATAGATACATCATCTGTAAAATGGCTGAAAAAGGCAATGTGGGCACCATCTGTAATTGAGAACAACGGAAAATGGTTTCTTTTCTTCGGGGGAAATGATATTCAGAGTAATGATGAAACGGGAGGTATTGGCGTGGCTGTGGCTGATTCTCCCGGCGGACCATACAAAGACTACCTTGGTAAACCTCTGATTGATAAATTTTATAATGGGGCACAGCCAATTGACCAGTTTGCGTTCAGGGACTCAAACGGACAGGTTTACCTTATATACGGAGGATGGCGCCACTGCAATATTGTGAAGCTGAAAAGTGATTTTACAGGTACTGAACCATTTTCCGACGGCACTATGTTTAAAGAGATAACCCCTGAAGGTTATGTAGAAGGTCCCTTCATGTTTATACGCAATGGCAAATACTATTTCATGTGGTCGGAAGGCGGCTGGACAGGTCCCGATTACAGTGTGGCCTATGCAGTAGCCTCCTCCCCTTTCGGACCATTTGAAAGGAAGGGCAAAATTCTTAAACAGTATCCGACTATCGCAACGGGCGCAGGACATCATTCTGTAATTAAGATGCCAGGTACAGACAATTATTACATTGTATATCATAGACGACCGCTTAACGAAACTGACCGTAATGCCAGGGTGGTATGTATTGACCGGATGGAGTTTGACGGGGAGGGGAATATTTTGCCGGTTGTGATGACGAAATAAGGTGCTGGGTGCTGGGTGCTGGGTGCTGGGTGCTGTTAATGATTTAACAGAGAAAATTTCATTATATTCCTGATTTGCTATAACTTGCAAATAATGAACCGGGCTTTATTTCCAACGTTAACAAGTACAGTATTTCTTATAATATTGTTGGTTAGCTCTTGCGACAAAGTAACAAAGTCGCATATTGCCGGAGGAACCACTATTTCGGCAATAACAGCCAAGGGGGCAACAATCGTAAGTCTGATAATATGGAACGGAGACACTGAGTTAACTGAATGTGGTTTCTGTTATAATACAACCGGGAATCCAACATTATCAGATTCATCTGTAGCGGTTGATGTTATTAAGGGTAAAATAACCTGGAAACCATATACTCTTAAGGGCGGAACAAAATATTTTGTAAGATCTTACGCAAAAAGTAAGTTAGGGACTGCTTATGGTCTGGAGGCAAATTTCACCACAAAACCCAATACAGTTCCAATTGTCTCAACTCCCTACATGTGGTCATTAACGCATAATTCTGCATCCTTCATGGGTTTGGGAGTCAGTACTGACAACACACTGGAGATCTTATCAAAAGGCATTTGCTGGTCAACCTCGAAAGATCCGACAATAAATGATAACAAGATTGATCTGGGACCAGGCACAGGTGACTTAGGCTGTATAATTGAAGGACTCACTCCCGGAACAGTTTACTATTTCAGGGGCTTTGCTTCCAACGAAGTAGGAATCTCCTACGGATGGACTAAGATAATAAAAACATACGACGGGTATATGACAGATTATGAAGGTCATATCTATAGTACAATCCGTCTGGGGAAACAGGAATGGATGAACCGTAACCTTGAGACCCGTTACTTTTCAAATGGAGAATTTATTAATACAACCGGCACTGCGACCATAAATATTGAACAGGAGGATAAACCAGTTTACCAATGGGCGTTTTTAGGACATGAGGATCACCCTGAACTTCTTGATGACGACGGAAGGCTTTATACATGGTTCACTGCCACTGACAGCAGAAAACTTTGCCCTGCAGGCTGGCATCTTCCCTCAATAGATGAGTGGAATGAGCTCTTAGTTCATCTGGACGGAAATCTCAGACAGTCGTATAACTGGGACTGGTCGAGACAGCTAAATATCACAGGAGCAGAAGGAGGATTCTGGGCTCAGATGGCAGGATTTCGTTACGCTAACGGGCAGTTCCCGTATGGCTCCAATTATGGAACTTACTGGTGGAGTTCAACAGAAGCATCTTCCACTAATGCATGGTCAGTTTATTGCAGACCTGCCACCTATGAGAAGGCAATACAATGGGAGGAAAACAAGAAAAACGGATTTTCCGTCAGGTGTGTTAAAGACTGAAATAAGGAATCCCTTGTGATGGACGGTAAGCTTAATTCTAAATATCAAACCGGAACTGCAGTCTGAATCCAGTGCCTGATACATTTGCATGATCCATGTATGAGAAACGTTTGATAAAGTCAATTCTGACAACATGAAGGATATTTGAGACACCTACTCCGGCTTCAACATATGGCTCTTTCTCAAGTGTATAGGTAAGAGGATTACCGTTTATGTCGGTCGGAAGTTTAAACAGTCCTGGCTGAAAATCAGGATTGTTCGTTTTAGTGACACCTCCGTAGAGAGCTTTTAAGGTTATTACTTCTCTCAGCTTCAGCTTCTTTAAAAGAGGAACCTTGTTAAAAATAAAGCCGTTAAAACAATGGTCTATATTCGCCGATACGTACTGATCGCTGACAAACTCCAGGAAGTTCATAAAATTATAGGAATTCATCTGGTAAGAGTAGGTCTGATTTGCACGATGCATAAACATCAGAGGGTAAGGCACCTTCCCGAAAACCTTTCCTGCTTCAAATGAAATATCTGTGTATCCGAGAACTGAAGCATAAAACCTCTTACTCACATCAAGCTGGAGCCGCAGATAGTCATAGTCGTTACCAATTGTTTTTGATCCGCCTGCCACATTAAGTTCAAGTACAGGATATCTCGAAGGATAAGGGAATCTGTATAATTTTCCCTGGTAGAATGTTTCATTCGGAGCGTAACGGAGATTCAGTTTTAATTCAGATACAACAATGTAAGGAGGGTCGTTAACTGCGGCAGCATAATCTAAAGTATTGAAATATAGTTTACCGACAGGCTCCTGATGAATATAATTGTAACCCAGGGTATATGAAAAGTGGCTCTCAAATTCATTAAAAAATTCTGCTCTGAAACTCCTGTTCAGGAATAATTTATCGTGGACTCCCCTTTTAAGAGATAGAAAAACATTATCCTCCTGTGTATACTCAAGCTCTTGCCCGGGGATCTTGGTATCTTTCTGTACACCAATTCTCAGATACTTAACAGGAAACTGATATATCGTATTCTTTGTAAGAGAGTACGTTATACCTGCATTATATTTTGTGACCCTGTCGTTAAGACCATATGCCATATAACCGTCGAGAGTCACTCTCTTGCTGAAATCTGTTGTTGTTTTTCCTCCGAATCGTAATCTCGGTCCCTCAGTAAGATTATAACTGAAAAAACTCTCAAAGGGTCCGATATCAACTTTACCGACATCGAGAAAACCTGTAGTTGCAAGATTGAAAAATACCATACTCCTGTTAAAAGCGGGGATCTTCTTAATGCTGTCAATTGTTGTATATACCCCCATTTCAGATTTAGAAAGCGGGGCAAACCGGTTTGAGGTCCAGTAGTCAGGCTTTTCAGATGCAGGATCGATCTTATCAATTTTATCGGGACCTTTCAAAAACACCTCATCGACCGGTTTATTGATTTCATAATCTTTGATATAAACAGTCCTTTGCCCGAAGAGTCCCAGGGAATTCTTAACGATACCGAAGTCAATCAGAATATCCTCCTTTGAGAGCAGCCACCCCTCGCTGCCATGCAGTTCAAAATCCTGAGTGATACTGATCTCCTGAACCCAGTCGATATTCAGATCCTCATTTATTCCGATATCAATCTTTCTTATGGCATAAGCGCTATCCATCGTTATATAAAGGTTTCCGTGGAAGAGGAAATCTGCTTTATTCCTAGGTTCAAAAAAGAGTTTTATACACTTTATATTGTTTTCCGTAAGGGTATCGAGTATATAATAACGATAGAAGAGAGGAGCTGTTTCTGCCACAGGACTGAGGAATTTGTTCGTCAGAAACAAGATATTGTTATCATAAATATTAATATCCTGGTACAGATAGTTTAAATATCCTGAAACCCCTTTGCTGTCGAGGTGCTCGTTAAGGTTCTCTGACTTCTCGGCAAGAACAACAGATTTTGAGGCTTCCGGTTTACTGCGGAAATAGTGATCAGACAGCGATTCCTTTATGAATATTGGCAAAACAGTATTACCAATCCTTTTGGTTGTATCAGCATTTTCAAAAATATATCTGAACTTACTGAATACACTTCCCTTTTTAAAATTCTCGGTTATATTACTTAAGGCAAACTGAATCTTATCATACTGCCTGTACCGGAGATAATCATACGACTCCTTTCTGTTTGATTTTTTGTTATTTATTACATTATTTATCAGATCAACCGCGGGGTTATTCCTGTTACTGTAATTCCTTCTTTTCGGACTTATTACCACCTCATCAAGGGTTATTACGGACAGAGCCAACTTTATATTTAATGTCTGTTCCTTATGCGGTATAATTTCATGAACCTGGGTTTCATATCCGATAAATGAAAAGCTTACAATTTTCACATCTGTGTTTGTTTCAACAATATATTTCCCGGCATTGTCGGTAAGTGTACCAACAGCGGTGCCCTTAAAAGAGACCGAGGCAAAAGGAACAGGCTCTCCGGTTTTTGCATCAGTAACAACACCTTTAAGAATCGTTTTATCAGAATTCTGTGAATAGGAATCCTCGCTTATTAAAAATGAGGAGAAAAGAGAAATTAAGGGCAAATATTTAATAATGAATAATCTCATCGGAAAAAGTTAGGAAATTTATTGCACATACAAAGTTAACAAAAAGCTTTGCGAACGAGCATATAACATCAAAATGTCACAAATGTTTAACGCCGTGTGACCCCGGTTTCTAAACAGATAACGATATAATTAATTCAATATTTTGACTAATTTTAACTGATCAAACAGTCTTTATCATGAATAATAACGACAAATCAGTAATAATTATCGGAGCAGGATTCGCCGGTCTGGCAACAGGGATCTATGCCCTGATGAATGGTTATAAAACAGAGATCTTTGAGATGCACAACCTCCCGGGAGGATTATGTACTTCGTGGGACCGCAAAGGATATACCTTCGACGGATGTATTCACTGGCTGGTCGGATCAAATCCGAAAAGCGGGATGCACGATATGTGGGAGGAGACGGGAGTGATACAGAACAGACCAATAATAAATCTTGATGAATACTTCAGGGTTGAGGATTCATCGGGAAGAACTGTTGTGTTTTATAATGATGTTGACCGGCTAGAAAAGCATCTGCTTGAATTTTCACCGAAGGATGAGAAACCTATAAAGAGGTTCACACAAGGCATCAGGATGTGCATTCCATTTGACTCGCCCTCCAAACACGATCCGTTTTATATTAAGATTAAGAAACAGATCAGATCTGCATCGATCTTCATTGCCAACGGAAAGAAGATGCAGGACTGGATGAAGATAACTGCCGGGGATTTTGCAAAAGAGTTCAGCGACCCTCTTCTTGCAGAAGCATTCAGACAGATGTGGATCCCGGAATTCTCGATGTTCTTCATGCTGTTTACTTTTGCATACCTGCATACTAAAAACGCAGGGTATCCGATTGGAGGATCAAAACCGATGGCACTAGCTCTTGAAGCTAAATATAAAGAGCTCGGCGGCAAAATCAATTATAAAAAAAGAGTCAGCAGGATACTTACCAGCGAAGGTAAAGCAACAGGAATACGTCTGGACGACGGCACTGAACATACAGCGGGCAGGGTAATTTCTGCGGCAGACGGACATGCAACAATCTTTGATATGCTGGAAGGTAAATACGCCGATAAGAAGGTCCTTGAGCCCTATGAAAAATGGCCTCGTTTTGCATCATTGTTATATGTCTCACTCGGAGTTAACAGGCGTTTTGACGAAGTGTCAAAAACTGTGTCGGGCATGACATTCAAACTCAAAGAACCGGTAATGATAGCCGATAAGATGCGCGAATGGCTGTCGGTGCATATCTTTAACCAGGACAGTACTCTTGCCCCTGACGGTAAAACTGTATTAAATGTCATGCTCGAATCGGACTATTATTTCTGGAAAAGTCTTGCTGAGAACAGAAAAAACTATGATCAGAAGAAGGATGAGGCTGCAAAAACAATCATTAGTCTGCTTGAACAGCGATTCCCCGGGATCACTCCTCTTGTTGAGGTTACTGATGTGGCAACACCTCTCACTTTTGAACGATATACCGGTAACTGGAATGGCTCCTTTGAAGGATGGCTGATCACTCCGGAAAATTCCGGAACACTGATGAAACCTATGTCGCAGACACTGCCCGGACTCGAAAAGTTTTATATGTGCGGTCAGTGGGTTGAACCGGGAGGCGGGCTGCCGACTGCACTGATGTCGGCTAAGAGGCTGGTGAAGAAGTTCTGTAAGGAGGACGGGGAGAAGTTTAGGTGCTAGGTGCTGGATGCTGGGTGACCGATGGCTCGGCGTAGTCTCCAGACTTCGCTTAGCTAAACTTAATCCGAATGTCTAAGGTTTAATTGCGTATTGGTTGATCCACGACTTAAGGGTTATCTCCTTGGTAATTGTTCCGTTTGACCAGATAGCTTTGTCGTCACATTCACCGTTTCCGTAATTCAGCTCGGAAACTTTTTCATTTTTTATATATGTGACAATTACACCACTCTGGAAGTGCGGGCAGGAAACCATTCTGTAAAGAGGAGTTGTTATTTCCTGAACCACCTCTTTTCCGTTTTTCTTAATAAATGAACGTCCCGTAATCCATACTTCATTATCATCGTATGATGAATGGTTGGTTCCCCTGTTGCATATACGGGTTCTTTCAATTTTGCGTTCTACCAGAAGTTCTCCATTTGTTTTTCCAATTAACTCGGTGTTTTTCAGTTCAAAAACAACATAACCATTCTCGTCAAGTCCCTTATTTATTACAAGTCTTTCACCGGAGATCTTCAGGTCATTAAAACGATAATCAACCAGATCAGCGTGCCGTTCAGTTCCCTTAGTCCAGTATGGTCCAGTTATATGAACTACAATTTTCCCTGCCCTGAAGTTTCCCTCCGGATCAGTACATCCTTCCCCATATTCCAGAGTGACAGTTTTTGGAAATTTTGATGCAGCAGGAGTCTCAACCGTAACTGTGGCATTACATTCAGCAACATCTGATTTCCCTGTGTTAGTATTATAATTCAGGCTTTCCAGTTTAATAATCTCCTTGTTTATCTGATCATCGGCTTTGTTAAGTACCGTCTCAAATACCGCATCTTTTTCCGACTGCTGAACAAGATCTTCAATCTGAGCAGGTGAGGAATCTTTCCTTGCACATGAGATAATTATAAAGAGTCCGGAGATCAGAATGAATGAAGAGAATCCTGTGTTCTTCATGATTTTCTTACGGTTAGGTTACGGTAAATATATTAAAAACATTGATAATGCAAACAAAATGTAATAAATATGATGGGGGACGGAAGACGGGAGACGGAAGACCGGAGACCGGAGACCGGAGACGGAAGAGTATCTTCGGGCAATAATCAGAGGGACTTTCAGTTTATTAATAGTATGTGAATGATGTAACTCTTAGTGTTAATTATATAACAAATGAGCTACTTAGGATGGTATCTTTAAAATCACAAAAAAGTCAACTAAAACAACTTCATATGAAAACAGATGACAACGGTAAATCCAACCCTGTAAACGAAAATGCAGGAAACAATAAGATTGAAAAGGAGAGGCTTGAAAATGAAAAGAGGATCATGGATGAAGGAGTGAAAAAGGGAGTCATGACCGCTTCTATTGTAAGCTTTATTGTACTGCTGACTGTTGGAATAGTAGTTTTTTTACTATACAGCAGCCAGCATAAAAAACTTCTGAATTTCATGGAGTCACAGAAGGTTACTTTAACAGACAAAGTATCTGCCCGCGATTCTTTAATAAGCGAATGGATTATGACATTTGACGAGATTGAGAAAAATATCGCGATGATCAAGGAAAAAGAAAAAGTGATAACAGTTAATTCAGCTAATTCCGAGATATCAAAAGACAAGAAACAACAGGTACTTGAGGATATTAAATATATAAACACTCTTCTCGATCAGAATAAGAAGAAGATTGCATCTCTTACCGCGCAGTTAAAGAAATCGGGCGGAACACTGAAAGTTCTGCAGAATAAAATCACAGAACTGGAAGCTACAATGAAAGAGAATGAGACAGAAATTGAAGAACTCAAAACTGCCCTGGTTGACAAAAACTTCGAGGTTGAACAGCTAAACACACAGATGACATTCTTGCAGGATACCATTGCACAGAAAGATGAGACAATAAGTAACCAGAAATACGAGATGAACAAGGCCTTCTATGCATGCGGTACATTCAAAGAACTTAAAGCCAAAGGCCTTTTAACAAAAGAAGGAGGATTTATCGGAATCGGAAAAACTGAAGCCCTGACCGGAAACTTTTCTGATGATGCTTTTATACAGATCGATTTAACACAGACGAAGTCAATTCCTGTCAATTCGAAAAATGCTAAACTTATTTCTGAGCATCCCGAAGGATCATATGAGTTTCTTCGTGATGCTGATAAGAAGATCATCTCCCTGGAAATTAAAGACCCGGCGCTATTTTGGAAGATTTCAAAATATGCTGTTGTGGAACTGTAAATCGAGTCTGCAAAACTAAATATAAAACCTTAAGCTCGGCGAAGTCTCCTGACTTCGCCGTTAAGTATAATGCAGTCTGGAGACTGCAACTTATTATAAGCGAAGTCTGGAGACTTCGCTTAGCGGAGGTTTACGGCATTAGATAGATGTATTATATAATATAGGCGATAGAAGATTTAATACGTCTGTTCAGTATTTATATTCTTCCTATGTTCCAGATCATTAAGGAAAGTCCCATAATCTCGCTTCCAGTTCTTCTTGCCTGCCAGAAAGCCAAAAACACATAAAGACGGAAAGAAGATACACCATATTACAATCAGTAATATCAGGTTATCAGTGTGATGAAGAAGACTGTTAACAAAAACTAATCCTCCGCCGGTACCCAGCATTAAAAGCAGTGGTATTACAATCAGCCAGTCTATCACTTTGAAATATTTTAGATTCTCCTCTGCCAACAACAGAAAATCTTTTGTTGAAAGTGTGAAACTTGATGCCGGAAGCGGTCTGAATCTGAGAAAGGAATATATTGCTCCGAGAATACAACCAGCTCCGAGAAGAAGCATCCCTTCTTTTGACGATATGGCAGTATTTCTCATAATCGTTAAGTAAATAACCGAAAGCAGAATCAGAAATCCCGACCAGTATACAGACTTTTTCCTCTGCGCGGCCTGATAGGATTTAAAAAGTCCGATCATCTCGTCCATTCTGTTAAGGGAAGAACTCTTATTGCTTTTCCCTTTCTTAAAGTCATCTAGTTCCATTTTTCTCCTCCCATTCCTTTTTAATCTGTTCCTTAATCCTGTGTAATCTTGTCCTGGCATTGCCTTCGGAAAGTCCTGTGATCTGGGCAATCTCTCTGTACTCAATGTCCTCCAGATAAAGAGAAATCAGTGTCTTGTCAACTGGATTCAATTTACTTTTAAAGGATTCAAAAAAAGCCAGTTTGGCTTCTTCCTCTTCAGTATCAGCATCATTTTCGCCAGCCTTGTCAGCATGATCAGGCATAGAGATATGGACAAACATTGCAGAGCTCTTTTTCAGTTTCGCAATATTTGAAAGGCATACATTAACTGCAATCCTTCCAATCCAGGTCCTGATCTTCGATTCTCCACGGAAGTTCTTAATATTAAGCCAGACCTTTAATAGTATTTCCTGATAGACATCTTCAGCCTGATCGCCTCTGCCAAAGAAATGGCAGCAGATGTTAAAAATCATTCTGTCGCTTTCCTGAATTGCTTCCCTGAACATTTGTTCCTGGTCCATAGTTATCCTTTTGTAAATTAGACCACAATCTGTCACAAATGTTACATAAAAAGAATTTTAATGCAAAGCCCCTGGCTTGGCGAATTTTCCAAGATTCACTGTAAAGAGTAATGCAGTCGGGAGACTGCAACTTATTAAAAGCGAAGTCTGGAGACTTCGCTTAGCAGAGGTATTTTCATCTCCAATTCTCCTCTTCTCCCCCTCTCCTTTTCTCCCCTTCTTTCCCTACTGGCACTTCAGGTTCTTCAGCTGTATCTTGGATGGTTCTGCAAACGGACCAAAGGCTGAGTTCTTAAATGATGCGCATGCTTCAGCTATGAGTCCTTTGCCTTCCTGAGCCAGACCAAGCTGGAAATAAAACTTGGCTTTTGCCTCAGCGGCACCTGTCTCGAGGTCTAATCCGCGCTGAGCATATTCAAGACCTTTGTCGAAATCCTTCTTCTTGTTATATACATCGGAAAAATAATAAAAGAGGTCTTTGTCATCACCATATTTCGATGCTTTAGTCAGCAGAGAGAGAGCATCATCGAGCTTCTCAGCCTGGTTGGCTTTGGAGCCAGCACCACGGAAATATCCAAGTGCCAGTGTTGATGCCTGCTTTGTCTTGGCTTCATCGTTTGCAGCCTTCACCTTTTCGAGATATGAATCGATAGTCTGCTCAAATGAATCAGAGTCATTCTGCTTGATGTAAATAAGTGCTTTATTATAGATGGCATTAATATAGTCGGGATTCACTGCCAGCAATGAGTCGAAGGTAACCAGTGCATTCGGGAAATCGTTTTTGGTGAAATAGCCGGTAGCCTGGACGTTGAATGCCTGAACAAGAGTTTTTGAAGCATTATCTTTATGAACCTGTGTTCCGTATTTCTCAGCAACTGAAACGGCTGTACGCGCTGCTTTCATGATCTCGGGAGCAGGTTTCTTTTCTGTGATGGCAGCTGTGACGAGTTTTAAGTATAGTCCGGGCAAAGCTGCTGAAGCTTTTTGTTTCAGATCAGCTGCAGTCTCTCCTACCTGGTCGGCAAGGGTAATTGCTGTTTCAAAAGCCTTAATTGCGGCAGGTACATCAGTCTGAGAAGCTTTAGCCCCTTCATTAAATGCCTGTATTACCGCATTACGGTCCTGTGAATATGCAACAGTTGTCAATAAAGCAGATGCAACAAATATCCCTGCAACTTTTCGTAGAAGCTGTGCTGTCATTTTAGTTCAGATTAAATTGTTATTAATAATTTATGTTGGTAAATATAGAAAATAATATATTCTGTCCAAATAATGTGACAAATTGCATCTGAAAAGGCTGGAAGCCGGAAGACCGGTGACCGAAGCAAAGAATTGGTGTCATTCGGTGGTCATTTGCTTCGCGTCATTTGGCTGTGCCGTCATTTATGGTCATTGGTTGTCTTACAATTGAATGACTATCGAATGACCATTGAATGACTATAATAGCGAAGCAATGGCATCCTTCAGCACCTCTGCGGAGTGTTTCAACAATACAAGTTCTTCAGGAGCCAGCGGACCGTCAACTATCCTCACCACTCCCGAATCTGAAATAATTGAAGGGACACTCAGGCAGACATCACTAAGTCCGTATTCGCCATTGAGGAGTACTGAAACGGTAAGTACACTGTTCTGATTCCTCAGTATTGATCCGGTTATCTTCACAAGAGAGAGTCCGACAGCAAAATGTGTTGAGCCTTTTGCATTTATAATATGATAAGCCGACTCACGTACCTGCTTTTCAATATTCATTCTTTCCTTCTTCCAGCCCTGACAGGCGTTGCAGAGAGGACAATAGTTATCAATTCCTATCCCTCCGATATTTGTCATCGACCAGGCAGCAAACTCACTGTCGCCATGTTCTCCGAGAACATAACCATGCACATTATGCACATCAACATTGCAGTGAGTTGAAATAAAATGCCTGAAGCGGGCACTGTCGAGCACTGTTCCTGAGCCGATTACCCGGCTGCGGTCCCAGCCCGACCTCTTAAGAGCAACCCAGGTTAGCACATCCACCGGGTTGGTGACAATAAGCATAACACCCTGCGACCCGCTTGCAGCAACCTCCTCAGCAACAGATCCCACAATTGCTGCATTCTTTTTCAGCAGATCGAGCCTTGTTTCACCTGGTTTCTGAGCGGCACCTGCCGTAATAACAATCAGATTTGCATCGGTAAAATCCTTGCCCGATCCCTGACGTATATTTACCGTCGGGAAAAATGGCTGACCATGAACCAGGTCAGATACCTGTCCCTTTGCCAGCTCCTCATTTTTATCTATTATTACTATCTCATTAGCCATTCCGGTTTGTGCAAGGGCATAACAGTAGGTTGCACCTACCGATCCTGCACCAACCACCACCACTTTTCTCCCGCCCAGGTTTTTAATATAATTTTCCATTTCGAATATATTTCATCTGTTAATTAATTAACAGACAGGGGATGGTATTGTTCATCCCCCCCTCTCCGATCCTCCCCTTCTCCGCTTCTCTTAGAATGACAAGACTTCCTACTGTTGCGTTGTAGTTGTACCCGAGGATTCTCCGCCGCTTTTTAAATCGTCGTTTCTGATACCTCTCCGTGCTTTCTTCACCTGCAGATCGAGCTTACCGAAATTATAGGCTACGTTTATCCTGAGGTTTTGGGCAGGATATGAATTCTCCATATGAGAGAAGAATGTTATATCCTGCGATTCGCTTTTGTACGTCTTCCTGTACCAGAACGGGTCTGTGGCAGAGACAGAGAGCATAAGTTTGCGCTTCAGGAAATACTGAGAAAGGCTTAAGCCTGTGTAAAAGAATGATGAAGACCTTCCCTGCAGCATAATGCTCGAAGAATATAATCCCACATTGACATTTACCGAGCCGTCTTTCCAGAGTGTCCTCCTCCCTCCTACATAACCCTGATAGCTAAAGCCCTCGTTATTTATAGAATAGGCTGTCATGGCTTCAAGCTTACTGTAGGTTACTCCGCCGTTGAAAAAGACATTGAGCTTACCGGAGGGACGGTATGATAGATAAGTGTTTAATCTGTAAAGCTGATCCTTTCCGATGTTTTCGTAAGTGCTGGCTGTAGATCCGTTTGATTCAACTCTTGAGATCCTCTCAATTGAATTATTGGCAAAACTTGAAGAGGAGGTAACTGAAAAATTGAATTTGGGTGCAAAGTATGTATACCCAAGCTCGAA
Source organism: Bacteroidales bacterium (assembly GCA_016709865.1). Lineage (NCBI taxonomy): Bacteria > Pseudomonadati > Bacteroidota > Bacteroidia > Bacteroidales > Bacteroidales bacterium. The sequence goes on from JADJLX010000002.1 coordinate 841,354, forward strand.
TGAATGCGACACTTCAGATTTCAGCATGGGATTACCATAACTAATATTGAGCGAATCGCTGTTGTTAACATAAGGATTCAGGTACCAGATGCCTGGCCTCGAAAGCCTTTGGGTATATGATAGTTTTACTGTCTGGCCCTGTTTAGGCATGTATGAGAAAGTAATGTATGGCACCAGGTTGAAAAGCCTGTTCGTAAAATCAGTGTTGATGCCAGAAGTCCGGGATGTGCCATCGTTCCACGTCCGCTCAAGACGCAATCCGGCTTTTGTGCTGAGCTTCTTCCACTTAATCAGATAACCGGCATACAAACCCATTATGTACTGATCATAATCGAGATCATTCACATTGTCGAGTTTTATGTTGTCGCGAATGATCTCGGAGCTGCTTATGTTTTGCCTCAGGATGAATTTCAGTCCTCCTTCAATCTGGTGCTTCTTTGTGATCGGATCATAGTAATCTGCCTGGAAAGTCTGTTCCCTTCCCACAGCCTCATTCTCCGAGACCTGGCTGTATGAAGGATAGTTTACTAATCCGTCCACACCGCTGTTGTTCCTTGAAAGCCGCGGATTATTATCGAGCTTGTAGGAAAAGGTGAGGGATTTGTCGGGCTTCTTGTAAGTCTTTTGATAGTCGATATTCCCCGAGAGGAATCCTGCTTTGTTGGTGCTATTTATATGGTTATTATACAACCGGGTAATATCATTATCGGTATTCATGTACTGTGTCTCGGAAAAGCTGTTATTCTGGTAATTGCTCTGAGATCCCCAGAAAGCGAGACTGATAAGATTAAGTGAATCTATATCATAGCTTGCCTCACCCTGGTAACCGTTGGATAACCCTTTGTAGTTGCTGGTGCTCTCTGAAGCTGAATAATGATAATCGGAATTATTAAAATATTCGGTGTTACTTATTGTACGCGATTCGGGCTGAACGAACTGGCTGCCGTAATAACGTGATGATAAACTGAATTTTTTAATTTTTACAGCCAGGTAAGCACCCAGGTTAACACTTCCCCGGACATCAACACCTGAGTTGATGCTGCCATTGTACCCGTTTATTGTTTTTTTGGCTGTAATAATATTGATTATCCCTCCGACACCCTCAGCATCATATTTTGAAGAAGGGTTTGTGATAACCTCTATGTCTTTTATTGTATTGGCAGGAAGACTCTTTAAGGCCTCCTTGAAGTTTGCAGACATCATTGAGGAGCTCTTACCGTTCACAAGCACTTTGAAATTTGACTGACCGTTAAGAGTTATATTTTCCTCGGCATCAACTGTAATGAGCGGGACTTTCCGAAGCATTTCCAGAGCGTTGTTAGCCTGTGCCTCTGGATCAGCCTCCATGCTGTAGGTGATCTTGTCGGGATCAATTCTAACAAGAGGCTTCTGAGCGGTTACAGTGACCTCTTTCAGCATAACTCCCTCTTCCATTATCAGTTTTCCCAGATCGGTTCTCGGCTGGGATACCACTATTGGTATTTTAAATTCCTTGAAACCGACTGAGGAAGCAGTTAAAGTATATTTAAGCGGAGCTGTCAGACTGACAGTGAACTTACCTGTTGCATCGCTGGCCATTGCCTTTACAATCTTTAGACTATCGTTTTTAATCATTACAGTGGCAAAAGGAACACCTTTGCCTGTGGTTTTCTCAACAATCTGTCCGCTTACCTGGTAGCTGGTAACTTTATTTTGTGCCGGTAACAGTAAGGAAACAGTAAGGCTTAACAATAACAGACATAAATATTTCATAAGAAAAGTATAAGTGAATAAGAATGAATGAATACTGTGTTTAATTCAACTATAACGAATTTATAACTAATTTATTAGTATTACAAACAAATAATTAGTTAAATGCGGAATATTTCTCAGTACAGGAGCAATGGTGCTGGGTGCTGGGTGCTGGGTGCTGGGTGCTGGGTGCTGGGTACTGGGTACTGAGGACTGGATATGCGTATTGAAGATTGAGGGAGATTGAACATTATAAAATTTCCCCTCCTTTTGAAGGAGGGGTGGTCGGGATGATTGATTATCATTTATTTACCATATTTTATTTCCCGACCGGGGTGGTTGATTCCCTGTTTTCTTCTTACCTTTATTGGTATGAAAAACCAAAACATCTTTAACAGGAAAAGTCTTAAGTTCTTCAGATCAACACTCAGGAACAGGTCCACTTCCGCTGAGGCTGAGTTATGGAACATTTTAAAGTCAAAGAAACTTGATTTAAGAAAATTCAGAAGACAACACAGTATTGGCAATTACATAGTTGACTTTTTTTGTGCTTCAGAAAAACTAATAATTGAACTTGATGGTAATCCGCATGGTGAATATCATAAAATAGAAAAAGACATTAAAAGAGATCAATATCTTGAAGGCCTTGGATTTTCAATACTTAGGTTTGAAAACAGATTAGTATTCCAGGATCCTGAATTTGTAAAAAATGAGATTAGGAAAAACTTCAAGAATAAAAATCCTGTTTTTGAATAAACAATCAACCACCCCGTCCGGGAAATCTGACTTCGTAAAATTCAGATAATCAGCACTCCCGGCCACCCCTCCTTCAAAAGGAGGGGAAATGTATCATGCATATATTCAGTTACAGTCTGTCATTTATTGCGTGTCATTTACTGCGTGTCATTTGGCCTTCGGCCGTCATTGATTGTCATTGATTGTTTTACAATTGAATGACCATCGAATGACTATCGAATGACTATCGAATGACCATTGAATGACTACTGAATGACTACTGAATGACCTTTTAAGAAGCCGGTAATGTGACAAAAACTGTAGTCCCGGTACCAGGCATGCTTTCGATAGAAATAGTGCCGCCGAGTGTTTCAATAAATTCTTTGCAGATGACAAGTCCTAAACCTGTCCCCACCTCGTTGCCGGTTCCTTCCGTTGTGAAGGTATTCTCAATACTGAAAAGTTTTTCGAGCATCTGACTGCTCATTCCTACGCCGGTATCTGAAATCTTCAGGACTACTTTTCCATTATCCCCGGAAGCTGAGCAGTTGACACTTCCGCCCTTCCGCGTGTATTTAATACCGTTCGAAATCAGGTTCCTGATTACCGTTGCAAGAATTTCCTGATCTGCATATACTTTAATATCCCCGGGTATTTCATTCTTCAGACTGATTCCTTTTGCTTCAGCCTGGGTCGAATAAATCTTCAGCACATCCTCTGTCAGGTTCCAGAGAACAAGTTCACTTTTTACAAGTTTCAGTGTACCTGTCTGACTCCTTGCCCATTGCAGTAAATTCTCAATAAGCTGCAGCAATTTATGCGATGATTCATTTATCATCGTTACATAAACATACATCTCCTTTGAGTCGATATTGCCTGCATTCTCGTGCAAAAGTTCTGTCAGTCCAATGAGGGCTGTAAACGGATTCCTGAGATCATGTGCTATTATTGAGAAGAGTTTGTCTTTTGTCTGGACTATCCTCTTGAGTTCTGCTTCCGATATTTCGAGTTTCTCATTCGATTCAGTCAGTTTCTTGTTTTGCAGTTCAATAGCTTCACTCTGTTTAGTAATTTCGCGGTTTTGCAGCTCAAGAAGCTCTTCATGCTTTCTCCTTTGCTTCAGAAGTGAGAGGAGAACAATAAAAACTGCTGCCAGCAGAAGAACCAATGTTGTTAGAGCAATACTTATTATCCTTATTCGCCGAATACGGAGATCTTTTATTGTGTTATCCTTATTCAGCAAATCAATTTTAGCATTTCTCTGTTGCTTTTCAAGCTGGTATTCTAATAAAAAGATCTTTTCAGATAACTGTTTGCTGAATAAAGTATCATTATACTGAATTACTTTTTGCTGTAATTCTGATGCTGTTTTATAATCCTTGTTTAATAAAGACAGCTTAACAAGTACATTCAGGGCATCTTTTATTGTCATATTAGCCCCTATTTCACATGCAGTTTTGTAAGCTTCGCCGGCCAGGGATGAGGCTTGCCTGATATCATTATGGTTCAGAAAAATAAGTGATTTCTTAATCAAAAGGTTGGCATACAAATCCTTATCATTCTCTTTGTCAACTTTTTCAAGCGACAGGTTATAGTTGTCATTTGCAGCTTTTAAGTCGCCCTGCATAAAATAGATATCTCCAATATATTTATAGCAGGTAGCCTGCTCTGCCAGTTGATTAAGTTCCTGCCTCAGCGATAGTGACTGTCTGTAGCTTATCAGCGCGCTGTCGAGCTTTCCGTCGAGACTGAAAATTCTGCCCTGGTACATATTAACATAAGCAAGCATCGGTTTCAGAGCAAGTTCCCCGGCTATTTTTCCGGCCTTTTTCAGGTTCTCTGTCGCCAGAGCAGACAATTCCTGATAAACATAGAGGTTAGCAAGATTAAGATATGAATAACCGGCCTGCTCGGTTAAACCGTATTTAACAGATACTTCCAGACCCTTATAGTAATAGTCGACGGCCCTGGAGTATTTCCCCATAATCCTGTAAGCGACTCCCACAAAACCATAAGCTTTTGAAAGACTATTATAATCGTTTGTCAGAACAGCAAGATCGATTGCCTGAGTGCCATATTTTACAGAGAGCTCAGGGGCGGCATTTCTATGCTCCCAGCATAAGGTGAGAAGATAACTTAGCCTTGCAGAATCTCCCTCTACTTTCAGGGTATCAGTGTGTTTCCATCTGTATGACAACTCCCCGGCATTCAGAGTCAGAGGGACCAAAAGAAAAAGAAAAACTATATTCCTCATTAAGGAGCGATAAATATTCAACACTACCCAAATGTATTGAATCTTTTCAATCCGTTCAGAACATTTAAAAAAAAATCTTTGGAAGAGGAATAATGTATTATGTATTATTGATGATAGATGATGGGGAGAATTGTCTTGCGGTCGTGCGGTCTTGCAGTCTTGCGGTCCTCATATCTCCCATTCTCCCCTTCCCCCCATCTCCCTTTCTCCTTATTCCGATGGTTCTTCTCTGCGGTTCTCTGCGAAAAAACTCTGCGGCACTCTGCGGTAAAAAAAAGCAGAGGGCGAGGGGCAGGGAGCTGGGGGCAAAAAACCACAGAGACACGGAGAGCATAGAGGTACACTGAGATTTTGAATGTGTCATTTGGCTGTGCAGTCATTTACTGTGTGTCATTTGCCTTCGGCGTCATTTGGCTGCGCTGTCATTTATTGTCATTGATTGTTAATAATTTGTCTATTAAGTAAAGTCGGTATTCTGATGCCGGACAGGAATAATAACTAATTTTAAAAATTACCGGATTGTAATTATCCTTAAGGCATAGTACTGATTTTAAACCGATTAAAAATGGCACAACAATATCTAGATCACTCAAAAGCAATTTTAACTTCCAACCGTTCTAATTTTAAAGGGGGAAGCAAAGAGGCAGGGATAATATCCTTATTTGGTTATCAGAACGAATATGATCTCAGGGAGGGATATCCGCTGCTGACTACCAAAAAAATGGCTACACGGTCTATGTTCCATGAGACTATCTGGTTCCTCAGAGGTGATACCAATATCAAATATCTTGAAGATAATAATGCCCCTGTATGGCGGCCCGATGCTTTTCAGGCCAACCTCCCCGGGATGAAAAAAGAAGGGATCTTCCCCGAGAGCATTGCCAAGTATTCCCCCGACTGGGATAAGGCTATGGAAGAATACGGCCAGAGGGTAAGAGAAGATGCTGAGTTCGCAGCCCGCTGGGGCGATGCCGGACCAATCTACGGGAAACAGTGGAGAAGATGGGAATATTTTGATCACGATAAAAAGAAGTTTATTGAAATAGATCAGCTGAGTAACCTGATTGACGGACTCCGCAAGAAACCTACCGGGAAGAAACATATTGTTGATTCGTGGAATCCGGGCGACACTCCGCAGATGTCTTTACCTCCGTGTCATGTTCTCTACCAGGCAACAGCCAACGAGGAGGGCGAGATGGAACTGCAGCTCTACCAGCGCAGCTGTGATCAGTTCCTCGGTGTTCCTTTCAACATAGCCAGTTATGCTGCCCTTACGCAGGTAATTGCACAGGAAGCAGGGATGGTTCCGAAGACATTCATACATACTTTCGGTGATTCACATTTTTATGCAGGCATCGGCAAGAGAACAGCATGGCATAAAGAGAATTTCAGGGAGGTGCAGAAAAGGATCAGAGCCGTTACTGCAAGGGAACAGTACCTGGATGTTGTGGAATGGATCAATAAAAATGCGCCAAGCGATGGCAATGAGGAGAAATATGATCATGTAACTGCTATCCTGGAACAGCTTTCGAGGGAGCCGAAGAAGATGCCTAAACTGCGTATAACAAAAAAACCTTTCGATCAGCTTACAATTGATGATTTCGTTGTGGAGGATTATGATCCGCATCCGGCGATAAGGAGAAGTATGGCGGTGTGAGTCGGCGTGCGGTGTGCGGTGTGCGGTGTGCGGTACGTGGCATGCGGTGTGCAAATTGCGGTATGCGGATTGAAAAATTGGAGGAGATTGACCATTATAAAATTTCCCCTCCTTTTGAAGGAGGGGTGGCCGGACCGCCTATTAATTATGAGACAAATTCTGATTCCGGCCGGGGTGGTTGATTTGTTATTTAGGTTCCTAATATTTTTAGAGGTATTCCTTATCTCTTTTTTTACAATCTCAGTTTCCTGGAACGCAAATTTGTCTTGTAGAATGCAAGTAATCAACCACCCCGGCCGCAAAAGAAATTTTTAAATAAATATTATAGATTTTACTTGCGTCCACCCCTCCTTCAAAAGGAGGGGAAACCTATCAGGGATTAATTCTATACCTCTACCCGGATGAGGTCTTTTTGCTGACGAAAACTTTGTGAATTAACTGTTACCTTTATCCCGAAGATTTAGACTATGAATAAAATAGACGAGTCCGTTTTTGCCGTTCCAACAGATGAGCTCTGGAAATTTATACCATATAAAGAGAAGGGGTTAATCCCGGAGAAGCGTGAGGTACTAAAGAGGATTGTACAGCAGGGTCTGTTCCGGAAAAGAGCTGAACTGGAGGAAGATCCGTCATTTAAACAGATTATTCCGTATGGGGTAATAACATGTGGAGATTGGTTTTATTTATTCAGGAGATCAACGGGACAGAGAGAAAAGAGATTACACAATTTATTTACTTTGGGAGCCGGGGGGCATATGAATCCCGGGGGCTCTGAGGAACCTGATGAGCAGTACCTCACCGATGAATTAAAAAGAGAATTATCTGAAGAGGTCAGGTTGCTCAACGGATGCCGGATAGAGGATATAGAATTTATAGGCTTCATAAATGATGATACAATACCGGTGGGCAGGTTTCACACCGGACTCCTTTACAACATCAGGGTTTCAAATAAAGAGGTATTTATAAATGAAACCGAGAAAATGACTGCAGAGTGGGTGGAGAGATCCAATCTGGCTGAGTTTTATGAGGGGATGGAGACGTGGAGCAGGATTGTTTTCGATTCCTATATTCAGGATGTTAGCTCTTTTTTACCACGGAGACACTGAGAACACGGAGAGACACGGAGACCGAAGACCGGAGTAATAAGCGCAGGGCACGGAGCACGGGGCTCAGGGCAAAAGCCCTCTGTGGAACTCTGTGTCTTCTCTGTGGAACTCTGTGTAAGTTCTTTTTTTACCACGGAGACACTGAGAACACGGAGAGGCACGGAGACCGGAGACCGAAGACCGAAGTTAAAAGCGCAGGGCACGGAGCTCAGGGCAAAAGTCCTCTGTGGCACTCTGTGTCTTCTCTGTGGAACTCTGTGTAAGTTCTTCTTTTCGGGTACTCTATTCTACTTTTGAAGGAAATCCGGTATTACATGCCCTGCAAATTCATCAAACATGCCCTTTCCATTGATCAGTCTCGACAGGGCTTCTGCCTCATATCGTGCTCCGTTGATTGCCCTGTGTGGTTTTGGCTCCGCAGGCAATCCGACATATTTCATTATTAAATCGCTGTTCAGTCCTGAGAATCCGTCTTTAAGAGGAGGCTTTATATTTCTTTTCAGATAATGAGCGTACACAATCGAATGCTGATCGACTTTTCTTTTTCCAAGTCTGAAGTTCAACCCGCATCGCGCAGAACTCTCGTTAAAGAAGCTTATATCAAAATCCACGTTCTGACCTGCAATGGTCTTATCTTCTATCTGATCCATCCATGCAATGAAGCGGGATATTAATTCCCTCTGATTAAGTAAAGACTTATCATTAATTTCCTTAACCGTCAGGCCATTTATTTCCAATGCCGCAGGATCAATTTCTGCCCCCTCCCGGATCTGACATCTTTCATTAAAATAATTGTCGGGATGATCAAAATCGATAGCTCCCACTTCAACAATCGAATGAAGCTGCGGATCAGTGCCGGTGGTTTCTATGTCGAGTACTATCATGAAATCAAATCTTTGTTCGAAGTTAATTAATTTACCTGTTACAAACTTAACTACTCTTCAGAGTCGTAACCAAAACTTAAACTTTGGGATAAATGAGATACTATATAGTAAGTTTCCCCTCCTTTTGAAGGAGGGGTGGCCGGGACAGCAAATTGTCTGATTAATACAAAACTAATTTCCCGGACGGGGTGGTTGATTCTTTTCTTCTGTTGTTAATGCAAATTAAAAACAAAGAAATTACTAATCAACCACCCCGGCCGCAACAAGAATTTTAAATCGTCTACCTAAGATTTACTTGCGGCCACCCCTCCTTCAAAAGGAGGGGAAACCTTTTTACAACTCATCGCCATCCATGAGCCAGGCTCTTCGCTATCCCTAATACCTCCCGTATTTGCCGTCGAGGATGACTTCCTTCACTGCCTCGAGATAGCCGAAGCCATTTTGCATGTCGGGCAGCAGATAGCTGCCTTCCACCCATTCATTCCAGGCATTGATTGTTATCAGCTTAGGCTGTTCGGGATGTGAGTCGGCGTACTTTTTTGCCTTCGAGAGGAGAGCTGCAAAACTCTGCGGTGTGTTATTGTAATGCACCACATCCTTAATGCCCTTGGCGGGGAAACGCGGTGTATCGTCCCAGCCGATGGAGACACACGGGAATACCGGGACATCGAGTATGGCATCCATCTGTTCGCGGATCTTAATTGAGTTGGTACCGTAAGTTATATAGTCTTCAACACGTCCACCCATATTATACATGGCAACGCTGTTGAAGCCCATTACTTTCACCTTCCTGGTAAACTCTTCCGCAGCCTTTGCCGACATCACGGAGCCTCCCCCCTGGTTCCACTGGATATGCAGTCCGGGGAAACCTGCTTTCTTCACCTCATCGCGAAAATAATCAAGCGCCTTACGTGCTTCTTCGGCACTGTTTCCAGAGCTCTCGAGCAGTTTCTCAATGCTGAAGATTGAAAAGACCGGTTCTCCGTTTATCTTGAAATAATTTGGCCTTTTGAAATACTGTCTGATGATCCGGTCGACAATGATCTTATAGTTTTTCCAGTCTATTTTGGCGTTCCAGAGGATATTCTCATTATCCTTATAACGATGATAGTTCCAGTAGTTATATTTCACATCGTGGTTGGCCCACATGATGTAGAACTGCATCTTCCCGTTGTTGGAGGCTTTCAGGAAACCATCGTTCAGGGCGCTCTCAAGGAAAGGACCCTCTTCGTACCAGTACCAGTCGTAAACGAAAACATTTACACCGTGGTCGGTGGCAACGTCTATCCATTTCTCAACAACTTTCGGATCGTTGTCGAGCTCATATCCCCATAGCGGCTGACGCGGCTGATAGTGTCCGTCGAAGCGTGGATTGCCCTTCTTTATCACCTCCCACTCGCCGGTGCCATCGGCCCAGAGCATCTTTGTGGCCAGGGGATCGGGATGGCACGAAGGCCAGATATATGCAGCAACGTAATAGTCGTTTTTTACTGCTTTAGTGTTAGTTGTCTGTGCATTTGCTGACAATCCAAGGAGGATTATCAGGGAAATCAGTAAGCGGTTCTTTAACATTGTGTTCTTCATTATTGTAAATTTTATTAGGAGAGTAAAGATATTAAGATTGGGGAATAAATAATTATGGCTGCATTGTAAATTGTTTGGAGGAGACGGAAGACCGGAGACCGAAGACCGAAGACGGAAGGATGTATTATGTATTATGTATTATAGATGATAGATGATGTGAGAAAGGCACAGGGCACAGGGCGAAGGGGGCAGGGCAAATCCAATAACCACGGAGACACGGAGAGCATGGAGCTACACTGAGAAGAACTCGAAGGGGTCATTCGATTGTTCTAACAAGGTATGACCAGACTGAAAGAGGGTTACCATTCGACTGGCTTATGCAGAATGTAACCATCTGCTTTTGTGACTTCCTCCGGAGTTCAAAATTGCAGTATCATACTTATCAGCATTTGCATTTTAAGTTATTAAATATTTGTATGAAATAGGACTTTGTATTACATTTGTATCACTTGAACAGCCCCGAAGATAGCATCCTCGGGCCGACGTTCCGCCAAAAGCGGAACGTTTAAATTTTATGCCCTTCCTGTACATTTCTGTTATACACATATTTTGAGGACGCAAATTACGGCCTCAAGATTCCAAACTCTTGAAAACTCTGATTTCATCACAATTTCTCGTAGGAGTAACATTTGAATTCTTCATCGTTTGTCCGGTCTGCACGATTCAGATTACACAAAATATCATCTTCCCAGTCATCACTGTTATTTTTTATGCATGATAAACAGAGAGGCTGCATTTTAATAGTTTCGCGTCTGATCTCATATCCGTCATCATCGAAGATTCCCGAAATATTCCCCGGATCCATTTCATCAATATTTCTACGGCCATATTTATCTCTTTTATCAAGAGCCGAATCAATTTCATAATCACCCCGGGGATGAGCTATCCCTGTAATGCAACTGAAACAGGCAAATGGGGCAGATGCCGATCCCACAATCCAGATATCCTTGCCACATTGGCATTTTACTTCATTTTTATAATCATCAAGGGCGGCTTCAATCCGTACTCTTAAAACTTTTTCATTTTCATCGGGATTCTTCTTTAAGTGAATCTTTAAGAACTTATCAATGGAAATTGGAGTCCACATAACTTATATAATTTAATAAATAACAGCACAGCATAAGGGTGTCACAATTTGTGATTTCCTTTCTTTTCTAAAAAATTAAAATGTATAACGCAGCGAGCGTTTCAACTCAAAATTACAATATAAAACCAGAAATGCAAAAGTTAAACATATTACGCATCCGGTTTGTTAGTGATTTATTATTAACCCGTTTGTAAGAAAAATATGAAATCTTTTGCCCTGTTTGTTCTGCTTGCTTTTTCGGCACCTGTCGTTGCTCAGAAAAATGTGACTCCTGTTTCAGCATCATCAGTTACCGGAATCTCTCTTCCAGCAGGGAGCAAAAAAGACAGCAGGTTTATTAGCGTTGCTGCAACAGATATCCTGCTGGGTATCGAAACGAATAAGGTAAAGGCAAGTCTTTCAGGGACTGAGGTGCTGATGCTGCCTGCTGCAGTGCCGGGTGGATTCAATAAAGACTCCCTTTCATTGAAACTGAAGGCAAAGGGCTGGAGTATTGTTCCGGTAACTGACGATGAAAGATATTCGTGGTTATATAAAGAAAAACGAACAGTAATAAGCTATTTCAATGCCGACTCCAAATCGACTCTTCTATATTTTGCAAATGCGATTCTTCCGGAAGTACAAAAACCGGAAGAAAAAATCAGTCCTGCAGGTCATGCAAGTCAAGAAAGTCCTGCAGGTCATGCAAGTCTTGCAAGTCCTGCAAGTCTTTCAACCTCTTCAACTCCTTCAACCATTTCAACTCCTTCAACCCCTTCAACTCCTTCAACACCTCCAACATCTACAGCTTCTAAAGCCTCTACCGCCTACTTCTTCTCTTCCACAAACTTCGACGATGGCTGGAAAGGAACCGAGAGGTCCGACTGGGTGGAGGTTGTGAAGGGCAACATTACAGTATTACTGCATTATCCCAATCCTGCAGCCGGGACACCGAGTTACGATTACACTGCGGTAACCTCTAACGCCTGGAACATTCTTGTTGCCGGCAGGTATTCAAACCTTCAGAATTTTTCAGTCCTGACGGGAGCTGTGGCCTACGAGCCGGCATATTTTGGCACAGGCGATGTAACTGATAATGCCTCGGGAAAAAGAATGTTTGTTGCTCTCTTCAGGAAGGGTGAAACCGGCTGGATTGAGATCATCTGTCCCGACAGGAACGCTTTTGTTCAGGCTTTCGGGATCGACATAAATAAACCTGATTATTATACCGATAGCAGCATGTGGGATCCGCTGAGTAAACTGTCGTGGTACAACCGTTTTGCTGTAGCGCCGGCCGATCTCACGGGCAAATGGACAAATAACTACTCGGGAATGCTTCAGTATGTTAATGTCTATACGGGAGCCAATGCCGGAATGAACACCCACTCCTCATCGCAGACATTTGAGTTTGAGGCGGGCGGCAACTACAAGTGGGAGATCTCGGTGGCCAGCGGTTTTGTCGGAAGCATAAAGTTTCAGAATGCGAAGTCGTCAGGTGTGGCAACCCATCCCAATAACTGGCAGATCCATTTCTCCGATCTCGAGGGAAAACCAAAGACTTATAATGCCTATTTCAGCTGTATTAAGGGGGCCAGGATATTGTGGCTTGAGGATACGTCGTATCCGACGGAGTTTACGGGGTACGGAAGAATGTAATTTGCCTGCGGCGTCATTTACTTCGTGTCATTTATTGTCATTTACTTCGTGTCATTAGCCTTCGGCGTCATGTGGCTGCGCCGTCATTTACTTCGTGTCATTTGGCCTGCGGCCGTCATTAGTGGTCATTGATTGTTCTGCGATTGAATGACCATTGAATGACTACTGAATGGCAATCTAATGACCATTGCCATTTCGGTGCGAATTGAACGTCTGATGAATACTATTATTTGTTATGAATTGTTTAAATTTGGTATATGTATTACCATATCAGATAAAGAGTTATGAAAAAAATTGTCGTTCTATCATCAGTTTTGTCAGTGCTTACTTTTTCTGCAGGGGCAGAATATATCTAACTATTCGTATGTGCTGGATAATGGAATCGTTGTAAAAACGGAGAATTGCTGGAACAGGGTGCAGGTAAACTCCCGGTACGATACAGCAGGATTTAATTCCTCAACAAAACCACTTGTCGTTAACATCAGTACTGTCGGTGATCTGATATCAGGATCGTCATATAAGGTCTTCAGCGAGGGAAAAGAAATAGATGAGCAGAATCTTACACCGGGACCTATTCTCTGAAGATAGTGCTGAACCTCTCGGGTCAGCCGGGAACCAATCAGCTTCGATGTGGGGAATGTAATTATTAAGAAGAAGCCAAACCACTGTATCGGTAAACGTCTATGAGTATCAGGTAAGGATCAAGAAGCAGTACAGGAAATCAGAAAGGCCTTTCATATTATACTTCCACAGTTAACAGATATAAAGGCAACAACCAGCAGAATCTGAACTGGGGTCTCCCAAGGTTCTATCCAAAGGAAATCATGCAAAAAGCAATTCCTCCTGATGAGCCTATGGGTGATTGTGCAGGAAGATCAAACCAGGCGGCACTACGATGTGCTTATTGCAATCGAGATAAAAGGCAAATTACAAAAAGTATGGCTGGAGAACTTCGAAATGAAGCCTGATATGTCGTATAAGATCTTTTTTAACCTGAATGGAGGTGAGATTACATATACCGGCGGGGTATACAGGTAAAGATTCTGCATCTCTATCCGTCAGGCACTGCAGCAACTCAAAAGGAAAAGCCACAAGACTGACTAAACTTGAGATCATTTCATATGAACCTGCAACCCATGTTACAGCTTGTCCACCCGGAACATATGATGTCCTTGTGAATTACGGGAACGGTGTAAAATATGAATGGAGAAAGGGATTATAATAAAAACCGGTGAAAAAAGGCGGGTAAAGTAGGAAGAAGAAACGATGTCATTTGGCTGCGCCGTCATTTACTAGTAGGGCGCAGGGCCCAGGAGAAGCATACTTTATGGTTTTCAGCTGCAGAGCAGCGAACTATTTGTAGAACCCCAGGCTCCAATAAGATCTGGCGCCGGAGCGGTATCTGTTTATGTGTGAAGGCTATCACCGGCGCTAAAAGGAATTGTAGATGGAGAACCTTTTTATCCACCTATTTTTTACGGGTATCTTTTTTGAGTTTATTAATACTTCCCTGTAACTTCTTAACAAGACTTTTCGCAGTGCCAATATCAATTCCTGCCATTTGTGCGGCAGCATCAATATCAGGTTCAATACCTGCATTTATATCGGGAAGGACAATGTTCATAAAAAAATTCAGGTCATCAATGCTTCTCTTTGATTCCGGGTGGTATTCTTAGCAAACAGACCTTCATATTCTGACAGCATAATTTGCTTTGTCAGAATATCAGATGCAGTTGTAACCATCGACAAATTGACTCTTAGAAACGGATCGTCAGAAACACTAAACCCATATTCATTTAAGCCATCAACGAGTGCCGTAAAACCACGGTCGGTGGTGAAGAAAGGATCAAGATGCCTGTAAGCCATAAATCTTTGGTTCATATCATGCTCCAGATTGTTACGGCCTGCTGCATAGTATAGTAAGAACTTATCGATCAGTTTTTCTGAGATCTTTGTATTATCATCACAAATAAGTCTTATTTTTAAAATCCTTCAGTCTTATGTCTTTAGTCTTTTAAGCATCAAACCAGAACATGTCTAAATTCAGTTTTTCCTTATTCAAAAACAGTATTTACATTATCCATTACAACACGGGCAATCTTTTTCCGGGATTTTGAAAGCCAGATAGTACATAACTCCCGGAATTATTAAGTACTAAAATATGAAAACTTCATTAAAAAGCATTTAAAAAATAATATCCCAAATTGGGATATTATACAAATTATTCTTATTTTTGCAAGATGAGAATTATTGCTTTCAAAACATTGAGAGAGTTTTTTGAAAAGCCGGAATATGCAGATTCTGAAGCTTCATTACGGGCATGGTATCATGAGGTAAAGACAGCAGAGTGGACCAGTTCCAATGATTTGAAGCAACAGTATAAAAATGCCAGTGTTGTTGGTGAAGGCAGGGTTGTCTTTAATATAAAAGGAAATGCCTACAGATTAGTTGTTGCAATTGATTATGAATTTCAGGTGGTATTTGTAAGGTTTATCGGAACTCATAAGCAGTATGACAAAGTTGATGTTAAAACGATTTAATTATGGAGATCAGACCTATTAAAACAGAGCAGGACTATAATTCAGCGGTTCGCAGGTTGAGTTATTAGGAGAAAGAAAGATACTCCGCAGGGTGATGAAATGGATTTGCTGGTAACTTTAGTTGAATCATATGAGATGAAACATTATCCGTTGCTCCGCCAGACCCGGTTGATGCTATTAAGTTTCCGAATGGAACAAATGGATATAACAAAAGGCCGACCTTATACAATATATTGGGAAGTCAAACAGGGTTAGCGAAATTACGAACAGAAGAAAGCCGACTCTTAACGTGATAAAATCTTTATATAAAAGTTGAGAATTCCAGCTGAGATCTTACTGGAGTAACAGAAGACAGGCAACAATGTATTATGTATTATAAGAGATGATAGAAAGATGTGTCATTTGGCTGCGCCGTCGGTTACTTCGTGTCTTTTGCTGCGCGTCATTTGCCTTCGGCGTCATTCGTTGTCATTTGATTGTTCTACAATTGAATGACAATTGAATATTCATTGATTGATAATGACTATTGAATGACTATTGAATGACTATTGAATGCCTGTTTCTTCTTCTTTCCTCAAACAATTACCTCTTCACCTGAAACAATGTCAGCTTAGAGTCAAACAATGGCATCTTCGACTTAAACAATGTCATCTTAGCATGAAACAATGTCATCTTTTACTTAAACAATGACATCATAGACTTAAGCAATGGCATCTTAACCTGAATCAATGACTTCTTACGATGTTGAGAAACAATCTGTCGGCAGCCGGAACCGGAAGGAAGACCACCGGAAAGAGAGTGATTTCTTCCGTAATAGAAGTATTCGCCGTTGAGCCCTTGCGCCATTACGCCTTCGCGCCGTGAATCGTGCGTCGTGTGTCGTGCATCGTGCGTCCTTCTTCCATCATCTATAGTACATAATACATAATACATTTTTCACTACATTAGTCCCTCAATCCACCACCAATGAATGACATTCAAATACTGATTGACGAACTGGTCAAATTCCGCGATGCCCGCCACTGGGATCAGTTCCACAACACAAAAGACCTGGCGCTGGCATTGTCTATTGAGGCTGCCGAGCTGAATGAGCTCTTTCTCTGGAAACCGACTGAGGAGTGCGAAAAGGTTGACCGGACCAAACTAAAGAGGAACTTGCCGATGTGTTTGCGTTTGCCTTGCTTCTGGCAGGGAAACATAATCTTGATGTTAAGGAGATCGTTCCTCGAGAAGATAAAAAGAACGGGGAGAAATATCCGGTCGAGAAATCGAAGGGACGGCCAAAAAATATAACGAATTATGAAGAAGGGCAACCGGTGTGCGGCATCCGGTTTGCGGCATCTAAAACCGCAAGCCGCAAACCCCGCACCGCATACCGATAATTTTTACAGATGCTGATCTACCAGGCGCCATCCGAACGATTTATTGATGATGTGCAGGGAAAATACAATTTCCGATATCATGTCGGAGAACTACAAGGCAAGGCTTGGTAAAGAACCGGGGACACCGAGTTCGTTTCTTGTGGCAGAACAGCCTCTCGAGGGTGAGGGATCTGCTGGAGCTAGGAAATTACACGATACTTTTGTTGCACTTGAATATGAGGTGCCATATAACCAGAGCAGGCTTGACTGTCTGTTATTCAGTAAAGGGAAGAACGATATTTCAAACGTAGTTCTGATTGAGCTGAAACAATGGTCTTCTGTGAAATCATTAACAGAAGAGGCAATTTTGTTGAGACTTACACCGGGGGAAGGAAAGGATTGTCCCCCACCCTTCGCAGCAGGTTAAGGGATACCATTACTATATGCAGGGTTTTGTTGAGGAGTTTGAGAAAGAACCTGCTCTTTCTTTGTTCAGCTGTGCCTATTGCCATAACTATTCAAGAAGCGACGGAAAAGGTCTGCACCATCCTGTTTACAAAGAACTTATTGCTGAATTTCCGCTCTTTACAAAGGAGGATACAAAGCTGCTTGGAATAAAGATCAGGGAACTTCTTGAGCATGGTTCAGGCTTTGAGATCTTCAACCGTTTTATGCAGAGCCGGCTGCACCTCCAAGAAACTGCTCGAAAAATGTACATAAGATCATAAACAACGATGTTGTCTTTTCGCTTCTAAATGAGACAGCTTGTGGCCAGAACCTCATCTGGGCGAGGTACAGGTTAGCGAGAAGAAAAAGGAGAAAGCTGTAATTATTGTGCATGGCGGACCGGGGACAGGCAAATCAGTGATAGCACTGAATGTGCTTGCTGAAGCTGCTTTAAGGAAGAAGAATGTTCTCTATGGCTGCAAATCGAAACCATTTACATCGGGACTACAAAAGCTTGTTGGCAGAGGAGGTGAAGTAATGTTTTCCAATCTTTTCAGGTTTATTCCGAGCCGGACGAAGGAGAATGAGTTTGACATTCTTCTTATTGATGAAGCCCACAGAATAGAAAAAAACAGCAACCACCAGTATACAAAACCCGAAGACAGGACAGATATGCCCCAGATGGAGCAGCTTGTAAGATGCTCAAAAACAACTGTTTTCTTTATCGACGACAGGCAGAATGTGCGCTCCTCAGAGGTAGGAAGCTCGGCACTTATTAAAGAGGCTGCACTGAAGTACGGAGCCGGGATACATGAAGTTACACTCGAAACGCAGTACAGGTGCATGGGTTCGAATGACTACCTGTTATGGCTCGAATCAGTTCTTGGGTATTCAGAAGAAGAGAGGATTTTCAGGAAGGATGGCAGATTTGATTTCAGGATCTTCTCCTCACCTCGGGAGATAATGGAGATCCTGAAAGAAAAGGAGGCTGAGAAGCCCAACTCGGCAAGAATGGTTGCAGGATTCTGCTGGCCATGGAGCAGCAAAACAGATGAAAAAGGTGAGCTTGTTGAAGGATGTGAGGATCGGGGAGTTTGCAATGCCCTGGGAGACACACGATAAGATAACCTCAATACCAAAGGGTTATGTGAGGTGGTATGAATGGGCGTACAGACCGGAGGGAATTAAACAGGTAGGCTGTATCTACACCGCACAGGGATTTGAATTCGATTATATCGGCGTAATTATAGGCAATGATCTTTGTGTAAATAAAAACACCGGAAAGATTAGTGCCGACATCTCAGCCACCAAAGACCCTATGCTTAAAAGAAGTCCCGATAATTTCGAAAAACATGTTAAGAATATCTACCGTACCCTTCTTACCCGCGGTATGAAAGGGTGCTATGTTTACTTTACTGATAAGGAGACGGAAAAGCATTTCAGTGAAAGGATGGAAGGGGGTGTATCTTAATTACAAAGAAAACCCGTCTTCAATAACCTTTTGGTAGATTCTTAATGCGTTTTTTGCCTGTTTTGGGACAGCGTTTTTTTCGATTAATTAAGATTCTACATTATATGCCAGTTTCTGTCAAATGCGGTCAATTTCTGATTTTCTTGCCCATTTTGCTAAAAAAGAAACCATACATCGCTCTTAATTTTCAGAGACTTTCTCAATATTATCTAATTCTTGTTGGGAATATTGCCCCAACAGTTGACCATTATTAAGATCTTCATTTGTCATTAGTTGCTGTTCTATATATGACAAATCAATAGTTTTATCTTTCAAAAAGCCAACATTCCTGTTTTTGTACCAATCAGTAATATTCTCCCCGCTCTTGAAGGTGTTGTAATATGCTGAAAAACTATTAGTATCATAAGCCTAATCAAATTGTTTAACTCATCTGTTACCATTTGATCCATCCATATTTTTTTCAAGATTTAGCTTTTTATTTGTTTTATAAGAAATCCATGCTAAAACATAAGCCGCCACATTAGCTCTATAGCTGCCAAGTTTCATTTCAAAAAAGATTCTATTGATAGTATTTAACAGTATTGCCTTTGCAATAAGCTTATGGAAATAAGAAATCTTAAGCCCTGAAGTATCCAAATTGAATTACTTTTCAAAAGCATTAAAATTTTTCTCACCTCCGAGGCAACATCAAAAGGTTGTTGAAGCCAAATACATTTCAAACTTTGCCAGATCAGTTTTATTAAATTTTAGTTTTTTGGGGTACTCAACATCAAAGTGTTGTTTCTCTTTGGAAGTTATTAATCTTGATCTTTCATCAAGATACTGACCTCTAATCCTTTCATAATACCATTTGAGGTTGATTTGGCTCCTGTTGAAACAGGAATCCATTCACTTCTTGAAAAATCTTCAATAGATGTATGAAATTTTTAGGTTTGAACTGAAATCAGACTTCTTAACCGCTGTCTGGCTATTTGCATATCTTGATATTTTAGATACCAATTCAGGAATAGTCGTATCTTTCTTAATCACAGATATTTTCATCTGAACAAAAACCTTACTAAGGTCTACGCCTTTTTCTCCAGAAGAATAATAAATTGGAAGCTGTAGTCTGACCTCCATTTACAATCTGAAGATTCTCGATTTTGCTTATAAATGGAATTCCATCCTCCCCATTTTACTTCAACATAGCTGCAGTTGTTGAGATTCCATTATTATAGGCCAGAAACAGGTCAGTGTATTTTTAATGGTTTCCCTAATTCCTCCATTAACTTTAGCTTTAAATTGCAGAAATGTTCTCACATTCTTTTCTAATAGACCTTGCTTGTATCTACCATAACATATCAGCAAGAATAGAAGCAGGCAATATCGCAATATAATCAACAACATTATTACTAACATCCTCCATTTGAAGACATCTCAACTGATATCTATATTCATTTTCGAAATCAATTTCCAATTTTTCTGTTTCCCTGATCTGATAAGATATTGTTGAAAAATTCTTTCAATATCCCATAATTCATAATCCCAAAAATAACCATCATCCTCGTAATCTTTTGGTACAATGTTTCCGCAGAACAAATCCCGTTGGTCAAAACAAAAAATTCGAGCATTCTTTATTATATTTTTTGAATCATTAATAATCCCAATAAGTTCATCGATTGAATCATTTGAATCTTGAATTTTACCTTCAAAATCCCCATTTCTTATTAAAGAGATTGTGTTTTTAGCTTTTTCAAACGCAGAAATTACGTCGGTATCAGATATCTTTTGGATACTATTCCCCTTCTTAGCAATAGTAACAAATAAGTCAATAGATTCATTTTCATCACTATAATCAAATGCATTAACTTTAAAATTACGCATTTTGACACTGCATATTTCCGGTTCTAAGACTTCACCACAATCTTTTAAATATTCCAAAATATCATTTGTGACAGCTTCTTCAAATGCCTCTAGACTATCTTCTATGTCAATTAATGTATTTTCTATAAAGTCAGAAAAGAAATCTTCTAGTTTCATAATAATTTTTACTTAAAAGAGTCCAATGTCTCTTGATTTTAATGTCCCTATTATAGTTGCTCTATCCAAATATTTATTCATTTTCTCACAACATGTTTCTGGTAATAATACACATGAATAACATGCCGCTAAATTCAAGCCTAAGAATCCCTGTCCATGATTTGCGGTAATACATAAAGGA